>CALXNS010000013.1 GCA_944389815.1 uncultured Victivallis sp. | reverse complement strand
CGGATCAGCGAAAGCGTCACCGGATCGATCGCACCGCCGTCTCGCATCAGCGCCCGGCCGGCCAGATAGGTTGTCCCCCAGAGAAACGCACTCAGAAACGACCAGAAAAAACCCAGCATGAACTTTTGTGCCATCGTTCGCACTCCTTTATGAACAATGGCGTGTAACATAACACTTTCCCCGGAACTTTACAAGCAGGAGCAGACATTATTTCAATGAAAAGGCCATGGTCGTTTTCTTCATGAAATCAACGTTTCCGGCGGGACAGCCGGTAGGCGCCGGGCGTCATGCCTTCGGCCCGTTTGAATGCGAGCGAGAGCGACATGCTCGAACCGTAACCGGTCTGGCGGGCGATCTCCGGCAACGGCAATTCGGTGCCGTCGAGCAGATCGCGGATCCGGTTCAGCCGGAGTTCCTGAAGGAATGCGACCGGCGTCTTGTCCAGATGTTTCCGGAAAAGGCGGTTGAGCATGCTCGGAGAAATCCCCGCCGCACGTGCCGCATCCTCGACGCTGATGAAGTTCATGTAATTGCGCAGCAGAAACGACACCGCCGTCGCCAGTTTCACATCCGGCACCGCGAGCACGTCGGTGCTTCGCTGCGAAACAATTGCCGACGCCGTCACATAAACCGCGCGCTCCGAAACAACTTCACGATTCATCATCCGGTGGAGCAATTCGGCCATTTTCCGCCCGACTTCGCGCAATTCCCCGTTGATCCGGGTGGTTGGAATTGACGCTTTCTCCGTAATCATCGCATTGTCGGTGTTGCAGAGTACGGCGATCTCCTCGGGAACTTTTATTTTCAGTGCGTGCAGCACCCGATAAACCACGGCAAGATACATGCCGTTGGGGACGAACAGCGCCACCGGTTTCGGAAGCCCCCGGAAAAAACGGCTCAGTTTCTTCATGATCAAACCATAATCGGTCAATTCTTCGGAACGCTGCTCCGGATTCCAGTAACAAACCTCCAGCGTCAAGTCATAACGCTGCAATTCTTCCCGCAATGCCACCACCGGATCAAGCCAGCGTCCGTCAAATACCCCCGACCACTCCCGCGCATCGACGGCGGCGAAATGGCGAAAGCCCTTGCTGCGGAAATAGTCGACTATCAAATTGGCCATTAGAGCGGTGTCACACGCCACGGTCCGGATATTGCCGCCGGGCGGCAGTTCGCGGGAAACGATCGGAGTTTTTTCAAAATTCCGGATAAGGCGCAGTTCATTCGGTTGCAGATAATCGGTGATGATTCCATTGCCCGACCAGCCCGGTGGCAGACGGCGGCCGCACAATTCGATCTGCCAGTTGTGACTGGAACCGAAATCATATATCTCTTCGAGCAAACTCGCTTGAGGCTGCCACATCGCGCACAGAACGTTTTTCATCTTTCCCAACCTCTAATGGTTCATAAATTATATATAATAAGCAAAGTTTAATATATTGGATTTTTTATTTTTTTCAAGTATAATTGACAGTGGAACCTCTCAAAAAGATTAAGGAAAGGATTCTTTTATGAAACTTCGCAAACAACATCGTCACGTGTTTTCTTCCTTCACATTGATCGAACTCCTCGTCGTGATTGCGATCATCGCAATTCTCGCTTCCATGCTGCTGCCCGTCTTGAATCAGGCCAGGGACAAAGCGCGCGAGACCGCATGTATCAATAATTACAAACAGATCGGACTCGCCTCCGCCCTTTACGTAGAGGACAATCAGGGCTGGCTGATGCAGTGGGACAAGGGCTGGTGGCGCGGCCTGATCGTGAACAACTATCTGGTTCCGAAGGAAGTTTACCGCTGTCCCGTATTTCAGCTGGAGGGTTCCCCGACGGTCGTATCCTACAACATGCCCGGTTACAACAGCTGGAAACTCGGCGGCAAAAAAATCTCCATTTTGAAAAACCCCCAGAAATACGTGTTTTTGATCGAAGACAATGAACCTCTGCGATATTACTCCAATGACTGGGGCGCCTCGACACCGACCAATTACTGGGATTCAAGCTATACTGCCTGGACATTGACCCGCAACTATCCCCATGCCGGAAAGACCAATGTCCTTTTCGCGGATTATCACTGGGACAATGCCCGTTACACGGCACAGCATTATGATTTCTGGAGCTGGTATGTTGCGTCCGATCCCAACCCGCCCTATCCGGGCAGTTGAAATCTGAAGCGAAAATCACGAATCAAGCGGCGGCATCCGCCGCTTTCCTCAAAAAAATATCTTTTCCGTCATACCATACAAGGAGATTTTTGTCGATGAAATTCTATTCTGCACTGTTATCCGTCATGCTTTTGTTAACTCTGGAAGGCGTCGCTGCGGAGTTGTTTCCATGGAAATCCGATACAGGTCTCGCCCCCTACCGGGTCTGGGGAAAAGTCGATGTCGTCCCGGAAAATGAACAATCCCGACGCGGCGACCTCGAAATTCTCGAAGGCGGCTTCACGCGTTACCTTGACTGGAACCGGAACGAAACCGGATGGCTCGAAGTAGCCGTCCGCTTCCGCAACGTCCCGGAAAACGGCAAACCCGGATTGGAAATCACGCTGAATGACGCAAATGGATTCGCCGGGCAAATTCGCGGGAGTTTGACCCGCGACGACAATGTGCTGCTGTGCACGGCACGTTTTCCCGTCGCTACGGATTTGACGAAAATCAACATCTGGTGTTACGGCGTGGAAAACGCCGCCGTCGGTGTTGACAACTACACAATACGACTTCTGCCGGTGCCGGAAATCACAGCCGTTCCGCCGAAACCTCAGATCACCACAGTTGATGTGACGAACACTCCATTCACCGCGCTTCTGCGCTTCAACAATTATTTCGACAACAGCCGCGGCGCCGCAATCGAACGTGCCGAAGCCGAGGGTGAATTCAAACCGATCGGCGAAGCACAGCCCGGGTTCCACACCTACCTTGACACTACCGTACAACCCGGAAAAACCTATCGTTATCGCGTCCAGAACCGCTCCCATGCCGGAGAGTCGGAGTGGTCCGAACCCTCTGCCGTCACCATCCCCGGCTGGTTCCGTTCGCCCGGAAAAACCACTTACTACGTCGATTCGGAAAGCGGCAGCGACGCGAATCCCGGCACATCTCCTCAAACGGCATGGAAATCACTGGAAAAGGTCAATTGCACCATCTTCGCGCCCGGCGACCAACTCCGCCTCAAGCGCGGCTCCCGCTGGAATACCCCCCTCGAACTGCGCGGCAGCGGCAGCGCCGAGGCGCCGGTCAAACTCAATGCCTATGGCGAAGGCGAACTTCCGGTCATTGCGGCACAGGAGGCATTTTTTGCCGTCCGGTTGAAGAACCAGAACAATTGGGATATTTCCGAACTGGATTTGTCCAACAGTCAATTTATCCCGGACAACGTCACCGAAGCGCGAATTCCATGGTCTAATGAAAAGCTCAACCGCGATGATCCCTTTTTCCTTCCATACGCCCGCCGGCAGCACCGGATCGGTTTGATGATTGAACTGGAAAATTACGGCGTTGCGGAAAATGTCCGTGTCCATCATCTGAACATTCATGATGTCGAAGGCGCCCAGGACGCCAAGGAAAACGGCGGCATTCTCGTCAGAATCAACGGGACACGTAAACCGAGCCGGTTCCACAATCTGACCATTGAGGAGAATACGATCCGCCGGGTCGGCCGTTCCGGCATCGTCTTCGTCGTCTGGCCGCACGCCCGCAGAACCGACTGGTTTCCGAGTACCGGAGTGCGTATTTCCGGCAACCGCCTGAGCAACATCGGTGGCGACGGCATCGTTCCGTGGGCGTGCGATGGAGTCCAGGTGACCGGCAACGTGGTTTACCATGCCGCCGCCACCGCCCGGGAGGCCAATGTGGCGATCTGGCCGTGGAGCTGTGACAACGCGGTCTTCTCCGGCAACATCGCCGCCTTCACCGCGAAACATCCGGGCAACGGCGACGGTCAGGGGTTCGATGTCGATACCAACAACTTCAACACCACGATGGAAAACAACCTCAGCTTCCACAACGGCGGCGGTTTCATCCTGATCTGCGGAGAAGCGGACACACCCAACCGGAAAATCACGGTTCGCAACAATCTTTCCATTTCCGACGGCATGTCCGTTTTCACGCTCTGGAATAATCTCAAGGGAGTTGACATCTACAATAATACCGTCATTTCGCCCGATAATTCCAAAGCCGTGTTTCTGATCGCCAACTGGGGCAAGGGTGAAGCCGACCCGATCCAGATGGAGAAGGTCGATTTCCACAACAATCTGGTCATCGCCGATACGCCGCTCACGCTGCGCGGCAAGCAAAAATCCTGGAATATTCACAACAATCTCTACTGGGGCGCCTACGCGGAAGCCATCGCGGCAATCGGCCGAAACAACGTCGTCGCCGATCCTGAATTCAAAAAGGAATTCATCAACAATGTCGATGTCATTCCGCAACTGGACAACCTCATTCCCACCGGCAAAACCTACGGGACTGGAGCAAATATTCCACGGCTGCTTGAAACGTTGAAAAAGAACGGGGTGCTCTGAATGAATTAATTTTCCAGCCAGTTCCCCCGCCCCCCCACCCCCGAGCCTCCGGTGAACATGGGTGCGTGACGTGTTGACCGGAAGCTCTTTTTTGGGGCTTGCACCATTCCTTCCTCGATGATATATTTCAAAAACATCATCGAGGAATTCACTTATGCAGAACGAACCTGTTGAAATCTTCAATGCCGGCGTTCCCGGCGACAACACCCGCCAGGCACTGGCGAGAATGCAATCCGATGTTCTCGATCGGCACCCGGACTGGGTCATCGTCCTCTTCGGGACCAACGATGCGCTCAACTCCTTCAATTCCGTTCCGATCGACGAAGCCGCCCGCAACCTGGAAACGATTGTCACCACCCTCCTGCGTGCCGGATGCCGCGTCCTCTTCGGCACGGCGCCCGACGCCAATGACGCGAGCTTGAAACGGCGGCATGACCCGGCGTATTTCGCCGTCCGTTCTCCGGCGGAACGATTGGCGGAACTGCGCAAAGTGCAGCATGCAATCGCCGCCGCGCACAATCTGCCGCTGCTGGAGCTTGAAACGATTCTCGGCCCTTCCGACGGGACGAAGGAATCGCTGTTCCGCAACCTCGCCAATTCAGCGGCGGATGACGGCGTACACCCGACTGCGGCAGGTTACCTTCGCGTTGCCGAAGCGGCGGCCCGAATCATTCTGGCCGTTCAGCCGCCGCCGCACCGGATCGTCTGTTTCGGTGACAGCATTACCTGCGGAGTATATGTCCGGGGCGAAGGCACTGCGGCATATGACGCGGAAACCTATCCCGGACGACTCGCCGCACTGCTCGGAAACTCTGCCGCCTCAAAATGAATTTTCCGAGCCGGCGGCACGACACCGCATTTCATCGTGAAAAACTGCGGCGCAAGAGTTTTCTTCTTTTTCGCCGGAGAGGATTGTAATACATCCGGGCGCACAATATATTACTGAATAAACGTAAGATTTCAAATTCTGAGAGTCAACTGATAATTTGAGGTAACGCGCATGAAATCCATCTCCCGCTCCATATCACTCCTGCTCTCCGCAACCGGGCTGCTGTTCTCGGCGACGGCGGCTCAGGTTGAACTTGATGCAACGAAAATCGACCCGAACATGCGTCTCATTCCCGCCGATGTGAACGGCTTGAAGTTTCACGCGCCATTCGAGAAACCGTTCGAACTGACCGGTTTCCCCTGGTTTGCGCAGGACGGGCGTTACCGCCGTATGCCGCTGGAAAACACCCCCGCCCTGCCGCCGGGGGTGGAGAATCTCGCCTGGCATACCGCGGGCGGCATGGTCCGCTTCCGCAGCGACACCGGTCGTATCGTGCTGAAGGTCAAACTCAAACAGAACGGCCGCATGTATCACATGAGCGAAATCGGAAGTTCCGGGTTTGACCTCTACGTCGGCGAGCCCGGCAGCAAACGTTTCCTGCTTGCGACGCGGTTCTCCAGCGGTTCAACCGAATATACGGCCGATCTGCTCCGTCCGCAGGCGCGGAAATGGCGTGAATTCACCATTCATTTTCCGCTTTACAGTGCGGTGGAATCCGTATTCATCGGCCTCGATGAAGATGCAAAAATCGCGCCGCCCACTCCGTGGACGGATCCGCGGCCGATCGTCGCGTACGGCACATCGATCCTGCAGGGCGGCTGCGCCTCCCGACCCGGCACGTGTTACACGAACATCCTCAGTCGCCGCCTGAACCGTCCCTTCTTCAATCTCGGTTTTTCCGGCAGCGGCAACGGCGAAAAAGAGGTGGCGGAAGTCATCGCCCAAATTCCAGATCCGGCGCTTTTCCTGCTCGATTACGAAGCGAACTGCGAATCGATCGACGGCATGAAGAAAACCTTGCCGCCTTTCCTTGACGCCCTGCGCGCCCGTCACCCGGACACCCCGATTCTGGTGGTGTCCGGCACCCGTTACAGCAGTGAAGGGCTCGATGACGGCGGACAGCGGCCGGAATATTTGTTCACCATCCGCGACATTCAGAAAAATGAAGTCGAACGCCGCAAAAACGCCGGTGACGCAAATATCTATTTCCTTGACGGCAGCACCTTCTTCGGCAAAGAGTGGCACGAGGCGACCGTCGACGGCTGTCATCCGACCGATTACGGCTTCTTTCTCATGGCCGAACATCTGGAACCGGCAATCCGTGCCATTCTGGAGAAAAAATAATCCGCCTTCCAATCTCTCCTGTTTTCATCTCATCCCCGGATCGGATTCCATTCCCGCCGGGGATTCTTTTCGCCCGCCGCCGACGAAATCAACGGGCCGCTGGCAAAATAAAAAACAATAAGAAAATTGCAAGAAAAACGTTTTATGCATTGATTTTTTATTGTTTTTGATCCATAATATAGGCGTATAAAACGTTTTTCTTATGAATCCATGAAGGAATCCTGTATGACGCAGAAAGTGGGAATCCGGCAGATTGCAAAATTGGCCGGTGTATCAATTGGAACCGTTTCGAAAGCCTTCAATCCGGAGTCGAAGGCGGGCATTTACATGTCCAGTGAGACCCGGCAGCGTATTTTCGAAGTGGCTCGGAAATTCAATTACACTCCGAATTACGGAGCGACCTTGCTGCGGCAGAAATCCTCCCGGACAATCGGTTTCGCGGCGGCGTTGCCATCCGAAAACCTGGCGACTCCGCTTTCCGGTTACACGCTGCGTCTTCTCAACGGACTTCTGCCGGCGGCGGCAGCGGAAGGGTACCAGATTCTGCAGTTGACCGGGCAGGATTACAGCCGTTATCTGGACACCCGGCGCATCGATGCGCTCGCCTTCGTCGGCTTCCGTCCCAACGACAATCCGCGCCGGCTGGAGATGATCGGCATGTTCGAGCATCTGAACCGGAACCGTTACCCCTACGTGGTATTCAACAATACCTGCGAAGAACTTGAACTGCCTTCGATCCGACTCGACAATCGATACGGTATGAAATTGATCGCCGACCATCTGATCGAACGCCAATTTCCGACCGTCGGGTTCGTCGGAGAATTGCAGGACGATCCGTCCACGACCAGTATTCTGCGTCTTGCGTATCTGCGGGAGTTTCTTGCGGGATCGCCGGTCAGACTTGCTGAAGAGGCGTGCCTCAATGGTCCGGGGCCCTGGGGAACCGAACCGCGTGAAGGACTTCATTGTCATCGGGACGGCAGGCGTGCCGTCGCCTTTCTGGCGGAAAACAAACGGCTTCCCCGAATTCTGGTCTGTTCGAACGATGAATTTGCCGAGGGCGTCGTCCGGGGTGCGGCAGACTACGGTATCCGCATTCCGGAGGAGCTCGCCATCATCGGATTCGACGGAAAACCGACCACGGAATATCTGGTTCCCACCCTGACGACGGTGGAACAGCCGCTGGAGGAATTCGGCCGGCAGGCCTTCGCCTATCTGATGCGGCGCATGGAGGATCCTGATTATATGGAAGATATTGTAATAAAACCAACGTTGCTGGTTCGGGAATCCAGCCGGCATGATATTTAAATTGAAGGAAAAAAAAAGATGAAAAAACAATCCTGCTTCACATTGATTGAACTTCTGGTGGTTATTGCCATCATTGCAATCCTCGCCTCGATGCTGCTGCCGGCGTTGCAGCGGGCGCGCGAGTCGGCTCACACAGCCAGCTGCATCTCCAATCAGAAACAGATCGGCATGGCACTGCTGCTCTATTCGGACAACAACGGCGGACGTTTTCCCAACGAAGTGCAGGGGTGCAATGCCAAACAATGGTATGAAAACAATATGGAAGGAGTTTATCCGACGCAGTGGGACGATTACCAGCCGTTCGTCTACGATTACGTCGGACGCAGCGAAAAAGTATTCTACTGCCCCGCAGAGCGAACCCTCACCTCAAACGCAAAGAAAATCGGTTATAATTATGCGATGAACGATGCACTTGGCGCATGGGGTGATTTGAGCAAAACCACCTCGCAGATCAAAAATCCGTCTGAAATCTTTCTGATCGCCGACACGATGTATCAGTGGCTGGGGGCGTGTTATAAAGTGGAGGTGCGCCACAGCTTGAAGGCGAATTTCGCGTATGTCGACGGACACGTCAGGACGTTGAATTACGCCGAAATCTGCAACAGCAGTAAAAGCATCTGGCCGGAAAGCATTCCGGGAAAATGGAACGCCTCCGGTTCCTGGATGAACTACGGCGGTCCGACCATTCCGTAAGAAGTAAATGATATCCGTCTGTTGATAGAAAGAGAAACCTCAAGTGAAACGCATATTGACCCTCTTTTTCAGCGTTGGTGTTGCGCTGATTCTCTCCGCTGCGGAAAACACCGTCATCACCTACCCGGAAACCGAAGGGATGCCGATATCGAAAGAGTGGAAACTTTCCGCCGGAGGAAAGAATGTGATCCTCTACTCCGTCGATACCATGAACGGCAAAAACGCTTCGTTCGGCAGCTTTGATTTCACGGGGCGCGCGGAACTTGAAATCCGCTCGACCCGCCCGGTGAAGTCGGCCGTGATCCGCCCTCTCTCGCTCGGAATCAAACCGCAGATCGAGGGAAATACGATTCGCTTTTCCGTGGAACAACCGTGTCGGCTTACGTTGGAGATCAATGATTCGATTGAAAGCGCCCTGCATATTTTCGCCAATCCGCCGGAAAGCGACGTGCCCTCCCCCGATGATCCGAATGTAATCTATTTCGGCCCCGGATTACATAAGATTGCGACGCTGGATCTTAAAAGCGGCCAGACGCTTTACCTTGCGCCGGGAGCGATCGTCCGCGCCTGCATTCCGCCGGACGAAAAAAACATCGAAGCGAAGACTTATTACGGTTACAAAGGCTACAAGGAGCTGGTTTCCGCTGTGAAAGCGGAAAACGTGAGCGTTCGCGGCCGCGGCATTCTCGACATGAGCGACCTGCCGTGGCACAGCCGCCGCACGCTCTGGTTTCTGGACAGCAAAAAAATTCTGGTCGAAGGAATCACGATGATCAACTCGGCAACCTGGACCATCGTCGCCGGCAACTGCGAAGACGTCGTCATCCGCAACGTCAAACAGATCGCCAGCGAAGACACCAGTTCCGACGGGGTCGATCTGCTTCACTGCCGCAACGTTCTCGTCGAAGATTGTTTCATGCGCAACGACGACGACGCCATCTGCGTCAAAACCCCGTGGGGAAGCCCGCCCGCCCGGGACATTCTCGTGCAGCGCTGCGTCATCTGGAATGAACGCGCCCGCGGACTTGGATTGATCAGCGAAACCCGTCGCGACATCGAAAACGTAACCTTCCGTGACTGCGACATCATCCATGACTTCTCCAAAGGGCATGACTGCGCCGCGCTGGGCATTCTCGTCTCGGATTCCGGCACGATGAAGAATACGCTCTTCGAAGATATCCGTATCGAAGATTCGACCGACACACTCGGCTATTTCTGGATCGGCTCCGATGTCTGGGGACAGGACGATCAACGCGGCCGCATCCATGACACCACGCTGCGCAACATCACCTACCTCGGAACCAACACACCCAAAATCAAACTCTCAGGTTATAACGCCGATCATCTGATCCGCAACTTCACCATCGAAAATCTGACCATGGGCGGGAAGAAAATCACTTCGCCGGAGATGCTTCGACTGGAGAAAAATCAATTCGTCGAAGGGCTGGTGATCCGATAAACAAAAAAGGGAAACGCCCGCCGGAAGCTGTTCTGCGCCTTCCGACGGGCGTTATTTTCTGCCGTCATCGCTGCGGAAAGCGAAAAACGCTCCCACAGGCTCTTCCGCTTCACTTCACAAAATAAACCGGCAGCGGCGGGAAACCGTTGAACTCCACCGAACAGTAACTCGACGTGTACGCCCCTGTGCTCAACCAGTAAATCCGATCGCCCGGCTTGATGTACGCCGGAACCGGATTGCGGAAATATTCATACATCACGTCCTGACTGTCGCAGGTTGGCCCGGCGATGATGAAATCTTCGCACGGTTCGCCGCGGGCTTCGCAATAGAGCGGATATTTGATGCTCTCATCCCACGTCTCGATCAACCCGTTGAATTTCCCGGTATCCATGTAGAGCCATTTGTCAACTCCCATCGATGACTTCTGGGAAATGAGCACCACTTCGCTCACGAGAATTCCGGATTCGCCGACCAGCGAACGCCCCGGTTCCAGGATGATCTCAGGAAAATCATCCCCGAAATCCTCTTCCAGATAACGGGTGATTTCCTCAGCATAGACCGTCATCTCATTGGTTTTGGAAATGTAATTCGCCGGGAAGCCGCCGCCCATGTTGATCATCGAAAGCTTGAGC
This sequence comes from uncultured Victivallis sp., assembly GCA_944389815.1. GTDB lineage: Bacteria > Verrucomicrobiota > Lentisphaeria > Victivallales > Victivallaceae > Victivallis. Next base: position 31,382 of record CALXNS010000013.1, on the reverse strand, counting down.
CCCTCACCTTCCAGATAGTCGAAAATATACCGCACCTTGGCGATTGCCGAGTCCCAGGCGCCGATATCACGCTGCTGCGAACCGACGTGAAAGGAGATCCCGTAAGGTTCCAGATTCAACTCCTTTGCCAGCATGACCAGATCGATCGCCATATCCGGATGGCAGCCGAATTTGCGCGACAACGGCCAGTCCGCAGTCTCGCTGCCTTCCGTGAGAATTCGAAAGAACACCTTTGCTCCGGGCGCCTCTTTGGCAATATTGCGCAGATCCCCTTCGCTGTCGGTTGCAAAAAGCCGAACCCCTTTTTCATAAAAATAACGGATGTCCGCCGGTTTTTTAATCGTATTTCCGTAACTGATCCGTTCAGGAGCGATGCCGAGCGACAACACTCGATCCAGTTCATAACGTGACGCGATATCGAAGTTCGAACCAAGGTCGCGCAACAACTCCAACACCTCCACGGCGGGGTTCGCTTTCACGGCGTAATAAATTTTTGCAAATGGAAAATGCTGCAGCAATTCATTGTATTTGCGCTGCACAATGCCGAGATTCACCACCAGAAACGGCGTAGGATGCCGATCCGCTTCATGCTTCATCAGGAGCCAGTCATCCTTGCTGTAATAGTCCAGAACGTCTATCCGCATTGCACCTTCAACCTTTCATCCCTAAAAACGTTCTCGCAATTTCCGTCCTGATCCGTCACGTTCCGGACAAAACGGAGGAACCCATGATTTTACAATCCTCCGCCGGAAATTCCACCCCGGATGGAGCCGACTTTTCCGACGACTGTAAAAAGTATCCCCATATTGAATGAATGCAAATTCAAAAGCAATTTTTTTTAATATTTTTCCATCTCCGCCGCCAGGCCGGCCAACATCAGGCGACACCGTCCTGAAAACAAAAAAAAGACGGCACACTCACGGTACCGTCTCCATTGTATCCTCAATTGCGCAACGAACCATACGGCCGCGCTTCCCAATCCGCCGGAGTATTCTGCGGAATCGCGCTGTAACCGCGCCGCTCATGCTCCGTACAGCCGGAAAACACCAGCGCCAGCAGAAGCAGCAACGCCGCCACGCCGCCCCATGCGGAGATTTTGCGCATCATTTCGAACCGAACATCGTATTGAAGAGATCGTACTCTCCCATCTCCAACCCCTGAAACACCAGCGTCGCAACGATTGCCACAAAGGTCAGGATAATCATAATCGCGAAAAATTTCGACTGAAACACTTTTCAACCCCTCCCCGCGAATCATTTCAGCGTTGCGACGTCGAAGAAGACGATATCGCCCACCGCAATCGGCATCGCATCGGAGACCGGTTCGGCAATCGAGCAGCTCTTGTCAACCTGCGTAAGCTTGATCCGACCGACGTACTGCAGATCCGGGCTGTTCAAGTCGCCACGCGCAACCACCAGTTCCATTCCATCCTGCAACTGCGGATTGATGTCGAATTCCTTGTTGCCGATCTTCTGGGTCACCACACTCATCGAACCCATGTTGATCGTCACGTAACCGAACTTCTCGCTGACCTGAACCACCCGCGCACACACCGCACGCCGCGCCTCAACCGAACCTTCTTTCCACTGCGCCGGGAGTTCCAGCGTCGAATCCACACCGAGCGCCACCTTGAATTCATCGATCTGCGCCTGCTTGGTCTCCAGCGTCTTCTGCAGCGCGGCGATCTTGCCGTCGCGCTCCTTGACCGCGGCCTGCAGCGAAGCGATCTCACGCTGCAGCGAGGCAATCTTGTCATTTGCTTCCTTGAGTTTGTTCTTCAAATCGATGACCGACTGAACAACCCGCTTCAACGATTCCTCGTATTTTCCGGTGTCGAAATTCAAACCGCTCACGCCGGTCTGACCGCCGATTTCACGCACGTTGCGTTCAAACGCATTCTGACGGCCGCCGATCTCGGCCAGACGTTCATCAAGCTGACGGAACGCCTTGAGATCGCCGCGCTTCAATTCGCCGGCATCGAGTTTCACATTCAGTTTCGCCGCCGCGGTGATCAGACTGCGGATCAGAGCATTCCGCTGGTTGACCGCGTCACTTACCGCATTGATCACGTCGTCCTTGTTGGTCGAATAGGTGTTGATGTTGCGGAATGCCGCCTCTTTTCCGGCGATATTGGCCATCTCCACCGTCGAACCGATCCGGAACAATGCATCGGCCAGCGCATCGCGCTCGGTGATGACCTGTTTGGCCAGATCGCTGATCTTTCCAAGCTTTCCGTCCAGCGAACTGAATTGATCGTGCCCCAGTGCGGAGGTGCTCAATTCTCCTGCAAGTGTCGTACCGGTGCCCTTGTCCAGCTCCGCAGCGGTCTTGTTGATCGCGGCGGCCATCTTTTCCCAGCCGCCGACCAGCTGGCCCCGCTTGTCAAAGAGGAAATAAGAAAAAACGGCGCTCGTAATCGCAAGCAGAAGGATCAGGACGCTCAGCACGACATTGACGACTTTCATCGGGGACTCTCCAAAATAATTCGGTTTTTATCGTTTTTCAAAAAACAAAAAATAAAATCAAAAAATAGTCAACATTAAAACTGTAGCACGGTAAAAATGCATTGTCAAATGCCGTGACGGACTCTTTTGCGAAATATGTCGATTTTTTTTGAAAAAAAAGCGTTTTTCCCGCATCCGCACCACCCGCGCCGGTTCAATTCACAAAACAAACCGCACCCCGTCCAGCGCGGCCAGATCCGCGGCCAGGCGTTCCATCATCTCGCGACTCGTCAACGTCACCGCCGCCCGGATCGTCCGGTAACGTCCCGAACCGGACTGCAGTCCGTCGGATAAATTCACCTCCGCTCCGTGCGCCTTCAGGCAGGCAACCACGCCCTGCCGCACCGGTTCATACTGCGCACCCTCCACCACGATCCGGAACTCCCACTCCACCGGAAAATGAAGTTCCGCCGCCATCACATTGCCGCCGGCCGGTGCAATCATTTCCCGCGCTCCTTCCAATAGGGTGAAATCTCCCGCAGCCGTTCGATGATCTCCGGCAGAACCTCGATCACATGATCGATTTCCGCGGCCGTATTGTATTTGGAAAGGCTGAAGCGTACCGTGCCGTGTGCCGCGCTGTAGGGAATTCCCATCGCGCAAAGCACGTGCGACGGCTCCAGACTTCCGGTCGTACAGGCGCTGCCGCTCGAAGCGCAGATCCGCTGCTGATCGAGCAGCATCAGAATCGATTCGCCTTCGATCTCTTCGAAACTGATCGACGCCGTATTCGGCAGGCGGTTCTCCAGATCCCCGTTGATCCGAACCGCCGGAATCCGTTCGAGCACCCCCTGTTCGAGCCGATCGCGAAGCCTGCTCAATTCAAGCTGTTCGCGCCCGACGCGCCCGGCGGCGATTTCGCACGCCTTGCCCAGGCCGACGATCGAGGCGACGTTTTCCGTTCCCCCGCGACGCGCGCGCTCCTGGTGGCCGCCGAAAATCAACGGACGGAAACGGATGCCGCGCCGGACAAACAGCGCGCCGACGCCCTTCGGTGCATGCAGCTTGTGACCGGAGATCGTCAGAAAATCGATCTCCGGAAGTTCGTCGAGCGCAATCTTCACCTTCCCCGCGGCCTGCACCGCATCGGTGTGAAACAACGCCCCCTTCTCATGCGCAATGCGCGCCGCGTCCGCAACCGGGAAAATCGTTCCGGTCTCGTTATTGGCCCACATGATGGAGACCACCGCGGTATTCTCATCCACGGAATTTTTCAGAAAATCCATGTCGAGCCGGCCGCGACCGTCCACCGGCACATAAACAATTTCATATCCCCGCCGTTCGAGTTCCTTGCAATAAGTCAGGATTCCGGGGTGCTCCACCACGCTGGTCACGACCCGCATCCGTCCCGGACGGGCGCACACCGCCGCGTTCAATGCGGCGTTGTCGCCTTCGGATCCGCAGCTGGTGAAAATGATCTCCGAAGCAATTCCGTCACGATCGCGGAACGAACAGCCGAGCAGATCGGCAACCCGCCGCCGCGCCTCCTCAACGTCGGCGGCAACTTCTCCGCCGAAGTGATAAATGCTCGATGGATTCCCGTAACGTTCACAGAAAAACGGCAGCATCGCGTCGCGCACTTCGGGATCGACCCGGGTCGTCGCGTTGTTGTCCAGATAAATAAGTTCTTTTTCCATAAAATTAGCACCTGAAAAGTTGTTTTTTATAAAATAAACCATCTTTTTCGCAAAAGTCAACCGTCTCAGGGTTGATTCCCCGCGCCTTTTCCATTAGATTAATGAAAAGCCGCCGCAATTTCGTGCGCGGACCGCGACTGTCAAGGATATTTGTCTGATGCTTTATTTTGATTCCGCCGCCGCATGGCGGGTTCCGGTTGAAGTTCTCGATTTCCATCGAACCGCACTGGAAGAGGAGTTCGCCAATCAGGAGGCGGCGCACTCGCTCGGTTATCGGGCGCGAAAACGCCTCGAGGCGGCGCAACGGGAACTCGCGGAGGCGCTCATCGGCTCTTCCGAATGGCGCGTCGTCTGGGGCAGCAGCGGCACCTCTCTCTTCCGACTGCTCGCAGATTCACCGCTCGTAACCGGAAAACGCGTCCTTTCTTCGAAACTCGAACATCCCGCATTGACCGCGCAGTTCAAGCGAACCGCGAATGAAATTTCTTTTCTTGCCGTCGATGCGCAGAACGGCAGACTTCTTCTTCCCGGGGCCGGGGAGACAGTCCCGCTCTTTGACGTGCTGGCGCTCCACCAGATCCAAAGCGAACTCGGCGTCGTCCAGAAGCTGAATGAAATGATCCGTCAATTACGTTCCGCCGCCGGGCGGCCGTTTTTCGCGCTTGCCGACTCCATTCAGGCGGCGGGGAAATACGAACTGCCGCGAAATGCGGACGCCATCGTCATTTCCGGGCATAAATTCGGTGCACCCGGCGGCGCGGCGCTGCTGCTGGCGCCGGATTCGACCTTTACTCCGGTTCTGATGAAATTCGCCGAACGCTACCGTCACACGGATTACGGCTGCGCCCGCCCCGAACCGGCATTGATGCGAACATTGAGTTTCGCGGCACGGCTCCGCTCGAAAACGCTTCAAAACGACCGGGCGCACGTGAGCAAACTGCAACATCTGCTGCGCGAACTGCTGACCGGAATCCCCCTTCCCGGCGGAGGAAAAATCCGTCCGACGGTGCCGGAGGAGCATGCTTCCAGTTACATTCTGCACCTCCTGCTGCCGGGGATCGACACCGGCGTCCTCGTGCGGATGCTCTCCGAGCGCGGCATCATGGTCGCCGCGGGCAGCGCGTGCACGGCGGAATCCCCTCTGCCGTCGGCGACGCTCGTCGCGCTGGGAATCCCCCGGCGCGACGGACACTCCGGACTGCGGATCAGCCTCGCTCCGGAAAACACCACTGCAGAGATAAAAAAATTGGCGGCAACCATCGTCGATGTATTGAAAAATTATTGACGTTGGATTATGTTACCTTCTTAAGAATTTTTCAGGATTTTTCTTATTTTTTTTGCAACGGGGGGCCATATCAGATGTTCCGGAAACTTTTTTATTTTGCGTCGCTTTTCTTCATTGCCGTCACGCCGGCTTTCTTCGCAACGGCGGACGAACCGATCATCGTCACCAAATCGGTCCGCGACAATCCGACCTTGTTTTTCAAGGGCGTCACGGGCGATGAAGGGCTGTCCCGCGAACTTCGCTCTTTCCTGACCGCCTGCGGCTGGTTCGACGTCGTCAACAATCCGGACGCGAATTACACGCTTTCCGGCCGGGTCAATTCCGGAACGCTCCGCCTCGAAATGGAGGACGGCGGTGCTCCGGGCGGCGCCTGGCAGGTCAGTTGTTCCGGCGGCGACCGGAAGACCGCTCAGCGTGCCGTCGACGCCATCATCGAACAGATTTTCAAGGAGCTCAAGGTACGCGGCTTCTGCTCCACGCGCATCGCCTTCTGCGCCGAAACCCGCCGCGGCGTCCGCAACATCTACGCCTGCGACATCGACGGCGGCAACGTCGAACAAATCACCAATTACACGACGCTCTGCGTCGAACCCTGCTGGTTCCCCGGCGGGAAATCGATCGGTTACTCCCGCTACAAGCGCTCCGGCATCGACGTGGTCGAAACCCAGCTCAATCCCAAACGGAGCCGCGTGCTCACCAACTTCAACGGCATCAACACCGGCGTGGCCATCAGCCCGGACGGACGGAATCTCGCACTCATCCTCAGTCCCGACCACGTGGTCGATCTTTACGTGATGCCGATCGGCGGACGACCCCGCCGCCTGACCCGCAGCAAAAGCGTTGAAGCCTCTCCCTGCTGGAGCCCGGACGGACGCGAAATCGCCTACGTCAGCGATGAAACCGGACGGCCCCGCATCTACACGATCGCCGTCAACGGATCCAGCCGCAAACGGTTGCCGTCGATCGGCATCGAAGCGGTGACTCCCGACTGGTCCTCCGACGGCAAAATCGTTTACGCCACGCGGGTCGGCGGCCAATACACCCTCGCCGTATACGACACGAAGACCGGAAAAAACGAACGGGTCACCGAAGCGCCCGGATCCTGGGAATCCCCCGCATGGGCCGCCGACAACCGCCAGGTGGTCTGCAAACGCACCGACGGTCCGAAATCCGCACTCTATGTGGTCGACACCTGGACCGGCCGCACCCGGCTGCTCACGTCCACCCCATACAACCTCTCCATGCCGGTCTGGTCGAAGGCGCGCGCAGTCCGTCCGTAATACAGAATCAAGTTTGAAAGGCGGTTCATACCGTGGAACACTATCTCGATCAGCTTTCGATGTTCAGCATCAAACCCGGCCTGGAGGCGACATGCGAACTCCTCCGCCGGGCCGGACATCCGGAAAAAGACATGAAATTCATCCATCTGGCCGGAACCAACGGGAAAGGTTCCACCGGAGCGATGCTTGAACGCGCTCTCAGGGCGGCGGGATTCGCCACCGGATTCTATTCGTCGCCGCATCTTCTCGACGTCCGGGAACGGTTCCGGGTCAACGGCATCGCCGTATCGCAGGAGGATTTCGACCATCTCTCAGGCGAACTCGAACTCCTTGCCCGTCAGGGCGGTTCCTTCAGTTATTTCGAGTTCACCACCGTTCTGGCCATGATGATCTTCGCCCGCGCCGGAGTCGATGTCGTCGTCTGGGAGACCGGCATGGGCGGCAGGCTCGACGCGACCAACGTCGTGCTGCCGATCGCTTCGGTCATCACCAATATCGCCCTCGACCATCAGGCCTATCTCGGCAACACCATCGCGGAAATCGCCGCCGAAAAGGCGGGCATCATCAAGCCGGATGTTCCGGTCTTCCACGGCGAACTCCCCCCCGAGGCGCTCGCGGTCATCGAAGCGCGGGCCCGGGCGGAAAACGCGCCATGTTTCGGACCGGAACCGGCGGAGGACGGGGATTCGGTGCGTTATGAGGAACGCGAAGGACGGATTTGTCAGATTTTCCATTGCGCCGGGGAAGAAGTGCATCTGCCGCTGCCCGGCGCGATGCAGCGGCGCAATTTCCGTCTGGCGGCAGCGGTACTGCGCTATCTTGCGCCGCGCCTCCATTTTGATTTCCGCCGCGCTCTCGCCGGCATCGACGACGTCCGCTGGCCCGGACGCTGCCAGCGCCTGATGGAAAATGTGATTCTCGACGGCGGACACAATCCCGACGGGCTTCTCGCTCTGCGCGAAGCGCTCGCCGAAAGCCGTCCCGGCGAGAAATTCACGATCCTCTTCGCCGGGTTCCGCGACAAGGATGTCGCGGGAAGCATCGCACTGCTCGCGCCGATCGCGCGGGAATTTTTCTGCGTGCCGCTCCATGAAGCGGATCGCCCGGCGTACTCCGGTGAGGAACTTGCGGCAATGGTCGCGCAGTGCTCGGCGCCACCGCCGCCGGCACGCAATTTCGATTCGGCCGGCGAAGCGCTCAGAACCGCGCTGGCGGAAAACAAAGGCATGATTCTCGTGGCCGGTTCATTTTATCTGGTCGGAGAAATTCTGCGGCAGTTCGCCGATCCGCACACGGTTCTGGATCTGATTTAATCTTCTCAACATTCATAAGGTTCAATATGCCCGACAAATCGATCATCTCCGTCACCGGAATCGGTACCGCGTCTCCGGAACAGAGTGCACCGCTCTACCAGACCCGGGAACCGATCGTTTTTCCCTTCAGTTTGACGCCGCTGGCCATCGACGGCGAATTCAACCGCGCCGCGCTCGCCAAGGCGATGGAAGGCGACCGGCTGCTTGCGTTCTTCCCGGAACTGCCCCCCGCCGAAGAACTGGCTGCGCTTCCAATTCAAACCAGGATTCCGGCGTTCAGCTTTCAAGGCAAGCGCCGTTCGGGTTCGGGGATCCTTGTGCGCGTGGTCAAGGAATTGAAGTTTCCGGACAGTTCGACCCAGATTCTGGTGCGCGGCATCCGGCGGATCCGTTGTTCTTTGCTTGAAACTGCAACTCCGGTACCGATGGCGCGCTTCCGCACGGTACCGGCCGCGCCGGGAGACGCCGGAAACGATCCGGAAATCGCCGCACACCAGAAGAACATCATGATGCTCTTTCAGGAACTCGCCGGCGCCATGCCCGGACTGCCTCCGGAGTTGCAGATCGCCGTCTTCAACGCGCCGCACCCGGAACGGCTGGCCGATCTGGTCGCCGACGCGCTCAACTTCAGATACCCGGAAAAACTCATCCTTCTGGCGATGCCCGAACTCAAGCAGCGGTTCGAACTGCTCGAAATCCTGATGAACCGCGAACTCGAAGTTCTCCGGCTCGGCATCAAGATCCAGAACGAAGTCCAGCAGGCCGTCGGCCAGTCGCAGCGGGAATTTTTCCTGCGCGAACAGCTCCGCACCATTCAGGAGGAGCTCGGCGAGGATTCCCGCAACCCGGATATCATCGAACTGGAGAAACGCATCCAGGAGACCGAACTGCCCGAACACGTCCTTGAGGTCGCGAAAAAGGAGATGGCCCGGCTGGAAGTCATTCCCCAGGCCGCCCCGGAATATCACATCGCCTACACCTATCTTACCTGGCTGCTCGACGTTCCGTGGCTCAAGTTCACCGAAGACCGCCTCGACTGCGCGGCCGCGGCGAAAGTGCTCGACAACGATCATTACGGTCTTGAGGACGTCAAGGAGCGGATCCTCGAATTCATGGCCGTCCTCCAGTTGCGCGCCGCGGAAAAACAAGTTCAGAAAGCGCCGATCCTCTGTCTCGTCGGACCGCCCGGCGTCGGAAAAACTTCCCTCGGACAATCGATTGCGCGCGCGATGAACCGTAAATTCGTTCGCATCTCCCTTGGCGGCGTCCGGGATGAAGCCGAGATCCGCGGGCACCGCCGCACCTATGTCGGGGCGATGCCGGGAAGAATCATTCAGGGATTGAAGAAGGCCGGCAGCGGAAATCCGGTTTTCATGCTCGATGAAATCGACAAACTGGCCAACGATTTCCGCGGCGATCCGGCTTCCGCGCTCCTCGAAGTGCTCGATCCCGCCCAGAATCATGCCTTCAACGATCATTATCTTGAGCTGGACTGCGACCTGAGCAAAATCTTCTTCATCGCCACCGCCAACGTCCTCGACACGATCCCGGGACCGTTGCAGGACCGTATGGAGATCATCCGGCTGCCCGGCTACACTTCGTTCGAGAAACGCGAAATCGCCCGTCGTTATCTGGCGCCGCGCCAGATCCGTGAATGCGGACTGAATCCGGCACAGGTACGGTTCCAGATCGGAGCGATCAACGAACTCATCGATCACTACACCCGCGAGGCCGGTGTCCGGCAGCTGGAGCGTTCGATCGGCAGCGTCTGCCGCAAACTCGCCCGCAGTCTGGTGGAAATGCCGCCGCCGAAGGAGAGTAAATTCTCCATCAGTGCACGGACGGTACGCGAACTCCTCGGCGTCCGGAAATACATCCCCGCCGACACCGCAGGCAAAACTCTCCCCGGTTGCGCCACCGGCATGGCCTGGACCGGCGGCGGCGGCACAATTCTGCCGATTGAAACGATCCTGCTGCCCGACGGAAAGGGAAATTTAAAACTCACCGGGTCGCTCGGAAAAGTCATGCAGGAGAGCGCAGAAACCGCGTTCAGCCTCGTGCGCGCCCACGCCGCCGAATGGAAGATCGACAGCCAATGTTTCCAGAACTGCGATTTCCATATCCACGTTCCGGACGGCGCAACGCCGAAGGATGGTCCTTCTGCGGGCATAACATTGACGCTTGCACTGCTCTCGCTCCTGACCGGGAAGGCGTTGCGGCCCTGCCTTTCCATGACCGGAGAAATCACCCTCTCCGGCAAGGTGACCGCCGTCGGCGGCATCCGCGAAAAGGTGATCGCCGCGCTGCGCGCCGGTATCCGGCAGATCATCATGCCCGAGGAGAACCGCAAGGATCTTGAGGAGATTCCGAAAGAGGTGCAAGATAAACTCGAATTCTTCTTCGTGAACGATTTCCGTTCCGCCGCCGCCATCGCAATGCAGCAGCCGTCCCGGGCGTCAGAGAATGAGAGAAAAAAGCCAAAGACAAAAACAAAAAATAATTCCCCGAAACAAACCGAGGAGCACAAATGAAGCGTTTCGCAACATACGTTGCCGGAATTCTCGCACTGACGTTTTTTCTCTCCTCCGTCCTTCCGGCGGAGGAGAATCTGCCGCTGGAGGAATTCATGCAGCGCGTCCGCAACCCCCGCGTCTTCGCAAGTTACGCCGCGCTCGAAGGCACCGTCCAGCATCAGCGTTCCGGAGAGGCGCGCCGCAGCGTGCCGATTTATTTCGCCGTCGTCCTGCTGCCGGAACGCATGACCGGCCAGATCATCCTCGACAACGCCGAAGGATATCTCCTCGGCCAGACCCGGCAGGGGGGCAGTTCCGAAACCAGCGTCCTGCCTATGCAGGGCAATTTACCCGACGCCAATCTGCTCGGCTGGATGGGAATTCATCCCTCCGATTTGACGATGAGCTTTCTCTATTATCCGGTGATCCGCGAACTCGAACCGGAAACGATCCGCACCGTCGGATGCCGCGTGGTGGAGTTCAAGGGCGAAGGCGATGAAATCGTGCGCGTCTACATCGCGCGCGACTATTATTTCCCGCTCCGGGCCGAATTCTGCCGGCCGGCAGGCGACAACGGCGAAGTCGAGTGTTACCGCACGCTGGAAGTCAACAGTTTCCGCAAAATGAACGATCTCTATTACACCGACCGGATCGGCCTTTACGGCCCCGGCTGGCGCACCCGGATCGATTTCGATTCCGACTCCGCATGCGTGGATCGTTATGACAGCGAAAACCCGCCGGCGATCATTCGCCCGCTGAAAACTGCGCCGCAACCCGGCGACGGCAGAACGGAATGAAGCGACCCGCAAACTGCAGATTCGCATAATTCGGATAGATGAAGTCGATCCCACGCCGGATCCGCCCCTCGCTGAAACGGGACGCAACCAGCGTCCCGGAAGCTAATTCGTCGTGCACGGCGTGTTCGGAGATCACGGTAATCCCGTAACCTGCGCGCACCAGATGTTTGATCGCATCAAAACTGTTGGCGATGATCGTACACTCCGCCGACGGTTCCGGCAAACCGTGTTCCGCAAGAAAACGGTCGAAATGAAACCGGGTGCCCGAACCTGGTTCGCGCAACACGAAACGACCGCCCCCGGATAAATAGGTCCGTAATGAAAAATCTTCCGGCAAACGCCTCCCCGGTGCGGCGACCGCAAACATTTCATCCTCCAGCAGCCGTTCGCTCATGAATATTCCGCTGTCGAACGGCCCCTCCACCAGACCGAGGTCGAGCCGCCGCACCTTCAGCAATCCGGCGATTTCGTCGGTGTTGGCGATGAAAAGTTCCAGTTTTTCCCGCGGAAACGACCGCATGTACGACGCCACCGCTTCCGGCAGAAGATATCCCCCCGCGGTCATCGTCGCGCCAATCCGGTACTCCTGTATCGAGCCTGCGGCATTGCGCACTTTCCGCAACACCGCCGCCGCATCCTCCAGCAATGTCCCGCTCTCTTCCAGCAACGCGCGCCCAGCCGCGGTCAATCGCACCCGCCGCCCGTCGCGCTCGAACAGCCTTACGCCGAGTTCCTCCTCCAGCCGCGCAATCTGACTTGTCACATTCGGCTGCGTCATCCCGAGCGCCGCCGCCGCGTCTGAAAAATGATTCAACGTCGCCGCCATTCGGAAAATTTCCAATTTCCGATCCAGCATCGTTCCCATAAAATTGTACTCCCGCTTCCTTGCCGCCGTTTCCGAATGTCAATACCATATCACATAATTATAATTTATCAAATAATAATAAATGATAATTTTATTTTTTATTTTTCCGATGTATCTTAACTCAAGCAACGAAAGGAATGCAGAACATGACCAGACAAAATTGCGCCGAACTCGTTCAAAAAATCGTTTTTCTCGCCGTCGCCATCGCATTTTTCGCGGTGCCGTGGGCGGTGCCGGCGACGCGGGATTACGCGCCGGGAATCGCCGTCATCGCGGGAATCATCTTCGCGGTGAGCTGGGGAAATCCGTACAGCGCAGTCACCGCGAAGCTCACTTCGACCCTGCTCGGAGCGAGCATCGTCGGAATGGGATTCGGAATGAATCTCATCGACGTTCTCCGCGCCGGAGCCAACGGGTTGGTTTACACGGTCATCGGCATCGCCGCCGGAATCGGCCTCGGTGTCTTCCTCGGCAAAAAACTTGGACTCCCGCGCGATACGATGTATCTGGTCAGCGTCGGAACCTCCATCTGCGGCGGCAGCGCCATCGCGGCGGCAGCCCCGGTGCTCAAGGCAAAAGCGCACGACATCGCCATCGCCTCGGCAACCGTATTCACGCTCAATGCCGTCGCATTATTGATCTTCCCCGCCGTCGGCCACGCGCTCGACATGACTGAAACCCAGTTCGGATACTGGGCGGCTCTGGCGATTCACGACACGTCCAGCGTCGTCGGCGCCTCGTTCCAATACGGCCCGACCGCCCTCGAAGTCGGAACCACCGTCAAACTCGCCCGTGCACTCTGGATCGTACCGGTCACACTCTTTCTCTCCTGCTTCGTCGCCAACGCCGCCGCCGGGGAAAAACGCAAAATCCAGATCAAAATTCCGTGGTTCATCCCCGGATTTCTGGTCGCGGCCGCGCTGGTCACCTGGCTGCCCGTGACCGCGCCCGCCGGCGGTTTCATCAAGGAAATTTCCAAATATCTCATGATCACCACCCTCTTCCTCATCGGCGCCAACCTCAGCAGAAGCAAACTGCGCGAACTCGGATTTAAACCGGTGCTCCACGGCGTGATCCTCTGGCTGATCCTCGCCACCGCATGGTGCTGCGCCATTCACTTCGGCTGGGTGAATTGCGTGAATTAAGATATCATCACCTCAACTCAAGTCAAGAAAAAAGAAGCGTTCCAGTTTTCTTTCCGAAACGCTTCTTTTTCTGCCGTCTCCCTGTACGGAAATACGGGACTGCTATTCACCGCCTCCCGCCCGGTCGGACGGAATCCGGTAACGCGCCATCACCCGTTCGGTGGCGGCACGGATTCCGGAGGCGTTCAGAACGATCGTGTTGCCGCGCTGCAATTCGATCACCAGATACCCTTCGCGGGCGTTGTCGAACAACGATTCCAGATGCGACAGATTGCGCACCTTCTCACCGTTGACTTTCATCACCGGTTCGGCGCTGTAATGCTGATACCCCAGATTCGCCTCGTCGGCCAGCACCATCGAGAGCACCACCGTCTCCTCATCGGCACTCTCGCGCGCCTCCCCGGCGTAAAACGCCAGCCGGGGCGGCAGATTGCCGGGATTCCAGAGCCGAAGATAATTGCCGTTGAGCGGCAGAAACAACAATCCCGCCGCCATGAAATATCGCGGCACTTCCTGAAATGACAGATTCGGCACCAGGCGCGGATAAAGCACCGTCCGCGTTTCCACTTCGATTTTCCCGCCGTCCCGCCACACCGTCACCGGACACGATTCATTCAACTGTTTCGCCCAGAAGATCGTCCCGAAAAAGAGCACCTTCCCCTCTCCTAGATCGATCGTCCCGTCATTGGCGATCCTCCTGCCGTCCACCGCGAGCACCACATCACCGGCTTTCAGCGGCACTTCCGGCTGAATCAGTTCCGGAACCTGGGTGACCAGCACTCCCGTGGCGCCCGGTTCCATCCGGTAATATGCGCGCAGATCCGGATTCTCCATGCCTTCAAATTCGAACGGCACATCCGGGAATCCATCCAGTTTCCCATCCTCAAGATCATCGAGGAAATGCTCCAGCACCGCGCACGGAATGATGTAACCGATGTTCTGCGACGACCCCAGCCCCTGAAACGCGATCCCGACCACTTTGCCGTCGTGCAGTACCGGGCCGCCGCTGTTGCCGGGATTGATCGCTGCATCAACCTGCGCCGCCAGCAGAGCTTTGCCGCTGTGCGCATATTGCAGCGGTTCGATCCGCGACAGAATGCCGCTCGTCACGGAAACGTTGTCGCCGCCGACCGGATAACCGAAGACCGAAACCGAACTCTGCAACGGCGGCAGTGCTCCGGTTTCCAGCGGCGTGATCCCGTCGAAGAATCCGGTCGCCTCGACCGTCAGCAGCGCCAGATCGCAGTCGTGGTTGACGGCAATCACCCGCGCCGGATACTGCGTCTGGTCGCCGAGTTTGCGCACGGTAATGAACGTCCCGTAGGCAACCGCGTGGGCATTGGTCACGATCCGGTTCCCCGAAATCACGAATCCGGACGCCGAAGAATTCCGCTGCCCCATGTTCTGCCACGGCATGAAGTAACTCGGCGCGCTGGAGACCGAAAAAATCTTGACCACCGCGTTCCAGTTCTCCGCCGCAGCCGACGGAAACGCCATCACCACCGCCGTCACCAGCAGTACAATTCCGCTGACGGCACAACGTTTCGCCGCGTAAAACATTTTCATTATTTCTTTTCGCAGCGGGAGATCGCCACCCGCCCGGAGCGTGCCATCTCAATGATGCCGAAATCGCGCACCAGTTCGATGAAATTATCGATCCGGTCGGATTTTCCCGCCAGCTCGACGGCCATTTCGCCGCGGCTCACGGAAACGATCCGCCCGTCGAAGATTTCGATCAATTGAATCAACTGCGACTGCTCCTCACGGCTGCTGGTACGCAGTTTGATCAGCGCCATCTCACGCTCGATGAAACGGCTCCCGGTCAGATCGTCCACCCGAATCACATCGACCAGCTTGCTCAACTGTTTGTCGATCTGTTCAAGAATCGCCGCGTCACCGGTCGTCACGATCGTCATTTTGGAGAAATGCGGATCCTCGGTTTCATGAACGGTCAGCGAAGAGATGTTGTAACCCCGACCGCTGAACAGCCCCGCCACTCGCGCAAGAACGCCGAATTTATTCTCCACCAGAACGGAAATCGTATGTTTGTCGTCAATCACTTTCGAACCTCCCGGAATTGTAAATGCTTTCCTGATATAATGTGCCTCATCGACGCGGATTTTGCAAACCCGAATCGGAGGATTTTTCGCCGCCGCCGGACGTTTTTCGTTCTTCCCTCCTGACCGAATAGACGAAAACCCGCCTGCCAGCGTCGCACGGCAGTTCGAATTCCCGCCCGGCGCGCCACTCGAATGACGGATATTTCCGCCCCGCCACCAGCAACGCTTCCAGATCCTCCTGCGCCTGACTCGGCGTCTTGTAGAATATGAAACGCCCCGTCTGACGTTTCACAAATTCCGGCACCTCCAGAAACACCACCGGCGCCGGACCGACCGCCCGCGCCGTCACCACATCGAACCGCCCCCGGAACTCGCGGCGGCGATTGAGTTCACAGCCGCGCCCGTGAACTACTTCGATGTTCCGCAAATGAAGCAGTTCCGCCGCGCGCTCGACGAACGCCGTCTTCTTCCCGGTCGAATCGATCGCCGTCACCCGCAGCTGCGGAAACGCCAGCGCCAGAATCAGCGATGGGAACCCCGCGCCGCAACCGACATCCGCCACGATGAATTTTTCCGTCGCAAACTCCGGGAATTCCCGCGCAATGGCGAGCGAGTCGGCCACATGCTTGATGCGGAACTCCTCCTTTTCGGTAATCCGCGTCAAATTCATCGTCCGGTTCGTTTCGATCAGAAATTCATAAAAACGGTCGCACCCGTCGAGAAAATCCGACACATTTCCGACATGACAGGAAACCGCAAATTCTCCAAGGTCAAATCCCATGCGTTGTTCCTCCTCCGTCCTCTTCCTCAGCGCGTCAACGTCATGACAATGAAGATCACCGCGCCGAACAGCATCATCAGCCCCGCCGAAATCTTCCGGAAGCCTCCATTCGCGCAGCAGCGCCGGATCCAGTCCCGCAACGCCGCAGGCTTCCCCGAAATCCAGATTCCCGCAAGCCCCCACATCCAACCCGTCACCGCCGCAATCGCCGCTCCCGGAGCGTGGTGTTCAAATGTTGCATGCACCAGAAAATAGGCACTCAGAATCATCAGTCCCCCCACCGCCCGCGCCAGCAGATAATCCAGAAAAAAATAACACGCCACCGGCACCGCCAGCGCCAGCGGCCACAGCCACGGCAGCAGAAATCCCGGCGACACCGCCGCCGCATGCGGCACGCACCAGATCAGTGCCCACCAGCCGAGAATCATCCCCCACAACCGGTTGCGAGGATATTTCTCCACCTTTTCCACCACCTCAGAACGGAGACGAATCGTCCAGACGCCAGCGCAAAACACCGCCAGCGCAAAAACCGTCAACGCAATCCGGTAAATCGTCACTTCACTCATGAATCTTCTTCCCGTAATTAGCAATCCAATGGTCAATCATCGTCCGGGCGATCGATCCCGGTCCGGGCGGTTCCGGCATGGTTTCAGGCGTGAAAAAACCCGCATCGGAAATTTCAACTCCGTCAGGACGAACTTCACCTCCGGCGTATTCCGCCGTGAATCCCGCCATCAATGAATTCGGATACGGCCAGCTCTGGCTGCCGAAATAACGAATGTTCCGCACCGACAACCCGACCTCCTCGGCCACCTCACGCCGAACCGCCTCCTCCATCGTCTCGCCGGGTTCGACGAAACCTGCGATCAGACTGTACATTCCGTCCCGGAACTTCCGGTTGTGCGCCAGCAGCAGCCGGTCGTCCTCCGACGTGATCGCCACGATCACCGCCGGAGAAATCGTCGGATAAAACACCGTCCCGCAGAAGGGACAGCGACGGGCACACTCCTCAACCAGATCCTCCAATTCATTCCCGCAACGGCCACAGAAGTGCCGGTTCCGCCGCCAATACGCCAGCTCCCGGCCGCGGCACACCGCAATCCGCGCTTCGAACGGCAACCGCAACAGCGCGGAACGCAAATTCTGCACACGGAAATTTTCCGGCAAATGTTCTATTCCCGCCCCCTCATTCCCGCCGTCGTCTCCGGTGCTTCCCCCCCATTCCAGCAACGAACAGCGCGCCCGGCCGATCCGCCCCAGAATCAAACGTTTGCTCTTCACTCCGCAGCACCAGTCGCCGCCGCGCGGCAGCGAACCGTCGG
Source organism: uncultured Victivallis sp. (assembly GCA_944389815.1). Lineage (GTDB taxonomy): Bacteria > Verrucomicrobiota > Lentisphaeria > Victivallales > Victivallaceae > Victivallis. The sequence goes on along the minus strand of CALXNS010000013.1, from coordinate 13,880 downwards.
TGGTCAACACCAGATCGTCGCCGCAAAAAATCACCAGAATTTCCTCCGGTTCCGGCGGCTCCCGGTCGATGACCGCTGCCGCCGGATAAAAATATTCCATATTCGACATGATCCTCATGCTCCTTCCCGGTGCAGACGGAAAAATTCATATCCGTTCGCCGTCGTCAATTGCGCGACTTCTGCCGGAGAAACACCCCGTTCCCGCGCCACCTGCGCCGCGATCAATACAAGGTATCCGGGATGATTTGCCTTTCCCCGATGCGGCACCGGCGCAAGATAAGGCGAATCGGTTTCGATCAGCAGCCGGTCGCCGGGAATCATCCGCACCAGATCGCGGATATTCTCCGCTTTGCGGAACGTCACCATCCCGGTCACCCCGCAATACCCGCCCAGCGCCAGAAACTTCTCCGCCCACGCCGGACTCCCCGCAAAACAGTGGACGACAAAACGTCCCCCCGCACCGGCGAACGGTTCGAGCAATTCATATGCCTCGCGGTAGGCATCCTCACGATCATCCTTGTCGCGAATGTGCACGATCGCCGGAAGATCCCACTCCAATGCGAGATTGAGAAATTCGGCAAAGATCCGCCGCTGCACCTCCCGCTCCGACTGTTCGTAATAATAATCCAGTCCAAGCTCCCCGATCGCCGCCAGCTTCGGGTGTCCGCGAAATTCGGAAAAATCATGCCGCGCAACTGACTCCTCCGCCGCTTCGTGCGGATGCACCCCCACCGCGAACCAGGCGCTTTCAATCCGCTGCGCGAACTCCCGCGCCCGGCAGCTCTCCAGATAATCGCCCCCAACCGCCATCGCCGAAATCCGGCGCGGAATTCCCACATCCGCCTGGGGCGGTACGGCAACTTCGGTTTCCACCATATGCCAGAATTCCGTCGGAGAACTTTCACCGTAATAGTGAAAATGCGTATCGAAAAGTTCCTCAATTTCCATCATCTTGCGTATTCCACACATCCTCAAACATCTTTCTGATTTCCCGAATCGTCCCGGCCGCCGGCAGTTCATCGATCACGATCACCGGTTCGCCGCCGTCGGAAGAGTCTCCGTCGGGCGCGGTTCCGATCAAATGAAATTCCCGGAGTTTTTCCAGGAAGGAAACGATGTTGCCCAACGCGGTCTCGGAAAAAGTCACCTCCGGTTCCTTCAGCGTCCCCCCGATCGGCACAACCAGACTCGTCCCCGCCGCGGCAACTTTCGATTCCAGCTCAAGACGCTGGTCGCCATCCAGGTGAAAGGAACCGGTGAATTCCAACCGGCGCACCCAGTCGCCGAAAAAACGGCATAATTCCACCGTCACGTTGCCGTTCTCCGCGTTGAGCCGCACTTCGCCGTTCGAGAAATGAACCGTCTTGAGCTGTTGATGAAACGAACGGTCATTCAACAGCATCTGCCGCAATTCGACGATTTCCCGCGGCAGCATCCCGTCCATTCGCGCAAGCATTTCAAGCGGCGCAAGCAGCAGCCCGCCGAATGTCCCCCGCGTCACGGTGTTCGGAATGACCAACGCGCCGAATTGCATCCCGAGACGCCCGGTCAACGTCTCCAGCGTATCTCCCTTCCGATTGCCGTCGAGCCATTCCAGCGCCAGATCAAGGCTGGTCAGATACCCCCCGAGATCCGTCGCCGGACCCGGCAGAAACGGAGCGAGCACCTCCTTCAACGACAATGACTCCGAACCATTCAGCGACAAACGGTAACGAATCCCATCCGGACGATTTTCCCCCTGAAATTCCCCGTGAAAGAGACTGCTGTTCAAATCCAGTTCCAGGTAATCGGTTCTCACCAGGCCGCCTTCCGCCCGGATACGCGTCTTCAAGGCGCCGTTCAATTCCGGCGTCAGGCGCACGTTCCGGAGCTGCAGATCCACATCCACCGGACGCGCCCCCGAATAAAGCCGCGGCAACTCCGCCGGCGGCGGTTCCGCGGAATCCGTCCGCACCTCCAGCACCATCGGCGACGGTTCCCGTCCACGGTTCAATTCCGCCCACAACGCCGCCAGGCGGTCCAGTTTGAGCGCCTCGGCGAACAACTGCACCCGCAATGGCCCGGTTTCGCTGCGCCGATCCACCCGGCAGGAACCGGCCACATCAATCAACGATTCGCCTGAACGTTCCAGACGGGTGCCCATTTTCTTCACTTCAAAAGATTCCGGGGTGTACTCGGCCACGAATTGCAGCTCTCCATCCGCCGCCTCTCGACTTTCCGCGGGAATCAACCGGTTCAGATCGATGCCGCCCGCCACCCGGAGCCGGCGGAAAAAATCCTGCCCGACCAGCTGCATCTTTCCGCTGAGCTGCACCTGAGGCACCGGCGGCGGCATCAACAGCCGGAGAAACTGTTCGTTGAGATAGCGGATCGACCACTCTCCGCGATATTCCCCGGTCGTAACATTCAATATTCCCGGACACTCCAGCCGCAGCGCCGGTTTTCCCGCAGTTCTCAGATAAAAATTCAACCCCTTCACCTCCAGCATCCCCGGGGCGGGACGGTAGAGCGAAAACGTGTTTTGAAAGGCGAAATCCTCAAAACGCCGCCCATGAACCGCCACCGCTATCTGGTCAAAGGCGGCCTCTCCCTGCAACATCATATTTACGCCGTTGGCCGCAATCCCTCCGGACAATTCAAAATGGTAGCGCCCCTCATCAAATCGAACCCCATAGGCGCGGAGCATGTCATTGAATTCCACCGTCTCCCCACTGCCGTTCACCCGGAACCGCAGCGCTCCGAGCAACCGCCCCTCAGCGGAAGACCACCGAACCGGTTCCATTCGAAAATCCAGAAAATTCCCGTCCTTCCGGCGCAGCGCCGCCACCAGTTTTCCGATGGTGATCTCGCTCAGGTCCGGCGCCACCTCTCCGCCGAAATCAAAACTCAACTCCCGCAATCCCAGTTGCGACCAGATCTCCTCCAGCGGCGCCATCCCCGGAACCAGCCAGACCGCCAGCCGCGGCGTCAAACGGTCAAAACGTCCCTCAAAAGAGCCGGTCTTTCTCCTCAAATTCCCCTGGGCGGAGAACAACGCGCCGCCCAGCTCGTCCCCATCCGCCTCCCGAAGCGACACGGCGACGCGGCGAACGGCGAAATCGAAATTCCGTTTCAACATCGCGTCGAGCGTCAGAGAAAGTTCCGCAAGCGAAATCCGGCGCCCGTCCCGCGAGGCGGTCAGATCCCGAAACTCCGTCTCGCCGGTCATCTCCAATTCGGAAAAATTACGCTTCATCCGCAACCGCACGTTCCCGGAAAACATGCCCGAATCCAGTTCAAATCCCGCCACCGGCGGCAGCAGGAACTTCAATACCTTCAAATCGAAATCCCGCAACACCACCTCCAGTTCAGGCGAAGCGCAGCCTTCTGCACGTTCCGCCGGATCGGTTTTCCCATCCGTCTCCCGCCCCTGATCCGGATCATTCTTCCAGGAATAATCCATCGGTTCCCGCAGCCGGATCGCCAGCGGCTCCAGGTCGCCGTCGGTCAACGTAAACGCAAAATCGCTGATCCTGGCATGTTCCTTTTTCAGATCGACGTTCACGTCGTACAACCCATGAAACGTCAGTGGCGGCAATGCGATCCGTTCCCCGTTCCGGAACGCATCCCCGGAGCGTTGCAGATGCACCGATCCCGCTGCCGCCAGAATGCCATCGGCATAATCGGCACGGCCGCGGCAGCGCAACAACGCCCGCCCCGGATTGAGTTTGAAACCAAAATCGCAGAGCAGGGCAAGCACCTCCTCCGAGAGCAGACGGACATGATAATTCGTCCTCAGAAGAAACGGCCTCACCCCCACATCTCCGCTCAATTCCAGATCGCTGCGCACAACTCCGGAACGCAACTGGCTCAAATGCAGTTTCCTTACTGAAAAACGGTTCGATTCCGGCGACGCGACATCCAGTTCCAATGCGATGTTATCCCCGCCGAACGGCTGCTGATTGACCACGCCATGGACCGCATCCACCGCTATTTTCCCCGCCAGCTGCGACGGCGCAAGCGTCGGACGCCAGCGCCCGTCCAGCGCCAGCAGAACATGACCGGACGTCACATGCACCTCCGGCCCTTCCATGCCCAATGCGCCGTTCAGCCTCAATCGGAACGGCGCTCCGTTGCGGAAACTGTCCAGCGTTCCGGTTAAATTCCGCAATTCCAGCATCCCGGGCACATCACCGCCTCCGGAATAAAAGATCCGGAACGTCCCGTCCTCCAATGCGATATCCTGCAACCGGAACTGCAGCGGCTTCTTCGTCTTCCGCGCCGGACGCCCCGTCGACGACGATGCTCCCCCGTCTTCCGCACGCGACCGCCGCACCTCGGGCGGCGCCTCACGTCCACCCGGTCGGCCCACCCGCCTCCGCGGAAAACAGCTCCAGGTGCCATCATCACGACGATACAATGAGAACATCGCACCCTTCAATTTCACATCGCTCAAGGCGATCCGCCCCCGCAGCAGTTCCGGAAGATCATACCGGAATGCCGCCTGCGACGAATAAAAACAACGGTTATCCACACTCCCGATCCGCAACTCCCGCGCCCGCAGTTCCGAACGCATCGGACTCCACTTCACCTCCGATGCGGTTATCTCCAATCCCGTCCGGCGACTCACCAGCGGAAGAACGGCATGGGTCAGAAAAAAAGAACTGCTTATAAATATCAGCAAAAAAACGAGAAAAAACACCCCGGGCACCGTGAAATAAACCGCATATTTAAGTGATTTTCTCATGGTGTATCAGGGTATTCTGGTGTATTGAAGCCTATGCCGTATTCCAACTCTGCCTAACCGTTCCTGTGACGCGAAGCGCGGCCGGCTTCATTCCCATTCCTGCAGCCGACCGCGAATTACCTCAAGCAACGCCGATGCGCAGTTCCTCTCAGCGTTCGAATTCTTTCCGCAATTCTTCCTGAAACTCCCGCAGATCATTCTCTGTCGGTTTGCCGCCCTTGACGTTTTCCAATCCGAGGCGGCCGAATTGATCGACATACCACTCCGCCGACACGCCGGAACCGAATTTGACGCTCCCGGAAATCGCCGCCCCGGGACGGACGATCTTGCTGACCTCCACCGTGGTGGCTCCTCCCGAAACTTCGCCTTCGACCGCTTCAGTGCCGTCGGCCGCGGCGGCCTCGGCTTCGGCGCGCGCCTTTTTCTCCTCGGCAGCCTTCCTGGCCTGAGCTTTCGGATCGTGGGCGTCCCAGTCGATGTCGTCAAGCTCGGATGCGAGAATCCGGATGTCAAGGAAGGTGTATTTGGTCGCGAACTTTTCGTTGACCTCCTTCTGGATGACGGACAACGATTCACCGTCTTCGAGCCGGCCGGCGATGAAAATTTTAATTTCGTTAAGCGTTTTCTGATCCATCTTCATTTCCTCCGCGTATTCTTCCGTGTTTTCCGGGAATTGCTCCGTTCCGGTTCCCGGCGAATGCTTTCCACCTTTTTCGGCCGGGCGCGCAACTCCAATTCAATCGGAAGTCCGCTCAAATCGAACGCCTGGCGCAATATGTTCTTCAAAAACGTTTTATAATGTTCCGCACAATTTTTCGGATTGTTGACGAACAGCAATATCTTCGGCGGACGCCGGCCGATCATCGATGCATAATACATCTTCAACGGCGCCGATCCCGTCACCGGCGGCGTATTCCGTTCCATCGCATCGCTCAGAACCCGGTTCAACACCCCGGTCGGAATTTCGATCTCCAACTGACCCATCACTTCCGCCATCTGATCGAGCAATTCGCCGAGATTGCTCCGTTCCCGGGCGCTGACCAGAACCAGCGGCGCGTAACCCATCCACGGCAGCGAACGGCGCAACTCCTCCCGGATCGCGCCGGCCCGGCATTCGTCGCGGCACAAATCAAATTTATTCGCCACGATCACGCAACCCTTGCCGGCCTCCTCAATCATCCCGGCAATGCGTTTGTCCTGCGCAGTCACCCCGTCCGGCGAAGCTTCCACCACGAACAACACCAGGTCGGCCCGGGCAATCGCCGCCTTGGCCCGCATGACGCTGAAGTATTCCACGATGTCGTCCACCTTGGTGTTCTTGCGCATCCCGGCGGTATCAACCAGCACCGCCGGACGTTCGGAATCCTCATAGCGCAGCGTGAAATCGATGTCGATCGCATCACGCGTGGTTCCCGCCACGTCGCTGACCATCACCCGTTCTTCGCCGAGCAGCGCATTCACGAGCGACGATTTCCCTACGTTCGGCCGCCCGATGACCGCGATGTTCACCGCGTCGCGCCGGCCATCCCGTTTCAGTGCGGCAGAGCTTTCCGCGGTCTCCACTTCCGGCAACAGCGGCAGCACTGCGTCAAGCAGGGCATTCACGCCGCTGCGGTGCAGACAGGAAACCGGATAAACCGGATCGAATCCGAGTTTTCGAAATTCCGAACGCGCCTCCGCGGCCAACCCGGGATTGTCGCATTTATTCGCAACGAAGATCACCGGCTTCCCCGAGGCGCGAAGACGGTCGGCCACCTCCGCGTCGAGCGTCACCAGTCCCTCCTGCACGTTCGCTACCTGAATGAGCACATCCGCCCCTTCCAGCGCCGCCTCCACCTGATCGGCGATCCGACTGTCCCAGACGTTGACCGAACGCGACTCTCCCTGCAGCATTCCAAGACCGCCGGTGTCGATCAATTGAAAATGACGTCCGCCGCGCACCAGAGGCGCAACCACCCGGTCGCGCGTCACGCCGCTCATTTCATGGACGATCGAAAGCCGCCGCCCGATGATCGCATTGAACAATGAAGATTTTCCGACGTTCGGGCGACCGACAATCGCCACCGTCGGCAGATGATCCGTCCTTCTGGCGATTTCCAGTTTTGAACTCATGCACGATCCCTTTCATGCGCGGAAGGAGTTGATGAGATCGCGCAATTCCCGCGCCGCCTTTCCGGCTGCATGGGCGAAATTCTCATCTTTCCCCGCGTAAATGATCCCGCGCGACGAATTGATCGCCAATCCGCCGCCCGCAACATCGCAACCGTTGCGGATCACCTTTTCCACATCGCCGCCCTGAGCGCCCGCTCCCGGAACGAGAAAGAGCATCTCCGGACAGATCTCGCGAACCCGGCGAAGTTCATCCGGATACGTTGCGCCGATCACCAGTCCGGCGTTTCCATTGTAATTCCATTTGTCGCGCGCAAGTTCGGCCACATGTTCGTAAACCATCTTCCCGCCCGCGGAAAGCTCCTGCAGATCCCCCGAATGCGGATTCGACGTCCGGCAGAGAATGATCACTCCGCGCTCGGCATGATCGAGAAACGGCTTCAACGTGTCAAATCCCATATAGGGATTGACCGTCACCGCGTCGGCGTCATAACGCTCGAAGGCTTCCCGCGCATACATCTCCGCGGTCGAACCGATGTCGCCGCGTTTCGCGTCCAGAATCACCGGAATATCCGGATAACGCTCGTGAATGTAATCGATCGTCATCTTCAACTCCGCATCGGCATTCTGCCCGGCGTAATAGGCCGCCTGCGGTTTGTAACAGCTGACCCAGTCGCTCGTGGCGTCGATGATCGCCTTGTTGAATTCGAAAATCGGGAATTCCTTCTCTCTCACGCACTCCGGCAATTTCTTCAGATCCGGATCCAGCCCGACGCAGACCAGACTGCGGTTGCGCCGTCCGGTAACTTTCAGTTTTTCCATGAAATTCATGGGTTTATCCTTTCCAAGTATGACTTTTCCATTCGGTTCAATCTTCAAAATTCAATACGGTCGTCCGATCGGCGTCGGTCAGCACCATCGTCTGATCGGCATCGCCTCCGCCCTCCGCCGCGGGACCGAAACGCCCCGGCAGCAGCTTCTTCAAATATTCCGCCAGCGTGACGATGGTCGGCCCGTAACCGTCGCGATAGATGAAATATTCAAGATCGTAGGCAAGTTCATTGGTATCGTTGTAACGCTGCGCCGGATCCGTCGCAAGCATCCGGCGCAGAAGTTCGACGATTTCTCCGGGCACATCCGCCGGAAGCGCTTCCCAGCGGATCACATTGGCGCGGATATTCTGCAGAATCGCCGCCGGTTCCTGTTTCAAATCGCGCGCCATCTCATTGGAAACCAGATAGAACAACACCACGCCAAGCGAGTAGATGTCCGCCCGGAAATCGATCTCCTGACGAAACGCCTGTTCCGGCGCCATGAACGCAAGTTTCCCCGAAACGCGCCCGTCGAAATGGTTGAGCGCGCTGCGGGCGATTCCGAAATCGGTGATCTTCGGAACCCCCTCGGTATTGATCAATACATTATGCGGACAGACGTCGCAGTGGACGATCCCCATCGAATGCCCCGCGCCGTCACGCCGGCTGTGAGCGTAGGCCAGCCCGCGGGCGATCCGCGCGGCGATGAAAACCGCCAGCGCCAGCGGCACGCGCTGTTTGATTTGCCGGTGCATCTCCACGAAATCGAAGAGCGAAATTCCGTCCACGAATTCCAGTACGAAATAATACCCTTCCGCACACTTCGAAAGCTGATAGATCTGCACGATGTTCTCGTGAATCAAGTTCGCCACCAGCTTGGCTTCGGCGATGAAGTTCTCCACGAACGCCGGGTCGGAGGAGAATTTCCCGAGCAGCATCTTAATCGCGACGGTTTTCTCAAATCCGGCCACGCCGATCTTGCGCGCCTTGTAAACCGCGCCCATGCCGCCTTCGGCAATCAATTTGACCATCTTGTAATGTTCGGACGAATCGATCGATTCAATCATTTCCCCGTCACCTCCCTCAAATGACGCGCCACCAGCAGCCGGTTCCGCTCCAGCCCGGCTCCAAACCGGCTGCGCGCCGCGGAAGAATAGTAACTGACGCCATTCAGAAACTCCATCTCCATGCGCCACCACTCCTCTTCCGTAAATGTCTTCCCACTCAATTCCAGTTCATTGCGCAGACGCTGCGTCCCCGTGGGAAAATCAGGCGAACCAAGCATTCCGAGATCCGCGTCGCAAATCAACATTTCAAGTTCATCCGCCGGCGCGGTCGGCAGCCGGGTCGCTTCGATCAACCGCCGGACGACGGCAATTTCCTCCGACTCAAATCCGAACTCCGGCAGAATCCGCCCCGCCAGCGCCGACGAAATCTCCTCGTGCCGTTCCGGAGAAACTCCGTATCCCGTGTCGTGCAGCAACGCGGCAACACGCAGCAACCGCCGCTCACCGGATGAACAACCCGAATCGCAGCCAAGCAGATCGGCATCGCGAACGACCGCAAAGGTATGCCACGCTGAGTGATACGGCCAGCGCGATTCATTCACGTTCGTTTCCAGGTACTCCCGGACCCACCGTTCCAACTCTTCGTCCCGCCGCCGCACCGTCCCGCGCCTCCCCGGTTGCTCGATTCTCCATCCGTCACCGAAACGCTTGTCGTCGTCTCCTGAAACATTCCTGATTTAATATACTCCTCCGGAGCCGGATGCGCAACCCCGGCGTTCACCATTCCAGCAGGAATGTTCCCTCCCCTCCGGATGTGAGCGCAATTTCATACGTTCCCGGCTGCCGTTCGCGCCACGCCTGCGGTTCCGAAGCGAATTCCACCCGACGCGGCGCAGTGCCGCAGGTTGCCGCGATCAACACGCTTCCGGACGGAGCGGAAATTTCCGCACGCCAGGCGCCCGGTGCCAGGTGGAAATTACGGATGCGCGTCCCGAGTCCGCCGGTCAGCCGGCCCGGTTCGAAATAACTGCCGAACCAGTTCAGAACCGGCGTGGAGAGCGCTGAAAAATGGTGCCAGCCGCCGCCGCGGCCGGTTTCCGAAGCGAAGTTTTCATAACAACAGCGGGAATCGGCGACCTCCCGTTCGTACATCTTCAACGCGGTTTCGGCAATTTTCCAGGCGAAATCCCCCCGTCCGTCGTCGAGTGCCGCCTTCCAGAAAAACCATTGATACGGCATCCAGACCGAACCATTCCAGTAACCGTCGCGCCGGAAATACGGCGCACTTCGGTCAACCGCGGAGAGACCATACGGCGTCCAGCAGCGCTCCGGGGATTCGAGCTTCTCCCAGAGAATGCGTTTCTGTTCCGGCGTGCAGATTCCGGCAAGCAGCGGCGACGCGCCGTCGAGGCCCATATTGAAATTGACGCCGTTTTCATAACGGAGAATGCCCGCGCAGTTTTCCGCATCGTCATAACGCACATAACTGAAATATCCCGCCTCCGGATCCCAGGAATCGCGTTGCAGGAGCATCCCAAGTTCGGCGATGTCCGCGTCATATTCGGAGACATCCTCCGGGAAACCGGCTTCAACCGCCGCGGTGCGGAGAATTTTCGCACACCGGATCACGTGCGACGTCACCACCGCCGGCGCCGCGTCCAGCAGGTGGTTCGAATGCACGAACCATTGCGGCGGATAATCATCCCAGCCGCCGGAGTTGTAAAAATAATCCCAGCTGCGGAGCAGCGTTTTTCCACTCCGTCCCCGCAGCGTCGACCCCGGCGTCCGCCCGGCCAGAAAACAATAATACTGCCGCAGTTTCGGATAAAAGCAACGCGCCGTCGCTCCATCGCCGAAACGGTTCATGAGTTCGTGAAACAAATAGATCTGCGTCGGCACCGGCGAACCGTGATGAATGAAGGCGCACTCCTCGTCATCCGGTTCGGTCAAATAGGCGTTCAGATTTTCGAACGCCCGGCGTTCATCCATTTCCGACAGCCCGAGCCCGATGAATCCGGAGTCCCAGGTGTACAAACTGTCCCAGCAACGTCCCGGCGTGTGGTGCCGGACGTATTTCCCCTTCAACCAGACCGGATAAACCACGTTGGTCAACGTCACCGCCGCCATCCGTGTCCGGCTGGAAAGAAACGCCTTCCCCGATTCGGTCGATTCCGGCTGCCAGTAACGGCGCCGGGAAGATTCCATCCGTTCGGCGAACTCCCCTTCAAGCGAAACCGCACATCGAATTCGATTTTCAACTTCCTCCTCCGACGCGCCGTCGCAAATTACCGCATGGTGCGTCTGTGCTTCTCCGGGCGCGACGGTCAGCGGCTGAACGACCGCGTCGAACCACTCCTCCGCACAACTGCCGATGAAATGCCTCTCGCCGAAATACGGCTGATGAACGAAATCACGGTAGAGCAGGAAATCATTCCGGCTGTCCGCCCGGTAGTGACGGAAGAAGCCGCCTGAATTCCCCCCCCACCATATTCCGTACATTCGTTCAGCCGAATCAAAACCAAGAATTCTGCTCTTCTCCACCGGTCCCGGCCGACTCCTCCCGTCCGGCAGCTGCGCCGTCCGAAAGAGAAGAGGTTCCAGAGCCCGTTCACCGCCGACGACTCCCGCCACGCGGATCACGCCCGAACAGACCTCCAGCACCGCATCCCGGGCCGCGGCATTGACCGGAAGATTGCACCACGCGCCGCCGGGCGGCACCGTCACAACCGTGCCGCCGAACCGGATCTCCGCAGGCGACGCTGCATTGTTCCACATTCGCAGCTGCGCCGGTCCGCCGGGGAAGCCGGGAAAGGAAAGGCGGTCGCCGCTTTCCATCTCAATTGCGCCGCCGCGCGGTCCGGCGCCGGACATCCGCACTTCGCCGCGGCGGAGCGCGTCATAAACCAGATGATCCTGCGGCCGCGGAATCTTCCGTTCCAGCGGCGGCTGAAGAAGCGCGTCAAACCAGCGGCATCCCGGCGGAAGTTCCGGTTCGGCGGGGCGCACGGGCGACGTTTCGAGCATCGAAAGAAAATGGATTCCGAAACTGACCGTCAACGCGGTATGATTCACGCAGCGGCACTCCACCAGCCGGGTGTGATCGTCGATCCGGGCGAACGCGACGTCGGCGAAAAGTTTATCCTGATCGCCGAGCTGCTGCCGACAGCAGTAATCGTTGAGGTCAACCGAAGCATGTTCCGGCAGATAGCCGCTCGGACGCAGCGCGTCGGGAATTCCGAGCTGCCGCCGGTAAAGCCCGGGCATCACGGCAAAATCGAAACGCGTCCCGCGCGCTGGATCGGTCAAATGCGAAATCCCGAAATATTTTTTCGAATACGGCCCCCATTCCGGCAGAGAAAGATCGTGCTGCCCGGCAAACGCGTCCCAATCCATCGCTCAAATTCTCCTGCCCGCCGGTGCGAATACCGCGTTCCCACGTGCGAAATCAATTTCGGCAAGACGCAGATAAATATAATCGCCGGGTTTGTAACTCATGTGACCGCGTTCCTGTTCGAATCCGACCGCAGTGCGGTGAAATTCGCCCGAAAGGAATTCGCGCGGCACGAAACCGTAGATTCCCAGTTCCTGGATGTCCACCTGGAATCCGGCGTTGTTCACTTTGGCGATCACCCCCTCATAGAAATTATCGCTCCCGGAGTTGAGTTTCTCCTCCAGATAGCGCAGTTTGAGCCGGTCGTTGGCGGAGAAGAAGGCGGCGTCGTTATTCTCCTCGCGCGCCGAACACTCCTGCGCCACCCGCGCCAGCGTCGAAACCGAACGGGTCCGCACCCGGCTGTCGAGATTCCAGAGCTGCTGATGCACCACCAGATCCGGATAGCGCCGGATCGGGCTGGTGAAGTGCGTATACCGCCCCTTGCCCAGACCGAAATGCAATCCCGGTTTCTCACTGTAACATGCCCGCGGCAGCGAACGCAGCAGCAGACTTAAAATCACCGGACGGCGCGGATCGTCCGGAAGCGACGCCAGAAAACGGTTGCAGACCTTCCGGTCGGAAACATCGCCGGGAACGATGCCGAACGCCTGTTCCAGCGTATCGGTGAATTCGGCGATCTTCTCCGGATCCGGCGCCGGATGCACGCGGTAGAGACCGGCCACGGATTTTTCTCCGAGTTCGATTCCGACCGCCGAATTCGCGGCAAGCATGCACTCCTCGACGATGAATTCCGATTCGCGGCTGATTTTGCGCGCAAGCCCGAGAATTTTATTCTCCTTCTCGCTGCAGAGCACCCGGATCTCCGGCAATGCCAGATCGATGAAACCCTCCGTCGCCCTGCGGTATTCGCGCATCTTCCGCGTCACCGCAAGGAACCTTGTCAACTCCTGCCGCAGCGCCGGCGACCAGTCGTCCGGAGCCCGGTTGTGATCGAGAAACTCCTGAACTTCTTCGTAGTTAAGTCGGTGATCCACCCGGATCATCGTGTGACAGCGGCGGAATTTCACCACGCGTCCGGTCGCCTCCTCCACCGTCAGAAACACCGTGTGCGCCCGCGAATCCTCCCCGGCGCGCAAACTGATCCGCGCCGTCAGCGCCGCCGGCAGCATCGGCAGCGTCCGCCCCGGCAGATAGCAGCTGAACGCGCGCTGTTCGGCGGCCTTGTCGAACCGCGACTTCGGGGCAATCCACGCGGCGACGTCGGAAATATGCACGCCGATCTCCACTGTGCCGTTTTCCGCGCCGTTTCCAAAGGAGATCGCGTCGTCGAAATCCTTGGCGTCGAAGGGGTCGATCGTGATCGTCAACGCATCGGTGTGATCTTCGCGGGCGATTTCGCGCGGTTCGAGCGCGAGCGCGGCGGCATTGTCCTCTTCGGTATAGGGCGATGCAAGATGGTATTCGGCGCAGACCGCGTCGAGGTCGGCGCCGATATCCCCCGTTCGACCGATCACCTTGCGCACCGCGCCGCGCCACACGCCGTCCTCGCAGCCGATCAACTTCAACCTCACCCAGTCACCGCGTTTCGCACCGCAGCGCGAACCGGAGACGGCGATCTCTCCGGGCATCCGGCGGTTGAGCGGGCGCACCCGATTGCCGGCGAGGAGCTCGCCGACGAGCTCTTCCTGACCGCGCTGAAGAATCTCGACGATCCGTCCGGCCGGACCGCGATGTTCGTCGTTCGAATCCTCGCGCGGCGGCAGAAGCGAGACTCGAACCGTGTCGCCGTCGAGTGCGCCGTTGACGAACTGCGGCGGAATGAAGATATCCTC
>CALXNS010000012.1 GCA_944389815.1 uncultured Victivallis sp. | reverse complement strand
GAAGCGCCAGCGTCAAACACATCACCACGATGATGATGTAACACGGCAGATTGATTCCGCAAATCATGATTTCATGCGGCAATCCGAGGTAGTAAATGAAGAAATTCGTCGCGATGGCCGGGCCGATCGCATTGGTAATCATTTCCGAAACCGTGCTGACCACGGCGGTCACGACCCGGAAGAATTTGCTGCCGTAACGCAATTCGATGAACTGTCCCTTCGAGAGGCATCGCGTCTCCCGCCAGCGGTAGGTGCAGTATCCGGTCAATGCGAGCACCACGCCAACCGGGATTAAAATATTGCTCCAGAAAGAGATGCCGTAACCGGTCTGATAACGCTGTTCACTGCCGGCCACCAGCGAAATGACCGACAGCCCCGTGGCCAGGTCGCCCACGGAAATCACATACCGCCCGGCAACCCGCCCGGCCGCCAGAAAATCCACCACGCCCCGGGGCAAACCTGCGCGCATATAACGCCATGATGATGATGAACACCACCGGGACGATTACAATCACCCAGTCGACGATCCGCATCTTTCCCCTTTCTCCACGTTCACTGGAATTATTGTTTCAAGAATCATTGCCGCGTTTCCGATTGCGTCTCACTCCATAACTGGAACCGCTCATATTGGATAAGGATTTCAAGTCTTTGAGCATCAAGCTGAAAAGCCAGATCGGCATCAGGGATGGCGACGCAGACGAAAAGCCCGTTGCCGGCATTCCGGAAACGGAAACCGTCCATCCGGATTTCGGCAGAGACAAATTGTCACCGGGCTTTTCTTCAACCGGATGTCAGAAGCGACGCGGTGCTGGTGATTATCCGCCGCACGAATTCTTCTGTGTGATTTCCCCGGAGAAGAGGCGAAGTTGAGATTGTCTGTTCGCCTCGCTTCCGCTTTCAACAATCTTTAACAATCAATGATTCCCGGACGGCATTCACTTCGCCTCAGCGAGAAGCAGTTCCCCCGTCTCTCCGGGGGGCGATTCAAGGTAAACCGGAGCGACGTCGATCGTAAACGAACTCTCCGGCACCGGAAGCTCCTCCCCGAGATGAGAAATCGCCTTTTCGATTTTCCGCCCGGACCATTTCAATTCTACCGGACGCCCGATCGCCCACACCGCGCAGACCGAAGTTCCATCGGGACGCGTCCAGTCGGCCCGGAATGCGCCCTGCCCGATGCGTTCAAGTTTCACCGGAGTTCCGCCGGGCGGGTTCCGCCGGGTCAGTTCAGCCGCGGCAATCGCTGCGGGCTTGGGCGAAAAATCCTGATGCAGAATTCCATAATGCGCTTCGGGCCCCTTGTCATATTCTCCCGCACGATAGCGGTAGTAGAAGACGTGCTGCACGCCGCACCCGAGCGCCACCAGATAATGCCGGACGAAAAGCGCCGCCTGCAAAGATTCACTGCAGGAGACCGAACCCTGGTTGTTGGTGATCCAGAGAAAATTCCCCTTCAAATCGCTGTCGAAACAAAACAGCGCCGCAATCGGAGCCTGAAATCCCCCGTCCGCCTGAGCGTAAACCAGAGGAATCATCCGGTCATTGCCCCGGCAATTGGCGTTGCTGATGAAGCGGATGCTTTCCACCTGGCGAATCCTGAGTTCGGAGAACTCCGGCGCAGGAACGATTTTCCGCAGCATCTGCGGCGTCCCCGGGCGCGTCCAGAAGGCAAACCAGTCGATGTGAAACGGTTCAATATACTTCTTGTTGACCTGTTTGCGGTCGAAATATCCATCCTCACACTGAATCAGATCAAAATAAAACGGCAGCGAATTGGGCAGAATCACCGTCCCGCCCCGGCGCAGCCAATCGAGAATCACAGGAAGTTTCTCTCCGGGAAATTCCTCCGACCCCGGCAGCGCCAGCACAGGGCATTCGTCGGGAGAAAGCGTTTCAAGTTCGGCGAAACTCACCTCGCGCCGCGTCGCACCCGCAGGCAGATAATCACTGGTTCTCAGGTTGACGCCGTCGGTATAGAACATCATTCCGTCATCGGCGATCACAGCATATTCGAGCGTTTCCGGATTGAAATTGAGCTTCTTCAACCCCGCCTCGACCACCGCCCGGGTGAACTCCTCCCGGAAGGGCGAAGTCGAATTGCCGAATTCTGTAATCCAGATCGGCACGTCGATCCGGTATTCCTTCATCAACGCGCGCAGCCGGGCAATCTGCCGGATCAGGCGTGATTCCGGAAAATTCTTCATCTGATAAGGGTGCATGTTGATTCCGTCGAAACTGCCGCCGGCACCGGCCTGAAAGGCTTTCTCCCAGAAGGGAAATGGATCGTTGAAATCCGACAACCCGCTGAAAAGCACTGTGGAATCGGGATCGATTTTCTTGATCTGCGCGTAAGTTTCGCGGAGCAGTTCGGTATAATTTTCCGCACTCGGCGTGTCGCCCCAGGGACCGGCACAATCCACCTCATTGAAAATTTCGTAGTAACGGACTTTCCCCTTGTAGCGTCGCACGGTTCGCTCGACGAATTCGCGCCATTTGTCGCGGTTCCGGAACGGCGGCCGGGCATGGGCGGGAATGGTCCCCGGCAGAATCAGCAACACTTCAGCTCCGCGTTCAACGCACGCATCGATCGCCGGATCGAGCCGGGAATAATCCCATTTCCCCGGCTCGCGTTCGATCGCCCCCCAGTCCGCGTCGAACCGGATGAATCCATAACCGGCCTTGAGCATGCCCTCAAGTTCCCGAATCATTTCCGGTTCTCCCATCCGGCTCAGGTGCGCGGCCATCCCGTAGGGAGTTGCAGCAGCGGAAACCAGTGCCGGCGCGAGAAAAAGCGCGGCAAAAATCAAATGGAAAATATTTCTCATCGAGTCAATTCTTCCTTCTCAAAATTCCCGTTGACGAACGCGGAAAACCGCAACGGCGTCTCCGCAAGTTCCGCCGCGCTCCGCGCCGTGATCGCGCCGTCGGCGGTAACGGTGTTGGCCCGGTTTTCGTGCAGCGTGTTGACCGCGCTCTCCTGATAGAAGGCGCGCGGCGAAATGTAGGAGTTCGGCGAATGGCTGCCGGAAAATTTCGCACTGTCGGCGAGGAAAACCGTCTGCGCGGGCTGTTTCATCAGATCCGGCTTCAAGGTGTAACTCTCACTGAAGACGGCGCCGTTGGCGAAATCCCCCAGCGCTCCCCGAACCCGTTTGCCGTAATCCCAGTCGTCGGCACTGATGTTTCCGGCATAAAATCCGTAGCAGCAGAAATCCCAGATCGCCGACGCCGCCTTCCGGCGCGCAGCGCCGTCCGGACTCGGATTCGCCGGACAGCTCAGAACCGCCGGCCCAAGCAGATAATTGACGTCCGTCACCAGAATCCGGCTCCAGGTCCGGTTCTTGCCGGAGGTTTTGAAAAACCCCGGATAGTATCCGTCATAATCGGTCGCATACTGCTGGAACGCCGTCGCAACATCCTGAAGGTTGCTCCGGCACAACGTCTCGTTATCCTGATCGGCCGCGGCTGAAAGTCCGGGGATGAACAATGTTGCCGCAAATAGAATAATTCCGATAATCAGGCAAAGTTCCAGCAAGGTGAAGGATTGTTTTTTCATCGTTTTCATTACTCCTGGTTATTTTAGAAGGTGATCTGCTGTCCACCGGCATCGACCGCAGTGGAGAAACTCAACGCATTTTCCTTGAGTTCTCCCATGCCGAGTGCACCGACATGCCCGTCGAAGAATCCGACATGCGTGCGCTTGTTATGGATGAGATGCGCGGCCGCCTGCTGATAGAGCGCACGCGGCAGGAAGAAGCAGAAAGGTTCGCCCGTATTGATCTTCGCATTGTCGATGACCAGCGGAACCGCGGAGGCGTTCTTCAACCGCCGCACGGCATAAGTCAGACCGGACGCCTCATACGCGGCGCCGATCGTATAATTGCCGAGCAGCTGTTTGACCCGGATCGCGTAATCCCAGCCGTCGGCGCTGAGATTCCCGGCGTAAACACCGTAGGTGACGTAATCCCAGATGTCGGTATCCCGTTTGAGATTCGCCGCCGCGCCGGGTGCGGCGTTCGCCGGACAGCTCAGATAGTTCCAGTGCGAAAGATATTTTTCCGTATAGAGAACCCGCCCCCAGGTTTTGTTTCCCCCTTTGTTGAGGTAACCGACCATCATGCCGTTGTTGTCGTCGCCGTAAAGAATCTGCGCCTTCATGATCTGCGACAGATTATTGAGGCAATTCGCCGCCCGGCCGCGCTCGCGCGCCTGGTTCAATGCCGGAAGCAGCATCGAAGCAAGAATCGCGATGATCGCAATCACAACCAGAAGCTCGATCAGCGTGAACCGTCCCAAACGTATCGCCGGGCGACGATGTGAATGGAATATTCCGCCATGCTCCTCACAGG
>CALXNS010000011.1 GCA_944389815.1 uncultured Victivallis sp. | reverse complement strand
GCGTCAGCTGTCCGAAGACCAGAGCCAGAACATGACTCGTCGGGCTGAACACCCGAGACTGCCTGTCTATTCCGAACTCATTGGCAAGTTTCGGAATCAAATTTCGCGGAATCAACTTGAAAATTTGAGATAATACGGTCATTTTATGCTTTGATGGTTTCATGGATGCTCCTTGTTTTTTTTGCTGAAATATAAGTTGCATCCAGAACCATCATCTTTCAACTTTTTCTTTTCCTATGGGATGGCTGTGTACTCTTTTTATGTTTCTTCTTCGAACTACAGCAACGGATTGAAGTCGTAGGTCCGACCGCCGCGGATGCCGTTGACCGCGGTGACGCCTTCGACGTATTTCTTGTGCGAAACATGCCAGTCGAGCCACAGAATGTTGGCACCCATATTGTGACGGGTGTCGAGCGAGTTCTCATTGGTGCAGAAGGGATACCAGTACCAGCTTCCCCAGTGCCAGCCGAATTCGAATTTATTCCCGTCCACGACCCCGACCTTCTCCGAGGCATGTTTCCAGCGGTCGCGTTTGCGCCGTACGGATTCCTCGGGGGTATTATTCAGGATGTCGAAGTTCGTCATCATATAAAACCCTTTGGAAGCAGGGGTCCTCTGGGAGTTTTTCGGACAGCGAAGCCCCGAAGACGACAGATATTTCTTCGTCACCAGATAATTGTCCCACTGCACTCCGCCCCAGGAAGCGCCTTCATAGCCGTCGCCGCTGTTCCAGCCCTTCAGACTCCAGCCGTCGTTGTCGTTGATGTAGAGGTCGTGTCCGTAGCCGATCTGCTTGAGGTTGCTGGTACAATTGATGGCGTTGGCGCGTTCCCGCGCCTGATTGAGAGCCGGAAGCAGCATCGATGCGAGGATGGCGATGATCGCTATCACCACAAGAAGTTCAATCAATGTAAAAAATGACCCTCTGCAGCGTTGACCGGATCTTGTACACATTTTTCTTTCTCCTTATTTTGAAAGCGGTTTTGTATCCAGCGGCATTCGATCGTCTTTTTTCCTGTTCAACTCTTTCCGGCGCCCCCGAAAGAGAGTGCTTTCATTGATCCGCACGGAAGTCGGCAATACCAGATGCCGGATTTCCGTATCGCTATTCTCCAGTTTCCGCAGCAACTCTTCCAGCGCCCCTCCCGCCATCAGCCGGGTATCCTGACGAATCGAGGTCAACGCCGGATTGAAGTATTCCGCCAGACGCGTGCCGTCGATCGTCACCGCCGCGTAATCCTCCGGCATGCGCACCCCGGCGCCGGCCAGAAAATAAATCAGCATCGAACCGACCTGATCTGACGCGGCAATGAGCACTTCCGGCAGTTCAGACGCGATCTGCGCCGCGCAATTGCGGATCGAATCGATATCCCCGAACCGAAAATCAAAAATGCGCGGTTCCATATCGAATTCCTCGCACATTTTCAAATACGCCGCACTCTTATGCGGAAAATGCCGGTCATCCGCCAGCGCCACGTTCCGGAAACCTTCAGACTCAAGATGGGTGAAAAGCTCCCGCATTCCGGAGAGCAAATCAAACCGCACCGAAGTAAAATCCTTCGCCTCCGGATCATTCAAAACCACCAGCGGCTGCGACGGCGGACAGATCCGGCGTGCGCGTTCCGGCTGCTGCGAAAAGATTCCGCTGAAAATCACAATGCCGTCCACTTCACGGGTCATCACCGATTCGAGCATCTCGAATTCCCGGTCGAGATTCCAATGCGTCGGCTGCGTCAGCAACCGGTATCCACGTTCATCAGCCAGTGCCACCAGATTGTCCACCAGTTCTGCATAAAACGGATTGGCCAGTTCGCCGCAGATGAAACTGATCGTCCGCGTCGATTGCCGCTGCATCGAGCGTGCCAGGTGATTCGGGCGGTAATTCAATTCCGCGGCAAGTTTGCGGATCCGTTCGCGCGTCGGCTCCGCCACACGGATCGCCAGCGGACGATTGTTCAACACAATCGATACCGTCGCAGGAGAGACCCCCGCACGCTCCGCAAGTTCACCGATCGAAATCCCTTTGCTCACTGAATCGTTCCCTTATTTTTTCTGTTAAAAGGTTTTAACAAATCTACCTTAATTATACCTCAGGCAAAATCAAATGTCAATAGTTCAGCAAGAAAAAAAATTCATTTTTTTGCAGTGAGGGTGAGATTGAGGGGCGGATTTTCTCCGGTATTGAAGTAGAAATACAATGCGTTCGGCCAACGTACTACGTTGCAGCGCAACGCGATCCGGTTGCGTCCGGCGACCGCGGAAACAATCGCGTTTCCCTTCTCCAGCGGCACCGCTTTGCCATTGCAATAAAGTTGAACCGCATTGGTTGAAATCCGACAGTTTCCCGCCTTTTCGGCGTCGAACTCGAAAACCACCGCGGCATTGACGACTTCGCTTCCGCCCAATGCTTCCGTCTCCGCGGAGGTGACCGAAATAAGCCCCTCATTGGCGAGGTCGTTCGGCCAGCGGTTCACCTCCGTCAATCCCAGCGAAGTTGGTTCAATTCCGACCGTCGAGAGCTGTACCCAGTCGAGTGTTTCGGGTAACTTCATATAGAGCTGCGCCACTTCGTTCAGACGCGGAGGCAGACCTTCCGGCGCCGGGCCGTGGCATTCGGCATAGAGCCGGCAGCGTTTCCCGTCGAGCGTGAAATCGATCTGCGCCGTCCCGTAAGCGCGGCCGTACTGATAACGCAGTTCCGGGGAGAACCTGCCGAATGTGCCCGTCCATTCCGGATTTGAAGCGTCGGCGCGATCCTGCCGGTCGACCGGCTTCTCCCACCCGGGGCCGACACGAAACGTTACCGCCACATCGGAAACCGCTCCCGCGTTTTCGCCGCCGAACGTCAGTTTCAGTCTGGATCCATTTTCCCAGGCAAGACGCGCCTCCAACCCCGGAAAGAGCGCCGACACCCCGTCCACCGCGCGGTCGAACCGCACCGGAATCCGCCGGTTCAGATCGTGCGGCAGCGACAACACTCCATTGCGGCAATCCGGCGACGGCGCGCCGACCAGCTTCAACGACAGCGGTACTTCCGCCCCCAGTTCCGCAGGGTCGATCCGCCGGATCGTGAAAACCGCTTCCGATCCCGTAACTTTTTTCGTCACCCGCGCCTGATTCGCCTCGTAACGGTATGCGCTGTAATCATTCTGATTGCAATACCAGTAATCCGCCCGCCGCGCCCGGAGTTTGAACACCCGGTCCAGCGCCTTCAACCCTTCCGGCGTATGCCAGGAGTGTATGCCGATCGAAATCGACGGCTGCGCGGTCAACGCCGCACTCGGTCTCTCGGAAAATGCGATCTCATTTTCGGCATGACTCACATCCGGCCGCGTATCTCCCGGAGCAACGACGCGCGAAGCCGCCAGCGTGCCTGCGGGATAACCGATCGCCTTTTCCAGCGCGCCGTAAAAAATCGTCGCCCCGCCGATCACTCCGCATGTCCGCAGCACCTTGCCGAGATCAAGCTGCGTATATGCCCGCGGCGATGTGTAGGTGCTGAAGGGAAACACCTGGGTGTTGACCGGACTCTGGCTGACCGTCTCAATATCGATCTTGTTGGACATGTACTCTTCGAACTGACGATTCGGATTGAGCGTCGGCAAAATTGGATGGCTCACGGTGTGCAAGCCAAGCGAACACCCCGCCTCCAGCACCTTGCGGCAGCTTTCGGCGGTGAACTCACGCGCACTGCATAGATAAAACGTTCCGCGGATTCCGTTCGCACGCATCACTTCCAGCGTCCTCAAATGGTTCTGCGTCGAATCATCCCAGCGCGAGGAAAACGCCAGTTTGTATGGATGCGGCAATTCCAATATCTCCAGCCGGGCAGCCTCCGCAGCCTCGGGCGACGCGAAACGCAATGTCACGCTCTCTTCATACTCCCGGAAGCCGAGCGGATTCTCCGCCCCCGCCCGCAAACTGACCAGCAGCAACAGCAGTGATCCAGACAACAATCCCGTCATCCGACATTTTTTCCAAATCATTCTTACAATACTCCATACCATCCAGTTAAAACCTTTTAACAAAGTATGACTCAACTTTTCTCAAAAGTCAATGGCGCGGCTCAAAAAAAAGAAAATTTTTTCTTCCGGATTTCCGGAAAAGTCATTGTTTTTTTCCGAATGCAAATTATGTTACCCGATATGGGCGGTGACGCCGTACAGTCGATTTTCGAATTTTAACTTCAAGTATTTCAAGTAAGGAATTTGTCATGAAAACACGCAGGCTGCTTCCGATGTTCTGTGCCGTTTCTCTCTTCGGCACACTCCACGGCGAATCCACCGCTTTGCCGGAGCCGCCCCCGGCTCAAACGCCCGCCGCAGCCGCGGCGACGGAGAAAACGGAACCGGATCTTCCGATCGTTCCGGCGCCGATGACGCGCCTCGCGCTCTTTCCGGACGGCATCGCCGCGGTCGAGCGTCAGATGAATCCGCCGCCGGGCGATTTCCTGATGACCGAGGTCATCAACCCCATTGAGGGGTCGCTCTGGTTCAACCCGTCCGCCGGGCTTTCGGTCGAACGGGTCATCCGTTCGATCGAAACTCCGAACGAAGCGCCGTTTGCGGATCTTGGGCGCACCTTCGCGGGGAAGCAGATCACCGTTTTCTACAAGGAGAACAAGAGCATAACCGGCACGGTCGTCGCTCCGCCGGACGACGGAAATCAGGATGGCTATCTTACACTCGTCCGGGAGGACGGCAGACACTTCTCGCTTCCCAGAGGATACATCGAACTTGTCGAAAGCGCCTCGGTTCCCGGAACGATTCCGGTGAAACGCCCGGTGCTGCTCTTCCACCCCCGCAACCGGGTCGGCGGACCGCTGGTGATGCGCTATCTGACGACCGGACTCAACTGGGTGCCCTCCTACCGCGTCACCCTCGGACCGGATTCGAAGCTCGATCTCGAATACGCCGCGACGATCACCAACAATCTGGAAGACCTGAACGATGTCGAAATGACCCTGCTGATCGGAAGTTCGAACTTTTTCGCCCGCAATTTGAGTGCAATGTCAACCGCGTTCACTTCGGCTCGGACGCTGCCGAAGGCGGCAAGTGTAACAGCCAATTCTTACAGCCGGCAGGCCGACGCTGTGATGCTCGCCGAAAGTATCGGCACCGGTGCCGCGGCGGAATCGGGCACGACCGAGGATGTCATCTCTGAAAACATCGGCCGCAGAAGTTTGAAGAAGGGTGATTCGCTCTATCTGCCGCTGGCCGGTGCCGACACCACCTTCGAGCGGCTGGTCGAATGGCAGATTCCGGACCGGTTCAATTACGACGGCACCTACGCCCGCGGCGGCGGCAGCGCCCACGCCGACGGCGAGCTTTACGATGCGATCCGCTTCCGGAACCCCTTCCCCAGACCGATGACCGCCGCTTCCGTCGAAATCTGCGACGGCGATTCCGTGCTCGCTCAGAGCAGCTGCGAATGGGTCAATCCGGATGAGGAGACGATCCTTTCCATCGCCCGCGCGCAAACCGTCTCCGGCACGGTCGTCGAATATGAAATCAACGATCCGGAAAGTTTGAAACAACCCTCCGGCATCACCTCCTCTGTTCAAAAAAGTTCCAATCAGAGCGCCTTTATCTGGATCTCCGGCGTGCGCTACCGCCATCCGGAGGTGGCCGGTTCTCTGACGCTCAAGAATTTCCGTTCCCGGGACGCGGTGTTCCTGATCAAGCTGCGTTATTCCGGAGAACTGCTTTCCGCCGAGGGCGACCCGGAAAACGAAGTGATCGAGCGTTCGGTGTATTCGGTCAACAAACGCAATGAACTCACCTGGACTCTCACGCTCAAACCCGGCGAGGAACGCATCCTTGCCTACAAATATTCTCTGCTGGTCCGCAATTAAAGCCCGGACCGGCCACGCTTCCCGGCCGACCATGCTTCCAGGCAGACTGCCGAACCGGTGGAAAAATTTTCCGCTGGTTCGGTATTTTTTGTGCGCCGCAACTGGAAAATCAGCAGTTTTTGAACTATATTATTTTTTTTATTGTTCCGGTTCAATCAAGGCATCGGAAAAGTTCAGCAACAACAATAACATTTTCGGATATACAACCAGAAAACCACGACGATGATTGCAGCATCCGACATCTCCATGCGGTTCGGACAGCAGATGCTGTTCGAAAACGTTTCCGTCAAATTCGTTCCCGGCTGCCGGTACGGACTGATCGGCGCCAACGGTTCCGGGAAATCCACCTTCATGAAAATCCTGACCGGCGAACAGCAGCCGACTTCCGGCAGCGTCGCCATCGGCAAGGATTGTCGGGTCGGCTTCCTGAAACAGAATCATTACGATTACGAGGATGTGCGAATTCTCGACGTCGTCTACATGGGCAACGAAAGACTCTGGCAGATCCATTGCGAACGCGAATACCTTTACAGCAAAGTCGATCTGACCGAAGAAGAAGAGGAACGCGCCAACGATATCGAAGGACTTTTCGCCGACGCGGGCGGTTACACCATGGAGGCCGACGCCGCCCGGCTGCTGATCGGACTCGGCATCCCCGAGGAGAAACATGAACAGCCGCTCTCGAGTTTGACCGGAGGATTCAAGCTGCGGGTGCTTCTCGCGCAGGTGCTCTTCGACAATCCGGATATTCTGCTGCTCGACGAACCGACCAACCACCTCGACATGAGCAGCATCGACTGGCTCTGCAACGTGCTGAAAAATCACCGGGGCACGGTGATCGTCATTTCGCACAACCGTTACTTCCTCAATGAAGTGTGCACTCACATCGCCGACCTCGACTATCAGGAGATCCGGCTCTTCACCGGCAATTACGACGCCTTCATGACCGCCAACGCGATCGCGCTCGAAAACATCCGGCGCGAAAATCAGAAAAAGGAGAACCGCATCTCCGAACTCAAGGAGTTCATCAACCGTTTCGGCGCCAACGCCTCCAAGGCGCGTCAGGCGACCAGCCGCCAGAAGGAGCTGGACAAAATTCAACTCGAAGAGATCAAGCCGTCGTCGCGCGTTTCGCCGTTCATCCGGTTCAACCCGGCCGAACGGCTTGGAGAAAAGGTCATCGAAGCATCAAACGTCGCCAAAATTTACGACCGCGAACTCTTCCGCGATGTGGATCTTACCATTGGAAATGCGGAAAAAGTCGCCATCATCGGCACCAACGGCGCCGGGAAAACCACGCTTCTTAAAATTCTCCTCAAACGAATCGAACCGACCGCGGGCAACGTCGTCCACGGCGAAACCGCGAAAATCGGTTATTTCCCCCAGGACGCCGCGGAAATCCTCAACATGGACGACCGCGCCATCGACTGGCTGGCCCGCTTCGCCCCGCGCGAGGGGGTCACGGAAGTGGAACTGCGTTCGTTCATGGGCAAGATGCTCTTCAGCGGCGATGAGGTCTACAAGCCGGTGAAGGTTCTTTCCGGCGGCGAAAAGGCGCGGCTGATCATCGCCAAAATGATGTTCGAAGCCGGAAACGTCCTCGCTCTCGACGAACCGACCAACCATCTCGACCTCGAATCGATCGAAGCGTTGAATTATTCGCTTTCGCTCTTTCCGAACACGGTCATCTTCGTCAGTCACGACCGCGAATTCATCCGCAGTCTCGCCACCCGGATCATCGAAGTCGGCGACGGCACGATCACCGATTACCCCGGAACGCTTGAGGAGTACGAGGAATTCAAGAAGCGCCGCGCAAAGGCGAATAAAAACAAATAAGTCCGGCATGGAATCCTTTTTGTGTTAGAACCGCCTGGAAAACTTGACCGAAACGCTGTGGAAAGCTAACTCTTACAGGCAATGAAAACACAGCGTCGCCCGTCTCTGCCCCGGCGGGAAAATCATGAAACGTCTTTTTTCCGGGAGAAACAGCCTTCCTTTCGGAAATGACACTGCCGGCGGCCGCAGTCAATCATGCTCTGCCCGCCGGAGGCTGCATGACGAAACCGGAAATGAACCGGCGGAGCAACAGCTTCTTCGAACCGGAAGGTTCGACGCATTCCGCAAAGCAACCGGCATGACCGAACCCGGGGCGGTTGACTGGAAAGATCGGCTTCATCTTCGACCGGGGGGGCGTGGGATATCCTCAACTCCGGCTCGTGAAGGCGCACGGCATTTCCGGGCGTTACCGGGCGACCACTACTTCGTGACAGCTGACCTGGCGCTGAAGAAATCCGCTAAAACCCGAATGGGGTGAAACTGAATTCCGGGAGGCGTGTTGCAGCGCGCCTTTTCCTTCGTTGAAGAAAATGGTCCGGAATATCCGCAGTAAAATCAATACGGGCGGCGGCAAAATCTCATAAAAGATGCCACCGCCCGTTCCCCCCTTGAAAATCTCCGGAAAAATCATTCAAGTTCTCTTACGCGGATGTTGCGGAACGTCGCCGAACCACGGTCGGCAAAGAGTCCCAGCCCGCCGCCGATACCGCGATAACGCGCAAAGGCGGAAAGAAGTCGTTCATTGCAATAAATTTCCAGATGTTCTTTGCGCGCAATGATTTTCAAACGGAACACTCCATTCGGCTGGAGTCT
The DNA here is from genome assembly GCA_944389815.1 of uncultured Victivallis sp. GTDB lineage: Bacteria > Verrucomicrobiota > Lentisphaeria > Victivallales > Victivallaceae > Victivallis. Next base: position 10,757 of record CALXNS010000011.1, on the reverse strand, counting down.
GACTTGACGCCGTTCCAGAAAATCAGGATGCATATCGATGCGCCCGAGATATTCAATTCCGGGCAGCGACTGATCGATCCGGACGAAATCCCCTTCGAAATGCGAAGTGATCCGCAGCAGAAATCCGGCGGACACCGCGTATTTCATTGAAATATCCGCCTCAAAGATATAGTTTTCCAATTGAATTCCCAGCGGCAGTGCGGTGAATGCTCCGCGACTGTTCAACGTGACGGCGCCGTTTTCGATATTCGCGTCGACGGGCTCTCTGCGCCAGATCTGCCCCCAGTCTTCCGACATGGCCGGGCCGCGCAGATATTCATAATCGACAGGAACTTCGCGCTTGATCAGCATTTCAATTCGGTCGGAATAACGGACGATCAGATCGTCGCCGTCCCGGTCGAGCAATTTCGGTGTCGAAAGAGTTCCGACCGTCGGAGCTCCCGCGTCGGAACGATTCTCTTTTTCGCGGTCGGTGTAGATCAAATAATGTTCGTTCTCGAACAGGAGGTGGCGCATCGCCAATGGACACGCGCCGGTCATCGCGCCGAGGACGACGTTGTCTTCCGGTTCATGAAACGGCCCCAGCGGAGAGTCGGCGACCGCATAAATCGTCCCGGCATAAATATTCCGGTCGGAAAAGGAACCAAGCGAACCGTAAACTGCGCCGGTCAGACAGGTGATGAACCATTTGTCGCCGAGCTGAAAAACATTCGGCACCTCAAGACATGCGTGCCGACCCGACGTAAACACCGGATGCGGCAGTTGCGTCCAGTTCATGAGATCCGGTGAATAGGCCGCGGCGATCGCGCTCGTATGCGCGAGATCCGGCGCCGGGCAGCGCGTCGCGAAATATCCGTACCACCCTTCGCGGTCGGGCGCTTTGACAATATGCATATCCCGGCAGTCACGCCGGCCCGGAACCGGGATATCATACGTTGCAAAATATCTGCTGTCCGGCACGATGACCGGATTATGTTCATAACGGGTGAAATGATTTCCGTCGGGACTGAACGCCAATCCGATCGCCTGCGATTCCGGTACCGCACTGCCGCGCATCGTATAAAACAACCACGCACGCTTGTCATGCCAGAGCGCGCAGCCGGTCCACGGCTGAAGGTCGTCGTCGGAGCGATTCGGCTCGGGCCGGAACGCCTCGCTCCGGGTTTCCCAATGGATGAGATCAGAGGAAAAAGCGTGGCCCAGCCCCTGAGCCCGTTCCCCGAATTCCGGAGTGCGCGGCTGCTGCAGGTGATAGAGATGAACTCCGTCCGGCGCAACCATGCACCACGGATCCCAGACATACATGTGCTCGGGAGAATAATTCATAAAGCCGATCTCCTTCGTATTTTTCCAATCAAGGGTTGGTTTCATGTGGACGCCGTTCCCGACTGGAGCATCGGAATCCCTGATAAAGCATTTGCGGAGAAAATATCATTTGTTTTCCCCCGCAAATGATATTATAGTATAATAGATGTGCCGCCGGAAAAAAAGTGTATTTTTCATTGTACGAGGTGGAATTTTTCATGCGGGAATACTGGTTCGGGAAACAATCCGAACAACAGAGTTTGTCACAATTTTTCGGACGGATCGTCTGGCAGCGGCGGCTCGCTTCCTGTGACGTAATCCTCAATTGTGAATTCTTCGAATTCCGTTTCCGGGAAGCGGGCGAGAGCGAGTGTTTCTTTCATTATACCCCGCCCTTCAACCGGCTCTTCATCGTGATGCGCGACACGCTGATGCTGGAGGTTGCCCGGAAGGAATATTCCTTCCGACGCGGCGATGCGGTGCTGCTGCCGGCGCAGTTGCCGTTTCACGCGTATTATCCGGCTTCGTTCGAGATGTTTTATCTGCACTTTTCTTTAACCGATCAGGTGGGGCATCCGCTCTTTTCCACGCAAAAGAAACCGCTGACCGGGCCACCGGTCGCTCCGGAACTCTTGACCAGACTGACCGAAACCGAAAACGCAGACGAATTTCCGACGTTGCAGAATGCATTGTGGGATTTGATCTGCCGGCGGATCGACGCGAAGGAGTGGGAAATTCTGAAAGCGCACTGCCGCGTCCCGGAAACGCTGCGACAACTTTTCCCGCTGCTGGAAACGCTCCCGCCGGCGGCGGTTCGCATCAAGGAACTGGCAGGAGAATTGAATGTTTCCCCGGAACGCCTGAGCCGCGTTTTCCGCAACGAATACGGACGCTCGCTCAAATCGTTCCTGGAAGAGCGTCTGGCACAGCAATCGCTCCGGATGCTCAGTTTGCAACCGCTCTCAATTGCCGCGGCGGCCGAACAGCTCGGATTCAGTGACGTCAAATACTTTCATCGTTTTTTTCAGCGTCGTTTCGGCGTCACTCCGGGGCGCTGGCGGAAAAACGGCAATCAGAAACAATTTCTCAGAAAAGCGGAGACGTGACCATTTCGGGCGATCGGAGCCGAGACTCCGGCTGGAGTCGACGTCACAGCGGCCGCGGCTGGGAAAACGACAACTTCATTGCCGAGTTTCGCAAAGGGGCGCGGGTGGTTTGACTTTTCCGAAAACGGGTGATATACTACGATGAACAACTTTGGAGGCGCATCATGAAAATTTCCATCCTTTATTTCAGTTTGACCGGACACACCCGCACCATGGCCGAAGAGATCGCCGAAGGCGTCCGCACCGTGCCCGGTACTGAAGCGGGCTTATTCGCGCTCGATGCGATCGACAAGGATTTTCTCGCCGGCAGCAAGGCGGTTTTTTTCGGCACGCCGACCTACCTTGCCAGCACTTGCTGGCAGTGGAAGAAGTGGTTCGACGAACCCGCCCCCTGCCCGCTCGGCGGCAAGCTCGGGGCGGTTTTCGCCACTGCGAATTTCGCCCAGGGCGGCGCGGATATCGCACTCCAGACGTTGATTACGCACATGATGGTCAAAGGGATGCTGGTCTATTCCGGCGGCGGAGCCTGCGGTCACCCGTACATTCATCTGGGGGCGGTCGCGTTGAAGGAAAACTTCGAGGAAAGCAAACCGATGTTCCGCGTCTTCGGGGAACGGGTGGCGCGCAAGGCACTGGAACTCTTTCCCGAACCGTGACTTTCAAGCGACATCATTTTAATTTAAAAGGATTTCGATACTCTTTACATCCTTAAAAAAAATCGTCTGCCGCCATTGAAGAGAAAGGACAAAACTCATGAGTGACGCGCCATTCACGTTGACGCGGGAACTCGATCGCCGGAGAAGACGAAGCCGGTTCTGGAAATGCACGGGAATTCTTTTCCTCCTGATCGGGTTGACCTTGTTCACGCTCTTCTGTCTCGGTCCGCTGCGGGTTGGCAGGACGGGCTGGGTCGCGTTGAGCAGTTTCTTCGGAGGATTCGTCCTCGCCGCGGTGGGCGGCATGATCCTCTATGACAGCAGAGAAAATTTAAGACTTTTTCTCGCCGATGCGTGTTGGAAGCAATTGCGCAAGGCGCATCCGGAATTCACGGCCTCCCGCACCCCGGTCGATGTGAAATCATTGCAGTCGTGCGCTCTGTTTCACCCGCGACTGAACAACAATCTGGAAGACGATGACGATTATGCGTGGCGCTTCGACGGCACGATTTCGGGAAAAAAATTCACCCTCTCACAAGTGCGTGGCGGTGAGTTCTTTCTCAGCAACGGCGGCTGGACCGGAACGGTTTTCTTCGAAGGGCTCTTTCTGAAACTGGAACTCGAAACGAAAATCACGTATCCGGTTCTTGCCCTGACTTCTCCCTGGGGAGAGCAATTTGATCCGCCGAAACTGCTTTTGTGGCCAGGTCCGCCATATCCATCGCAAACCGCTTCCACTGCCATCGGAACGCCGGTCGATTCACGCTTCAAGTTTTACGCGACACAACTGCCTGCGGGAGAGCAAATGAACTTTCTCGAAGATGTACTGCGCAGAATCAGTGTACTTTCCGACCAGGAAATTGCACTTGGAATTTATCCGGACGCCCTGTACGTCGCCGTTGCCTGGCGCTGGACGAAACTACCCTCTCGGGATATCGCCGCTCCGACGGCGGAACAATATACGCAACTGGTGGAAAATCTGCTCGAATGCGCTCTCGATTTCATCCGAAATTACAAAATTAACGAAGTTGCGGCGCAATTCACCGGAGAGTGACGCACTCCATTGGCAATCATTTTTCCGCTGGGAAATTCCAGTTCACTTGGCATGAGATAAAATTGAATTTCGGAACCGTTTCACTCCGGTTGCTGACTGCCCACCTGTTCAAGCCGTTCACGCAGCGCCGGATCGATCGGTCGCGTTTCGGCCGGATACCAGATCTGCGCGTCGAGAAAATCCTGTATTTCCGGGTTGGAACGCCGGATGCCGTAAAATTCCAGAACCGCGTCGGCAAGATTTTTCTCATCCTGAACCGTGAACTCCGGCGGTACCGGGAAAGGTTCCCCGTTCTCCGGCACGGCAGCTTCCGGATTCTCCTGCCGTAACTTCTCACGCGCGGCGGCATTCCGCTCGAGAACCCGCTGACGCTTTCGCTCCCACTCCTCCCGCACACACCCAAGCAGCATCTCAAACTGTTGTGCCGTAACCGGAACCGCGGGAAAAACATATTGAAATATCAGATTATCCTCCTTCCCCTGCGGTCGGAAAGGTGCGTAAGTCAATTCCAGATAACGGCGCCGGTCAACTTCCACTTCGCGCCATTTCGATCGTTCCGGCTGCCAGTTGATCACCAGCGGTGCCGGGACATCCGATTCGAAAGCCATCTGCATCCAGTTTTTTTTCTTTGAGGAACGTTTCGTCTGCCGGTCCTTCCGCTTCGCGGCACTCTCTTCAAAAGCTCCCCGGGTGGCGAGATACTCCTCAAATTCGAAGGGCGAAATCCGAAATCGGGCCTGTTCGATCTCTCCGGCCCAACTGCCGCCGGTTACGGTGATGTACTGCTGCATCTGCCCGATGCCGTAATCGAAACTGTGCAGATATTCATGCCGATAATGTACCGGTTTTGTGGGATCCCTGAGCGTCGAACCCAATCCCAGATAGCCGCCGGTGATGTAAAAAACCTTCAGCAGAATCTCTTCACCGGGTTGGAATGTCATCTCCCAGAGAAAGATGTTCGAGAATTTCCGCTCCCTGTCATACGGGACGAACCGCACCGGAAACGTCTCGTCCCGCGTCCCCGCAACGAAGGAAAAATTTGCCACAAGATCCGCATGAGAGAGCGTTGACGAATCGCGCACACTGACCGCATCGGTCGAAACCGGAAATCCCACCGGCACCGTGACGACCCGTTCCGAAAGATTGCGCAGTTTGAAACTGCACTCGAAACGCGTCCAGTCGCAGTTCCGGCACGATTCATCGATCGGCCAGTTGCCGCGCATCGGAGTCATGACGATCTCCTCTTCGACCATCTGAATTTCTTCGGAAGAATCGAGCACCACCGTCGCGCCGCTTCCGCGAAACACGCCGGCGTTTCCCCATGCGGAAAGAATTCCACCCGGACAGCACATCCAGCACAGAATCAAAAGACGCAGCAAGTTCCTCCTCATAAAAGCGATATCCCCTTTGTCGCTGCCTTCCACCTTTCCACGCCCTCACTCAAGATTTGGGAGCAGCCATATTACCGGCAGAAATCAGGATCCTCCCGCAGAAGACGATCAAAATATTCAATCGTCTTTGCCAAACCATCACGAAGCGTCGTAACAGGTTCCCAATTAAGAAGTTTTCTTGCCTTTGAAATATCCGGCTTCCGTTGTTTCGGATCGTCCGACGGCAGCGGCAGAGATACCAGTTTCGACTTCGAACCGGTCAATTCAATGGTGAGTTCAGCCAGTTCCCGGATCGTGAATTCTCCGGGGTTGCCGATGTTGACCGGCCCGGTGACTTCCGGCGGCGTATCCATCATGCGGATCATCGCTTCGATCAAATCGTCCCGATAACAGAAACTCCGGGTCTGCTCGCCGTCTCCATATATGGTAATATCCTTATTTTGAAGCGCTTGAAGTATGAAATTACTCACGACACGCCCGTCGTTCGGATGCATCCTCGGTCCGTAGGTGTTGAAAATGCGCACCACCTTCACCGGCAGCGCACGCTGCCGCGCATAGCAGAAAAACAACGTTTCCGCACAACGCTTCCCTTCGTCATAACAGGAACGAACGCCAATCGGATTGACGTTCCCCCAATACTCCTCCACCTGCGGATGCACACAGGGGTCGCCGTAGACCTCGCTGGTAGAAGCCTGTAATATCTTCGCATTCAATCGTTTTGCCAGTCCGAGCATATTGATCGCACCGTGGACGCAAGTCTTCACCGTCTGCACCGGATCGCGCTGATAATGGATCGGCGAAGCCGGACAGGCCAGATTGTAGATCTCGTCACACTCCACATACAGTGGAAACGTCACATCATGCCGGATCAATTCAAAACGCGGATTGTTCAGCAGATGATAAATATTCCGTTTGTCACCGGTGTAGAAATTGTCTACACAAATCACTTCATGACCGTCATTCAACAATCGTTCACAAAGATGCGACCCGAGAAAACCGCCGCCCCCCGTAATTAAAATCCGCCGCTTGCTCACGCTCCCTACCTCCGTATTTCCTGACATGCCGGAAATTCCCGGCACATGAATTCCGCCAATGCCTCATGCCAATCGGGCATCTCCGGCAAGCCGGCAAGCCGGAGCATTCGCTTCTCCAGCCGCGAATTCGCCGGACGTGGCGCCGGACGAGGAAACTCCGCCGTCGTGCACGGCACGACGGTCTGCACCTTTCCCGCCAGGCGGAAAACTTCCTTCGCGAATTCGAACCAACTTGCTTCTCCTTCGCAGGTTAAATGAAATGTTCCCACCAGCTCCGGACGTTCCAGAATCAATCGCAAATGCCGCGCCACCGCCGTCGTCGAAGTCGGATTGCCGCGCTGATCGTCCACCACCTTCAATTCCGAACGCCCCGCGGACGCCAGCTGCATCATCGCATGGACAAAACTCGGGCCGCCCGAGCCGTAAAGCCATGAAATCCGAAAGATTACATGATTCGGACAATGACACCGGATCATCTCCTCCCCGGCAAATTTGCTCTGCCCGTAAACCGTATGCGCACCGCCGGCGACATCGAATTCATGATAAGGGCGATCCAGTTCTCCTCCAAAGACATAATCGGTTGAAAACGCAATCAGCCTGATCCCGTGTCGAAAACACGCGGACGCAACGTTCGCCGACCCGAAGGCATTGAGTTGAAAGGCGCGATCCGGTTCCGTTTCACACCTGTCCACCGCGGTCATCGCGGCACAATGGATTACCACATCCGGAGCAAAACACGCAACAAACTTTTCCAGGCCGGCAGGATCGGTTATGTCACACTCCGGCAGATCCGCAATCTTCAATTCGTGATCTTTCAACTCTTCCTGCAACGTCCGCCCCAACATGCCGCGGCCGCCGGTAATCAGAAGTTTCATCGTTCGTCCCCATCCCACGGTTCGATCTCGGCAAAACGCGGATTCTTCCGATCCTTCGCGGAGAGAATCCACTGCTCCGGTTTAACACGCCAGTCGATCCCGAGCGCCGGATCATCGAAGGCAACGCCGCGTTCACTCTCCGGGTGATAAAATTGATCGCACTTATAGGCGAAAACCACCTCTTCGCTCAATACCGTAAAACCATGCGCAAACCCGCGCGGAATAAAGAGTTGACGTTTGTTTTCCCCTGAAAGCTCCACGCTGAAATGCCCTCCGAACGTCGGGGAATTCCTGCGGATATCCACGACCACGTCAAGCACCGCCCCGGTAATCACCCGCACCAGCTTCGTCTGCGTGTAGGGCGCCGCCTGCCAGTGCAGCCCCCGCAACACCCCGAAACGCGAACGCGACTCATTGTCCTGCACCCAGTTGCAGTCGAGTCCCGCCGCCGCCATTTTCTCCCGGTTCCACGACTCGAAAAAATATCCCCGCGCGTCTCCGAACACCTCTGGCTCCAGAATCACAACTCCCGCCAATGGAGTTTGAATGACATTCATTTTACTTTGCTCTCTTCCGTAATTATTTTTTCCAGATACTGCCCGTAACCGGTTTTCCGCAGCTCCGCCGCATTCCGCCGCACCTCTTCCGGAGAAAGCCAGTTATTATGATACGCAATTTCCTCCAGGCAAGCAACCTGCAGCCCCTGACGCGTCTCGATGGTTCGGATGAAATTTGCCGCGTCCAGCATCGACTCGTGCGTCCCGGTGTCCAGCCACGCATAACCGCGACCGAGACGCTCCACATGCAGTTCGCCGCACTCAAGATAGGCATTGTTGACCGAAGTGATCTCAAGTTCGCCCCGCGCCGACGGCCGGATTGTCCGGGCGATCTCCACCACTCGATTATCGTAAAAATAAAGTCCGGTCACCGCATAATTCGATCGCGGAATTTTCGGCTTTTCCTCAATGGAAATCGCCCTTCCTTCTGCATCAAACTCCACTACGCCGAAACGTTCCGGGTCGCAGACATAATACCCGAAGACCGTCGCGCCATTCTCCCGCACCGCCGCGCTCCGTACCAGTTCCTCTAGATGCGCACCGTAAAATATGTTATCCCCCAGCACCAGCGCCACTGAATCATCCCCGATGAACTCCGCTCCGATCAGAAACGCCTGCGCCAGACCTTCCGGACGCGGCTGTACCGCGTATTCCAGATGAATCCCATAACGGGAACCGTCTCCCAGCAATCGTTGGAACGCACTCTGATCTTCCGGCGTCGTGATAATCAGAATTTCCCGGATTCCCGCCAGCATCAATACACTTAGCGGATAATAAATCATCGGCTTATCGTAGATCGCCAGAAGCTGCTTGGACACCCCCAGCGTCACCGGATGCAGTCGCGAACCGGCTCCGCCGGCGAGAACGATCCCCTTTCTCATCTTTTTTCCTCTCCCCGACCCAGTCGTTCCCCGGCATATTTCTTTTCCCGGATCGGCCGCCACCACCATTCGTTGTCCAGATACCAGCGGACGGTTTTCCGGATACCGCTGTCGAAATTCTCCTGCGGCTCCCAGCCAAGTTCTCGGCGAAGTTTCTCCGCATCAATGGCATAGCGCCGGTCATGTCCCGGCCGATCGCTCACGAATACGATTTGATCGACATAACTTCCGGACGATTTCGGACGAAATTCATCCAGTATGCCGCACACGGTTCGAACCACTTCCAGATTCGTTCGTTCATTATGTCCGCCGATATTGTATGTTTCCGATGGAACTCCTTTGCAATTAATGAGATACAATGCACGCGCATGATCTTCCACATAGAGCCAGTCACGTACATTCCCCCCGTTCCCGTAGATCGGCAACTCCTTTCCGTCCAATGCGTTGAGTATCACAAGCGGAATGAGTTTCTCCGGGAAATGGTACGGCCCGTAATTATTCGAGCAATTCGACACCAGCACCGGAAGCCCGAAGGTATGCCCCCACGCGCGCACCAGATGGTCGCTCGACGCCTTGCTCGCCGAATACGGCGACTTCGGATCATACGGCGTATCTTCCCGGAAAAATCCTTCATCCCCAAGCGAACCGTAGACCTCGTCCGTCGAAATATGCTGAAAACGAAACTCCCGGTTCGCCTTTTTCCAGTACGCGGTTGCGGCATTCAGCAGATTTGCCGTGCCAAGCACATTGGTTCGAACGAATTCCAACGGGCTGTCGATCGAACGGTCCACGTGGCTCTCCGCCGCAAGATGCATGATCGCATCAGGCTGAAATTCGTCAAAAATCCGCGGAACTCCTTTACCGTCACAAATATCCATCCGCACAAAATGATAACGCGGAGAATCTTCCACTTCCTTTAAGCTTGCAAGATTTCCGGCGTAGGTCAATTTGTCCAGGTTCAGCACCTCGCAATCCGTTTCCCGGATCAGATACCGGACCAATGCCGATCCTATAAAACCGGCCCCCCCGGTCACGATGATTTTCCGCATGGATTTCGTAATCCTTTTTTATTTATAATACCATCCCCCGGGCCGGAATACAACCGTATCGAATAAATTTTGCCCAATCTTTCAACTATTCATCGTTTCCGGTTGTCTCACTCCGCCCGGAAACGATTCAAACTTTCCACCACACAATCAATTTCCGTTTCCGTCAACACCGGACTCATCGGCAGCGACAATACCTCGCGATGAATTCGTTCACTCAACGGGTAATGCCGGTCCCCCCACTCCCGGTAGGCCGGCTGCTGATGCGGCGGCACCGGATAATGAATCTGGCTGCCGATCCCGTCCTTTTCCAGATGCGCAATCAACGCCTCCCGATGGGGCGTCCGCACAGCAAAAATATGCCAGACATGCGTATTCCCCGCCGCCGTCTGCGGCAAACGCACCTGCGGATTGGCAATCTCATTCCGATAACGAACCGCCACCCGGCGCCGCGCGGCGTTTTCCTCCTCCAGATGTTTCAGCCGGATTCGCAGCAACGCCGCCTGCAATTCATCGAGCCGACTGTTGAACCCCTTGTATAAATTATGGTATTTCCGCTCCGAACCGTAATTGCGCAGCGCGCGGATCACTTCGGCAAGTTCCGCATCCCGGGTCGTCACCGCTCCGGCATCGCCGATCGCCCCCAGATTTTTCCCCGGATAAAAACTGTGCCCCGCAGCATCCCCCAGATTCCCGGACAGCAATGAGTTATGCCGCGCGCCATGCGACTGCGCCCCATCCTCGATCACCAGCAGACCATGTGCCCGGGCTATGGCGTTGATCCGGGTCATGTCCGCACATTGACCATAGAGATGCACCGCCATCACGGCACGGGTCCGCCCGGTTATCGCC
>CALXNS010000010.1 GCA_944389815.1 uncultured Victivallis sp. | reverse complement strand
ACCGTTCACCCGGGCAAAGGTGCGGAAACCGGTGCGGGCGGTGTTCGATCTCACGACGGATCTGGGCGACACGCCCCATGATGGCGGCGGTGGTGCCGGCGCCTTCGACGATCGTGGTGTTCTCCTTGGTCACGGTGATGCGCTTGGCTTTGCCGAGCTGATCGAGCGTGACGTTTTCCAGTTTGATGCCGAGATCTTCGGTAATGCAGGTGCCGCCGGTCAGGATGGCGATATCCTGCAGCATCGCCTTGCGGCGGTCACCGAAGCCCGGAGCCTTGACTGCGCAGACCTTGAGGATGCCGCGCATGCTGTTGATGACCAGCGTGGCCAACGCTTCGCCTTCGACGTCTTCGGCGATGATCAGCAACGGTTTCCCTTCCTTGGCGACCGCCTGGAGCAGCGGAAGCATGTCGTTAAGGTTGCTGATTTTCTTCTCGTGGATCAGCAGATAGGCATCTTCGAGCACCGCTTCCATCGCTTCGGTGTTGGTCGCGAAATAGGGCGACAGATACCCCTTGTCGAACTGCATGCCTTCAACGACGTCGAGGGTCGTTTCGAGGGTTTTGGCCTCTTCGACGGTGATGGTGCCTTCCTGGCCGACCTTCTCCATCGCTTCGGCGATGATGCTGCCGATCGTCTCATCGCCGTTGGCGGAGATTGCGGCGACCTGGGCGATCATGTCGCCGGAAACCTTGGTGGACATGTTGGCGATTTCAGCGACGACGGCGTCGACGGCCTTTTCGATGCCGCGCTTGAGTTCCATCGGATTGGAACCGGCGGTCACGTTCTTGAGGCCTTCGCGATAGATCGCTTCGGCCAGCACCGTGGCGGTGGTGGTACCGTCGCCGGCGACGTCATTGGTCTTGCTGGCGACTTCCTTGACCATTTGAGCGCCCATGTTGGCATAGGGGCACTTGAGTTCGATTTCCTTGGCGACGGTGACACCGTCCTTCGTGATGGTGGGGGCGCCGAATTTCTTGTCGAGCACAACGTTGCGGCCTTTCGGACCGAGGGTTGCCTTGACTGCCTTCGAGAGGACGGTCACGCCTTCGAGGATGCCGCGACGGGCCTCATCGGAAAAAACAAGCTGTTTTGCCATGATATTGGATTCTCCTGATTCGGATTGATAATTTCTCGATAATTCACAAATTAACCGATCACCGCGAGGATGTCATCCTGGGCGACCACTTTGTACTCCTTGTCATCGACCTTGACCTCGGTGCCGCCGTAACGGCTGGTCAGAACGACGTCGCCGACCTTCACGTCGAACGGAATCTTCTTGCCGTTCTCGTCGTTCTTGCCGGTTCCGAGCGCGATCACCTTGTATTCCTGCGGTTTCTCCTTTGCGGAATCCGGGATCAGAATGCCTCCCTTCATTTGTTCATGATTCTCGCAGATCTCGAGCAGAACACGGTCGCCGAGCGGCTTGATGTTGACATTGGCCATTTTGGTTTGAACTCCTTTTTTTTGTTTCGGGTCTTCGTTATAAAAACGTGTTGTTTTCTGACAAATCATTCCGTCCGGGCAAAACCCGGACGGAATTTCTTATGGATGCTTAACGAACCTCAGTCGACGACCTCGGCATCGACGACGCCGTCGTCATTGGACTTATTCTGGCTGCCGCCGCCCTGTGCGGAACCATCCTGAGTCGGACCGGACGCCTGCTGCTGTTGCTGCTGAGCGTAGACGGCCTCGCCAAGTTTCATAAGCTTCTCTTCCATGCTCTTCATCGTGGATTTCATCGCCTCGGTGTCGTCGGCTTCGATCTCCTTCTTGAGCTGGGCAATGCCGCTTTCGATCTCCGATTTGACATCGGCCGGCAACTTGTCACCATGTTCTTTGAGCTGCTTTTCCGTCTGATAGACCATGGAATCGGCCTGATTTTTAGTCTCGATTTTATCCTTGGCGGCCTTGTCGTCGGCCTCATGCGCCTTGGCTTCGTTGACCATACGCTCGATCTCGGCCTCCGAGAGACCGCTCGACGCGGTGATCGTAATCTTCTGCTCCTTGCCGGTGCCCATATCCTTGGCAGCGACATGGAGGATGCCGTTGGCGTCGATGTCGAACGTCACCTCAATCTGCGGCACGCCGCGGGGAGCCGGGGCGATGCCGTCAAGTTTGAAGAGCCCGAGCGATTTGTTGTCCTTGGCCAGTTCACGTTCGCCCTGAAGCACCCGGACGTCGACCGCGGGCTGATTGTCGGCCGCGGTACTGAAGATCTGACTCTTCTTGGTCGGGATCGTTGTGTTGCGGTCGATCAGTTTGGTCATCACTCCGCCCATGGTCTCAATTCCGAGCGACAGCGGCGTCACGTCGAGCAGCAGCACGTCGTTGACCTGACCGCCGAGCACTCCACCCTGGATGGCGGCGCCTGCGGCAACCACTTCATCCGGGTTGACCCCCTTGTGCGGTTCCTTGTCGAAGATCGCCTTTGCGGTCTCCTGCACCTTGGGCATACGGGTCATGCCGCCGACGAGGATCACTTCCTTGATTTTATCCCGCGTGACATCGGCGTCGCGCATGCAGTTCATGCAGGGAGTCCGGGTACGATCAAGCAACGGATCGCAGAGTTGTTCGAGCTGTGCGCGCGTCAACGTGATGTTCATGTGAACCGGGCCGTCCTGATTCATCGTGATGAACGGCAGATTGATATCGGTGCTCATGCTGGACGAAAGTTCGCATTTCGCCTTTTCCGCCGCCTCCTTGAGCCGCTGCAGCGCCTGCGCGTCCTTGCGGAGGTCGACTCCGTTCTCCTTCTGGAACTGATCGGCCAGATAAGTGATCACCGCCTGGTCGAAGTCATCGCCGCCGAGGTGGGTGTCTCCGTTGGTCGCCTTCACTTCGAAGACGCCGTCGCCGATTTCCAGAATCGAGATATCGAACGTACCGCCGCCGAGGTCGTAAACCGCTACGGTCTCATCGGTTTTCTTGTCCAGACCGTAGGCGAGAGCCGCCGCCGTCGGTTCGTTGATGATACGGAGCACTTCAAGTCCGGCGATTTTTCCGGCGTCCTTGGTCGCCTGACGCTGACTGTCGTTGAAGTAGGCCGGGACGGTGATGACCGCCTGGGTGATCTTCTCGCCGAGGTAGGCTTCCGCGTCGGTCTTCAATTTCTGCAGAATCATCGCGGAAATTTCCGGCGGTGAATAGGTGTGGTCGCCGACTTTCACGTGGGCGTCGCCGTTCGGTGCTTCGACGATCTCGTAAGGAACGAGTTCACGTTCACGCGCGGTTTCCGCGTATTTGCGGCCCATCAGCCGTTTGATCGAAAAGATGGTGTTCTTCGGGTTGGTCACGGCCTGACGCTTGGCGGTCTGACCGACCAGACGCTCGCCGGTTTTGGTGAACGCGACGATGGACGGGGTGGTCCGGTTGCCTTCCGCGTTCGGGATGATTTTGTATTCGCCGTGATCCATGACAGCCATGCAGCTGTTGGTTGTACCGAGGTCGATACCGAGAATCTTGCTCATAATGGATTCCTCCTGTTGAAAATGTTTTAATTGAAACGTTACATGGAAGGGATAAGCAAATGATGTGCCAATTCTGCAAAATTCGGAAAAAAACGTTTTTTTGCGCCTGACGCGGGGGTGGGCGTCTCATGTGTCACACCCCGGGTGTGTCAAAATGTCCCGGGTGGGACAGCGTGTGACACCAATCCGGCGAATTGTTTCGGACACGTGAGGGTATGAATCCACCGCCTGGCGATCCGCGTCCGGAAGAACGGAGAGCGTGCAAACGTGAAGTCGATCAACCGAACCGCACGGTGCATTGCGTCGAAATCGATCCGGTCGAGGTTCCGGTGCAGCGCGAATCCCGCCGCCAGCGGGAAAAGAGTTGCCGGCATCAGCAGGAGATGGCGGAACCCGGTTTCGTAGTCGTAACGGAGAATCTGGCTGCCGCAGAAATTCATCGAATCAAGTTTTCCGTAGAAGTATTCCCGGAAAAGCGTTGCCGCCTCCGGCGCGATTTGCAGTGCCGCGCCGAGCATCGGTGTTTGCAGAATGGAAATCTTCGGGGCGGCCGGATTGAGTTCGCAAAGCTGACCGATGCCGGTGATCACCCGCAAATTGGTTCGGGCGCGCGCGAGGCGGCCGTGCAGCGACGTTGATCCCGGCCGGTCGCTGCGCAGATAGCCGCAGAGCAGATTGCGCGTCCGGCTGCGGATCAAGGCGTCGAACGTGCCGTGTGAGAGTTCGTTTTCGAGTTCGTGCCGTGCCTTCGCGGCGAAGGAAGCGGCCTCGGTGGCGAAAGAGTCATCTGCGGCGCGGACCGCTTCACGCATCGCGGGCGCGGCGTGGAAGTCGAGAATCCGCACCGCCGTGTACAACCGCAGTCGCCACGATTGTTCTTCCTCGTGCAGAATTCTTTGAAATCCTGCGTGAATTTTCCGTACCGTCCGCAGCGGAGCGGGGTTGGAGTCGGAAAATACGCAGCAATTGACGCCGCGTCGATCACCGAGCTGCCGGGCGAGCGTGGCGATCTCCGATTGCATCAGCGCGAGTTTCCGTCCGTCGGGCAATCCCGCCGCCGGACAGATGTAGCGCAATTCCGCGGAGAACGCGCCGTCCTCCCATTTTTGAATATGGAGCGGGAAAATCCGGCAGCAGAGGGGTTTGGCCGCGTAACCGCGCAATGCGTGAATGGCGCATCGTCTGCCGTCGGCGAAGATGCAGCGCCCGTCGGCACGTTTGCGAACGCGCCATTCGCCGCGTTCATCCGGTTCGAAACACTCCTCGAACCGGGCGGGGACACCGGGCAATCCGAGCTGCAGAACCTCCTCCGCTTCGCGACGCGTCACCGGAATTTCGAACCGGACGCAGCAGCCGTCTTCGCAACCGAGACATTGAACATGCTGACCGGGATAAAATGCCAACTGCGGAGTCATTCGTCTCCGACAGTGATCCAGTTTCCTTCCGCCGTCTGGCGCAAAGTGCCGACCCGGGCGCGTTCGGCGACCCGCGCTGCGAAACGGCGTCCGACCACCTCGGCGGTGGTATTCTGCCGTTCTGCGATCGTGCGGAAAATTTCCTGGCGGTCTTTATTCTCTGCTGCGACAGCCGCCTGAAGCTCCGCGCCGGTTTCGGAGGGGGTGGTGCGGAATTCGATCAAACCGGCGTTGTTTTCCCCGATCCATTTCGCCGCTTTCGCTTCGTTGAGGAGTGTGCGGCGCGCCATCATGCGGTCACGCCGTTCTGCTGCGGCCGCGGCGTCGGCGGTTTTCGGAGCCTCCGTCGGAGTATTCATGGCGTCGGCAATCTCCTGATCGATCTTGAGATTGATGTCGAGCGTCACCTGAACCGGTTTGATCGTCACTTCATTCTGAGTTTTGATCGTGGGGGTGCATCCGGCGCCGAGAAGCGCTGTCAATGCGGCAAGTGTAACGAGTTTTTTCATGGTTGTTTCTCCATAAGTTGTTGAAGTTTCTGATTGAGTTTGAGCAGCAAATTGAGCGGGATTCGGGTGTTGATGTTCAATTGAATCCCCTCGAAGGTGGCGCGCCCGGCGGGATCGCGCCGCAGCTGCCCGGTTTCGTCGTCGTAGGCGAAGGGGAGCGGTCCGGCGGGTTTCCCGTCGAATTGCAGCGACAGAACGAGGTCTTCGGCTTCCGTGCTGAAGCGCACCTTGACCCAGTTGTAATTGAAATCCCGCAGTGCTTCGCCGGCGAATTCCAACTGTGCCTGTTGAAGAGCGACGCCCCCAACTCCGGCGGCAAGCTTCTCCGGTTCTGCGACGCGGATGAAGTTGTTTTCGCCGGGACGGCTGTAGAGGTAGGCCGGTTCGAAAAAGATTCCCCGGGGGCTGATCCGCAGCGGCAGTTTTCCGTAGATGACGCCGTCGCCCCGGGTGGTTGCCGGGACCACGCCGGTCTGGCGGAGAAATTCGGCCAGATTGAGCGATTCGCATTCGAGGATCGGCGACCAGCTCTTCTGATTGGTGTAGATGACGATCGGGCGGAGAAAAAGTTCGCCGCCGCACCACTTCAAGTTGGCCTGTTCGATATTGAGCATCGAGAGCGATTCGGTGCGGAATTTCATCTCAAGATCGGAAAATTCCAGATTGGACGCGTTAAGACGTTTGATCTTGAGCTGCTGTCCCGGCGGAGTTTTGCCGGTGAAGAGATCCTCGATGCGCAGATCCAGCTCAATGCCGTCTGCTTCGATGTTCGAGTCCGCCCAGTGGAAGGAGCCATTCTGCAGAAAGAGCTGCAGCCCGCTGGAAAGTTTGCCGTTCTCCAGCCGGAGCGCCGCGCCGAGCGTCAAAGCTCCGGAGCACTCCGCTCCTTTGAGCGCCGGCATCCAATCGCCGAGCTGGATTGGTTGTTTCGGCGCGTAGGTCGGCAGATCCGCTTCGAAGAGAAACGCCGGAGTTCCCCCTCCGGCATCGGGCTGGAATTCGCCGCGGAAATCCAGTCGCGCCCCTTCGAAAAGCGGCGAATGGAAATCTCCGTTCAGGGTGAATTTTTCCGGTGTGCCGTCGAAGTTGCCGTTGATGGAACCAAGTTCCCATTTCGCGAGGCGGATATGTTCGACCCCGAAATCGGCCACGCGGGCGTCCGTGAGCGGAAGCGGCACGGAAAAATTGATGTTTTCAAGGCGGACGTTCTGCGCCGGGGCCGTCAGTTCCGCCCCGGAACCGGTGAGCTGAAAACGATTCTCCCCCACGTGGGTCAGACGAATTTCCGGCAGCCGCAGCCGGGTGCCGAAGGCGTCGAGCTCGATTTTCGCCACCGAAGCTTCCGCGTTTTGGATCAGAAGGCCGTCTTTCCCGAGTGAGAGCGTGAAATTCCACGTCGGAGCATTGAGGCTGCGAAGTTGAATCCGTTCTTCGAGAAACGTGCATTGCGGCGGTTCAAGATTTCCCGTTCCGGAGAGCGCGAGTTTCCCTTCTCCTTTCCGGTACTCGAAGTCGAGCGTCTGATGCAGTCGGATCGGCGCGGCGAACTTCGAACCGGCAATGAGGTTCTCCGGCGGGGTGAATGTCGCTTCAATTTCGACGGTTCCCGCGGGGGCGGTATTGAGGTTGCGGACCGTCGCGGTTACCTCTCCACTTGCCGCGCCGCCGGGGAGGGCGAGGAGATCGTTCAGGGGGTCGAGGCGGAAGTTGTCACAATTCGTGTGCAGAGAAAGGGTTCCGGCAATACGGTCGAAATTAGCACTCCATTTGAGAATCTGCCCGCGGGGGGCGATTTCGATCTCCGCGGACAACTGCTGCCAGGCGGGATCATCGGAACGAAATACCGCGTTGACCGGCAACGCGAGGCGCCGTCCATCGATATTGAGTTTCAACATCAGATTGCGGAGTGTGAGCTTTTTCAATACGGCCACCGGGCGGCCGGCGGCCGGTGGCGCGGTTGAAGAGTTCGTCTCTCCCGTCGCACCGAGCCGGGCGAAGGCGTCGAGCACTTTGTGAAGACGGAAGCCGGAAATTTCCACTTCTCCGGCATTCACCGCGATCGAACACTCCAGTCCGCTCAAGGTGAGATCTGTAACTGTAAGCCATGCGGCACTCGGATCCTCATCTCCCGGCCAGAACGGTTGATAATCGATCCGGATCGAATCGATGGCCAGAATGCCGCCGGTTTCATCGGTCAACCGGAGATTTTCAAAATCCGCTCCCGACCACCCGATTCTGCGAATGCCGATTGTTGCATCGTCCAGTCCGAACCGGCTGCGGATTTCCGGCAGTGCCCGTTCGGTCAGAATTCCGGGCAGCATCCAGTGCCAGACCGCAAGCAGAACGGGGATGGCGATGAGCAGCAGCAAAAGAATCATTCCGCAGAGACGACACGTCCAGATCAGAACCCGGTGCCGCCGCTTCGGGACGGAGGGAGAAGACGCCTGCGGCGTTTGCTCCGCGGGCGGTTGCGACACCGTATCCTGCCGGGATGCCGCATCCGGTTGTTTCGGGAAAGTGTTGTTGTTTTTCTTCGTCATGAAACGCCTCAAGTCATTTGCCGATGCAGAACCGGCTGAAGATCTGATCGAGCACGTCGGGTTCGACGTTTTTTCCGGTGATCGCGCCGACGGCCTGCAGTGCGTCACGCAGCCGGGCGGCGGCGATTTCGAACATTCCCTCCGTGGAGTGCGTCTTGGCGTCGGCGACGGCATCGACGGCTTTTTCCAGTTCATCGGCGGCGCGGGCGTTGACTGCGACCGGAGGCTCGGCGGGACGGGCGGAATGAACGGTTCGCTCGGCGACGGCATCGAGCAGAGAATCGATGTTTTCCCGGTTTTTAACGGAGATGCGGAGCGCGCCGCCGGGAATTTCCGGGAGGTTGCGTTCCGAAGCCAGATCGATTTTATTCCAGACGGCGATGCGATTGTCCACCGGCGCGTGGAGGGTGAACTCGGTGATTTCCGCCTCAAGATCGTCGGCTGCGGCATCGAGCAGCCAGATGGTCAGATGCGCGGCGGCGATGGATCGTCGGCTGCGTTCGACTCCGAGCCGTTCAACCGGATCGGAGCTGTCGCGCAATCCGGCGGTATCGGTGATGCGAACCGGGATGCCGCGCAACACGGTCTCCGCCTCCACGGTGTCGCGTGTGGTGCCCGGAACGGGACTTACGATGGCGCGCTCGTAGCCGAGGAGGAGGTTGAGCAGACTGGATTTCCCCGCGTTGGGGCGTCCGGCCAGCACCAGATCGACGCCGTCGCGCAGCGTCGAACCGATCTGTCTCGTGGCCAGAAGCCGTTTCAACGCATCGGAAACGCGCTCCATTTTTTCCGGCAGCGCCGAGTCCCAGTCGAGCTCCTCCTCGGGGAAATCGAGCCGGGATTCGCATTCGGCGCGGAATTCGTTGATCGTCCAGTAAATCTGATCGAGTTCCTCGCCGAGCGCTCCGGCGAGCTGGCGTTCCGCGACCTTCAACGCCAGATCGCTTCCCGCGGAGACGACGTCGGCCACCGCTTCGGCCTGAGTTAAATCGAGCTTGCCGTTGACGAACGCCCGGAAGGTGAATTCGCCAGGTTCGGCCATGCGGCAGCCGGCGTCGAGCGCGAGTTTGAGCGCCTGTTCGGCGACGGCGGCGCCGCCATGACAGTGAAGTTCGACGACATCGTCTCCGGTGTAGCTTCCGGGGCCGGGCATGCAGACCGCCAGCGCGGAATCGATTCCGACGCGGCCGAGTTTCATCATCCGCGCGGACGCCGGTTCAAGCGGGGTCTTCCCGGACCAGATCCGGTTGCCGATCTCCAGCGCTGCCGGACCGGAGATGCGCAGAATGGTGATCGCGCCTCCGGTGCCGGTGGCGGGGGCAACAATATTGTCGAATGTATTCATTAAAATTTGCGCACGTCAATCCAGTTGCCGGTTTTCGCCGACTCGTAGACCGCCATGACGACCGCGGCGGAGTCGGCGGCTTCGCGGATGGTTACCTCCGGGGCGCGTTTCTCCCGGATCGCCGCGACGATGTCGGCGAGCTGGGCGGTATGCCCGCCGCCGTAATAACTCTTGCCCAGACTGGCGGAAGCTTTTTCCGCGCTTTTTTCGAGAGCTTCGCGGAGCGCCGCGGCCAGCGCGGCGTCGTGGGAATCGATTCGGCGAGGATGTTCTTCGCTGAATTCGAGGAAGAGTTTCGTCCCGGAGACCGTCAGAAGATTCTGCCAGTCGGTCGCCGCGGAATTGGTCGCACTGACCGTTCCGAATACGCCGGAATCGAATTCCAGCAGAAACGCGGCGGTGTCTTCAACTTCGATCACCCCCTGATGGGTTTTGTTGGCGGTGAGGGCGACCAGACGCCGGACGCCGCCGAAGAGAAAACGGAGCTGGTCGATGTAGTGGATCGCCTGATTGATCAGAACTCCGCCGCCTTCGAATTCAATCGTGCCGCGCCAGGCGTCCTTTAAATAATAGGAATTGTCGCGCAGACAGTTGAAACTCAGATTTACGGTGAGGAGCGTGCCGAATTTTCCGGCCGCCACCCATTCGCGCAACGTGCGGTTGACCGGTTCGTGGCGGTGCTGGAAAATGCCGGCCGCTACCAGGCCGGGATGGGCGTCGGCGGCGGCGGTCATTGCGGCGAGGTCGTCGAGAACGCGGCCTGGAGATTTTTCACAGACGACGTGCTTCCCCGCGGCGAGCGCGTCGAGAAAAATTTGACGGTGACTGCCGTGATCGGTGCAGATGCTGACCAGATCAACTTCCGGATCGGCGAGCAGTTCATGGTAATCGGTCGACCGGTGCGGCACGTGATATTTCTCCGCGAGCGCGTCCGCTTTTGCGGCAACCAGATCGCAGAGGTGCGTTACGGAGACGTCGGGAAGCTTCTGATAACCTTCGATATGGGTCGGTGCGATAACGCCGCAGCCGATGATCCCGCATTTGATCATGATCGAACTCATCCTGATTATGTGTTGTTTCGGAATTGTCATCCCCGGAAAAAATCGGGCAAACGCGGAGAATATACAATGGAAATAATTCGATTTCAAGCCGTTTATGATGAATTTCCCCCTTCGTTTTGCTTTTGGCGGCAAAAACGGCGGCGATGGTGCTTGAATATCCGGATGGCGATGTTATATTAAACCGTTTTCGAATTGACTCGGTGCGGAAGTCGGATTTTGTTTTCGATGAGAAAGATTGCAGAAGATGCGTTGAAGTTGCTCAAGAAGAGCGAGGCGGAGATCCGACGGCGACTGACCGCTGCGGACGGCGACGCGCGGATTCGTCCCGAGTCGATCCATAAACTCGGCGAGGCATTGGTTCTGGCATTTCCGGCGGAGCGTGTCCTGCTGATTGTGGCGGATTATTCCCGGAAACTGCCGGCGCTTTTTCAGGGGGAACGCATGGAGTTGCCGGATGGCGGTGTTGCGCTGACGGCGCCCTTTTCCCGGGAAAACGGCGCGGCATTGCGGCGTCATTTTCCGTGGTGCGCGCCGGATGTGCCTGGAGAAGAACGGGTGATCATCGAAACGGATGTCCGGCAATTGTGGCGTGACGGCAGTTGGAAGTCGGCGGGAAGGGAGGAATGTTTTCCCGTTGTGGAACATTCGATGAGCGATGAGGCGAGTTTTGCCGTTTTCGCGTCTGATTGCCGCAGACCCTTCGGCGTCTGGGGTGCCGCATTTTCGGCGGCGGAGGCCGAACGACTGCAGAAGGATGGCGTGACGTTTGCCGTGCTGCGCTGCGTTCCGGATTTCGACGCCGCGCCCGGCGACGGCTCGGAATACGCGGCGCGGACGTTTGTGCTGGATGATGGAATTGGTTTGACGATCCCGCCGGCGCAGGCGGCGGAAATCGCCGGAAGTTATGCGAAGACGATTGCATTGTCGGTGGAGTTTCTGCGTCGGATCCGGGTGGCTGCGGCAGTTTCGCTGGCCGGCTCCGGGCGTCGGACGACGGCGGCAGAGCTTTTGTATTTGTCGCGCGAGTGGATGAAGAACGGCGTTTCGGTTCGGGCGCTGGAGCCGGAGTGGGGGGCGGCGCCGGAACCGGAGATGCTCAGAAACGCATTTGCGGTGGTACGAAGCTATGGGCATTGCCGTTTAGGCGGCGATGCCCGGGTGAAAGCCGCGCTCGGGGACAGCGGGGAGGCCGTCTGGCTCCGGAACGGCGACTGAAGCCGGAGCGCATCTGCGATATGTTGTGATTTTATGGAGAAAAAGGTGCGGCTGGCTGCGCCAGGGTGAAAAGTTAACGAGCCGGACGGAACGGGAAGGAATGGAATGCAAATCCGTCCGGGAAAAGCAACGGTAACGAACGAAATCAAGTGAACGTTTTCAAAAAATAATCCAAAGGAGAGTAACTAAATGAGTTTCAATCTGATTTTTGCTGTGGCTGAAGGAGGTACCACGCAGGGGCAGCAGGGCGCGGCGAGCGCTTTCGGCGGAATGATTCCGCTTATTCTGGTGTTCGGTATCATGATTTTCTTCATGATCCGCTCCCAGAAAAAGCAACAGCAGAAACAGCAGCAGATGATCGACCGGATCGTCAAGGGCAGCCGGGTGCTGCTGAGCTGCGGCATTTACGGCAAGGTCGCCGAGGTGCGGGAGAAGACGTTGATGGTGGAACTGGCCGGTTCGATGGCGCCGGTGGAGGTCATCAAGGGCGCGGTGGCTGCGCTTCCGGACGAGGAGGAGAGCGCTCCCGCGAAGGAAAAGGCCGCGCCTGCGACGGATGAGAAGGCGAAGAAGGCGTAAGTAAGTTTAGAGAAGAAAGAATCAGATGTTTTCTGCAATAGGTTAATTCCGGAGTTTATTTCTGATGAACAAACGACCGTTGTTTCTGCGGACGGCGATTACGCTGGTGGTGATTCTGGTGTTCGCCGTGTCCATTCATCCGCTGGTGGAACGCGATTATTATGAAACGTTCCTCTCCGTGCTCAAAGATCCGTCGAATCCGGAGGCGAATGCTGTCGTGAAGGAAGCACAGGCCCTTCAGGCGGCCCAGCCGGAATTGTATCAGTCGCAGGCGCTGCTGCAGGCGGCTGATGCACGCGGATTGGATCTGAGGCCGCTGGTTCCGGAGGGCGATTACCAGGATAACCGCGACGTGATGAGCATGATTCGGAAACATGCCGCAAGTTCGATCCGTCTCGGACTCGATTTGAATGGCGGCGTGGAATTCATTCTCCAGCTGGTGCCCGACGAGGATTTTCTCGCCGAGATCAAAGGCGACGGCAAGAACGGAGAAAGCCGGGAGGAATTCGAGAGCCGGCTGCGGGCCGAATTCGACCGTTACCGTGATATCGCCATCGAAATTCTGCGCACCCGGTTGGAGAATAAAAAGATCTTCGAGGCGGAAATCGCACCGTCCGGCAGTGATTACGTTGCATTGCGCGCGCCGGTGGTGAGCCGCGATGAAAAACTCGAACTGCTCAATCTGATCAAGATGAGCGCCAAATTGAATTTCCGGCTGGTGCACCCGGAAAACGCCCGGCTGATCGCCGAATACAAGGCCAATCCGGCGGCGTTCACGGTGCCGATCGGATATGAATTGCTCAGCACGCAGGAGTTCGTCCCGTCGGAGGGGAAGATGCACGAGGAGTTTTTCCTGGTGGAGAAACGGGCTCAGATGAACGGAAAGGGCGTCACGAACGCCTTCGTGAGCAAGGATGAATTCGGTCAGCGCAAGATCATGCTGCGTTTCAACCAGCAGGGCGCGGAGGATTTCGCCCGGGTCACGTCGAACAACGTCGGCCGCCAGCTGGCGATTGTGCTGGATGGAAAACTGTATTGCGCACCGTCGATCCGGGACGCGATCACCGGCGGCGGAGCGGAAATTTCCGGCAGCTTCTCCGACGAGGAGTCCAAGAACATCGCCGATGCATTGATCAGCGGCAGTTTCCCGTTCCAGATCAAGATCAACGCGGTCTTCGACACCGATCCGAAACTCGGCGCGGACAACGTGGCCAACGGCGTCTGGGTCGGAATCATTTCGATGATTTTCGTCGCGCTCTTCATGATTGTCTATTATCGGCTGGCCGGCGTGGTGTCGGTGGTCGCGCTGGTGCTCAACATCGTGTTGATCCTGGGGGCGATGGCGGCGTTCGACTGCACGCTGACGCTGCCGGGCATCGCCGGTATCGTGCTGACGATCGGCATGGCGGTCGACGCCAACGTGCTGGTTTTCGAACGTGTCCGCGAAGAACTGGCCACCGGAAAAAGTCTTCAGAATTCGATTGATCTCGGGTATCAGCGCGCCTTTTCGGCGGTGCTGGACGCGAATTTGACCACGTTGATCACCTCGATCATTCTGATGTATGTCGGAACCGGTTCGATCAAGGGGTTTGCGGTGACGCTGAGCATCGGTATTCTGACGAGTTTGTTTACGGCGCTCTTCGTCACGCGGCTGATTTTCGATTATCTCTTCCGGTTCACGAATCTGCACAAGATTCACATGATGCAGTTCTTCGACAAGACCAGGTTCAACTTCGACGCGATGTGGCCGAAGACGCTGAAGATCTCCGGACTTCTGATCCTGTTGTCGTTCGTGCTGGTCGGAGTCCGGTGGAAATCGATGCTCGGAGTGGATTTCACCGGCGGCGCGCTCTACACGTTCAATTACGCCGAACAAATTCCGAAGACCGAGGTGGAGAAACTCCTTCTCGCGAAGGGATATGACGCAACGGTCACCTACAAGTACAGCGCCGCCGGCGGGGATGCTCAAAAGGTGGAGATTCTGTTGCGCGGCGATCCGACCGCGGACGGTTCCGGCGAATCGTCCAGTTCCCGCGATGCGCTGATGGCGACGCTCAATGACGCATTCCCGCAGGCGCAGTTCAGCGGCGGCGAGGAGTCCCGCGTCGGCGGTCTGATCGGACGGGAATTCATCAAGGCGGCGCTCTGGGCGATCTTCTTCTCGATGATCGGAATCGTGATCTACGTGTCGCTGCGGTATGAATTCACCTACGCATTGTCGAGTCTGCTTGCGCTTTTCCACGACGTGATCGTGGTGATGGGAATCTATCTGGCGCTGGGGCGGAGCGTTTCGCTGACGGTGATTGCCGCGCTGCTGACGGTGATCGGATATTCGATGAACGACAAAGTGGTCGTTTTCGACCGGATCCGGGAGAATGTGCGGCTCAACCCCGGCACGTCATTCCTTGAAAACGTCAACATGTCGATCAATCAGACGCTGAACCGCACGATTCTGACCAGTCTGACCACCTTCATCGTGGTCTTCGTGCTCTTCATCGGCGGCGGGGTGGCGATCAACGACTTCGTGCTGGTGATGATGCTCGGAATCATCGTCGGAACGTATTCGTCGATCTTCATCGCCGCTCCGCTGGTCTCCTCGTGGCACAAGAAGGCGCTGAAACGGCAGAGTGCCGCTGCGGCGAATCTGCCGAAAGACGCGAAGGCGGCGAAGTAAAACCGGTCGGAGCCGGTTTTCGACGTGGAGGGAACCGGCTTGTCTGGACGACGGGCCGGTTCCCCCCGTTTTCAACAAAGGCATTTAAAACGAACGAATCATCAGGATACGAAAGACGATGTTTGGTAATCTGGCCGAAATGGCGAAATTGATGTCGAGGGCGAAGGATATTCAGAGCAACCTCAAGAAGTTCAAGGAGGAGATGCCGGATATGGAGTTTTCCGCCTCCTCCGCCGGGAATTTGGTGCGTGTGACCGTGTCCGGCGATTTCCGGGTCAAGGAGATCACGATCTCCGAAGAGGCCCTCAAGGATCGCGAAGCGCTCTCCGAGGAGCTGGTCTGTGCCGTGAATGCCGCGCTGGCGGCGGCGAAAGCGACCGCTCAGGAGAAGATGAATGAAGTGACCGGAGGACTCGGCGTCGATCTGCCGGGGATGTTTTGAAAGATGTCGTATTCCGGCGAATATCCTGAAGCGATCGGCGCGTTGTCCGGTGCGTTGAAACGGCTGCCCGGCATCGGCCGCCGTGGCGCCGAACGTCTGGCGCTGGCGCTTCTGGAGTGGGAGCCGGAAAATCTGACGGCGCTGGGCAACCTCATCGCGTCGCTGCCGGAGAAGATCGACCGCTGTCCCGAATGCGGCGCATGGGCCGACGCCGGAGAACTCTGCGGAATCTGCCGCCGTCCCGACCGCGACGCCGGCGTGATTTGTGTGGTGGAGAGCGCCGCGCAACTGTTGGCGATTGAAGCGAGCGGCAATTTTCGGGGGCGTTATCTGGTGCTGGGCGGACGGATTTCGCCGCTCGATGCCGAGGATGGTTCCGGATTGAACCTGAACCGGTTGCTCGAAGTGGCCGGTTCCGGCCGCGTGCGGGAGGTGATTCTGGCGCTCAGCCCGGATGTCGAGGGGCGGGCGACGGCGATTTACCTGGCAAATCTGCTTAAATCTGCTCCCGTGCGGGTGACGCAGCCGGCATTGGGGTTGCCGGCGGGATCGAATTTATCCTACGCCGACGGCGCCACCATCGCGGCGGCGCTCAACGGGCGGACGGCGCTGGAGTAGCGGAGACGCGAAGGACCGAGCATCATGGCGGAGAAAAAAGTCACCAACTTTGTCTGTACGGTTTCCGAACCTCAGGCGCGGGAATTGGAAGCGCTGCTGCGGGAACGCGGATGGAATTTTTCGGAATTGCCCTACGCATACTGGAAGGCGGTACATCCGGTGGAGAAGGTCAATGCCGTGCTTTATCGGAGCGGCAAACTGACCGTTCAGGGGAGCGGCACCGCCGATTTCGTCATGTTCGTCCTGGAGCCGGAGATTCTGCACACATTTTCCTTCGATCCGGCAGGCGGGGGCAACGTGAACGGTTCCGCCGCGGGCGGAGTGTCCGAGGCCGAAGAAGGCCCGATCGATCCGCACGGCGGCATCGACGAGAGCGGCAAGGGCGATTTCTTCGGCCCGCTCGCGGTTGCCGGGGTCTGCGTTGATGAACATTCCGGGCCGGAGTTGCGCAGGATCGGCTGCTGCGATTCGAAACTTATCAAAAGCAGTGCGCGGATCAAGGAGATCGCCGGGCGGATTCGTCAGATTGTGCCGGGGAAATACGCCGTGGTGCTGATCGGTCCGGAAGCGTACAACCGGCTCTACGCGAAGGTCGGAAATCTCAACCGTCTTCTGGCGTGGGGGCATGCGCGGGTCATCGAGAATCTGCTTGAAAAAGTACCGGATTGTCCGCGGATGCTCTCGGACCAGTTCGCGAATGAACGGTTGATCGAACGCGCTCTGATGACGCGCGGACGGGGAATCAGACTCGATCAGCGAACCCGGGCCGAGAGCGATGTGGCGGTGGCGGCGGCGAGCATTCTCGCCCGCGAACAGTTCCTGCTGGGGATGGAGAAACTGGAGCAGGAAGTGGGAATGCCGCTGCCGCGAGGAGCCGGTTCCCAGGTGCGGGAAACCGGAAAGAAGTTATTTGAGAAGTTCGGCGCTGAAATATTTTCCCGCTGCGCCAAGACTCATTTCAAAACCTACCAGGAGCTGACCGGCGGCGGGAACGGCGGCGGGGAGGAACGTTTATCATGACGACAAAACGCAATTTTTTCCAGTTGCCCGATGGCGGTTGCGCGACGCTTTACACGCTCAGCGGCAAAGATGGGTTCGAGGTGGATGTGACCGATTTCGGTGGCGCGCTGGTTGCGGTGCGCACGCCGGATCGGAATGGAAAATGTGTTGATATTCTCCTCGGATTCGGCAATCCGGCGGACTATCGCGAGAACGATCCCTATTTCGGCGCGCTGGTCGGACGTTACGCCAACCGGATCGGCAATGCGCGTTTCACGCTCGACGGAAAAGAGTATCAGCTCATTCTCAACGATGAACCGCATCATGCCTGTCTGCACGGCGGCGATTGTTACGGCCGCCGCCTCTGGCAGGTGAAGGAGGCGGGGCGTGATTTCCTGACATTGACGCTGGAAAGCCCGGATGGGGATTCGGGTTTCCCCGGAAAGGTGTGCGTCGAAGTCACGTATCGGATCGTCGGCGGCGATGCGCTGGAGATCGATTACCGTGGGGTGAGTGATGCGGTCACGGTTCTCAGTATGACCAATCACGCATATTTCAATCTCAACGGCGAAGGTGCGCTTGAATTCGGTGATCATTTCATCCGGATTGCCGCCGACCGGCATACGGAAGTGTCGGAGTTCCTGATTCCGACCGGAGCGAATCCGCCGGTTGATGGCAGTTGTTTCGATCTGCGCCGTGAGAAGAGTTTTGCCGAGATCCTGCAAACGAAGCCGAATGGGTTCGACGATAATTTCGTGCTCTCCAGCCGCGACGGCGAAATGAAAAACAACGTCGCCCGGGCACGTTCCGCCCGGACCGGCATCACGCTCGAAGTTTCCACGACGGCTCCCGGGGTGCAGTTCTATATGGGATACTTCCTCGACGGCAGTGCGAAGGGCAAAAGCGGTGCCGGGTATCCGCAGTTAAGCGGTTTCTGTCTGGAGACGCAATTGTGGCCGGATGCGGTCAATCATCCGGAATTTCCCTCCGCCCGGCTGGAACCGGGAAAGGTGTATTCGCAGCGGACGATTTATCGTTTTGGCCGGGAGTGAGCCGGCATGGGAGTTGAGATCGAACGGAAATATCTTCTCGCTTCCGATGCGTGGCGGGAATTTTCCGACGACGGCATCCGGATGGTGCAGGGGTATTTCGCCGGAGTACCCGGCGAATCCCCCACCGTTCGCGTGCGCATCGCCGGGGAGCGGGCATTTCTCACGGTGAAAGGCCGCCCCGAGGGTTTTGCCCGGAGCGAATTCGAATATACCGTTCCGGTGGCTGACGCCGAGGCGATGCTCCGGGAGTTCTGCGGTGACCGGGTGGTGGAGAAGTGCCGTTACCTGGTCGCATTTCAGGGGTTCGTCTGGGAGGTGGATGAGTATTTCGGACGCAACGCCGGACTCTTCACCGCCGAACTGGAACTCGACAGCGTCGATACCGCCTTTCCGCTGCCGCCATGGGTGGGGCGTGAGGTGACCGGCGATCCGCGTTACACCAATGGCGCGTTGAGCCGGAAACCATTCTCCGAATGGGAAGAACGTGATTCAAATTGAGGCTGCATTCCGCCGCTCCGACTCTGAAAGCGACACTGGAGCGGACGGAATTTTATTGTTTCTGATCGACCAGTTCCAGTTGTTGAAATTCCTGGGCCGATTTCGAATATCCGATCCCGTCGCCGAAATAGAGATAACCGCGCCGCCCGCTGCCGGAGTTGTCGTTGATCAGGAGCGAGAATCCGAAAAGATCGCCCGCCTTGAGTGTGCCGCCGAGTTCCGTTGCCCCGATGCTCAACCGATAACTTGTGAGCGTATCGTGCCGGCTGACTTCGGCGGTGATGCCCGGTTTTGAATTGGGTTTTTCCGGTTTGACCAGAAAACTGTAACAATGAAAGAGCGGTCCCTTCTCCGTCTGTCCGGCTCCTATTTCAAGGAATTCGCGCGTCGGCCCCGGCATGCCGTCGGCGTCGAGCCGCTGAATGCCCAGTTGAATGGAGTCGAACTGCCAGAGCGATACGGCCGCAGGCGCAATGACCGGGCGTTCATCGATCACGTCCACTTCCAGAATCAACAGATTTTCACGCCAGGTGAACCGGAATTTTCCCTGAATTTCCGGTCGCGGCGCCTTGTTTGACCAGTTGCGCCATTCGGTAAGCGGCGTCCATTCGCCCTGCGTGCGCGCCGGTTCGGCGGAGACGCGTTTGACCTTGTAGACCGCGAGCGGCAGGACGGCGGCCGTGGCGTGGTCGTTTTTGTCGGCAATTCTGACTCCGACACTCTCGCGATCAGCGAAAACTTTGCTTAAATCCGCCTTGAGAATCAGTCGTTCGCGGGAATTCGGCGCGAGACGAAGCTCTTCTGTCAGGGGTTCCAGCAGCACGCCGCCAGCAGGAAGCTCCGCCGTCGGCGC
Organism: uncultured Victivallis sp.; assembly: GCA_944389815.1. Lineage (GTDB taxonomy): Bacteria > Verrucomicrobiota > Lentisphaeria > Victivallales > Victivallaceae > Victivallis. The sequence goes on along the minus strand of CALXNS010000010.1, from coordinate 26,723 downwards.
GATGGTGATCTCCTGATCGGAAAGATTGTTGACCCAGACCGGAAGTTCCGCATGAGCCGGATCCGGAAGCTGATATCCCTTGTCGCGCGTGTAACGATATTTGCGGATATCCAGATCCGGCTGGAATACCACCGGTTTCGCCGGCCTGGCGCTGCTGCTTTTGAACCGGGTGACTTTCAGGAGCCGCATGGCGTCGGTATTGGTGTCGAGCCGCATGGCCAGTTCCGATTCCGGGATCGTCAGATAGAGTACGCCGTCGGGGTTCGGGATGGTTTCGCCGAGCGGCAGAGCGCGCCCGTCGATGCCGTATGCCGCCTTGAACTCGATCCCCGCCGGAAGTCGATAGGCGGCGCAACTGTCCGAATAGATGACCGCGACCGCGTCGCGTCCGTCGGAGAAGACGCGGGCGGATCGGGTGGTATTGCCTTTTTCAAGATCCCCGATGTAGGTTTTGTTGGCCAGCATTCGTGCCATCATCGCATAGGCGGCGAAGGAACGCATCGGGGTATGATTGGCGTCGATCATGGAAAAATTGTTGCCGCCTTCGCGGTAATAGGGCATGACGAATGCGTAATGGCGCTCGATGCCGCACGCCTTGAGTTCCGCGGCCTTGGCGGCGATCATCATTGCGCTTTGCCGGTCATCTTCGAATCCGGCGCGCGGCAGCGTGCCGTTGTGCCACGGCATGCCGCTTTCCGTGACATAGAGCGGCATCGACGGTTTGATGGTGTCCGCCAGAACTTTACGCCACGCACTGACCAGAGAGACCATGTTTTCCGGTCGGTCGTAAGTATGAAACGAGAGGATGTCCGACTCTTCGACCAGACCGTTCGCCAGATACGGTTCGAAGAACCGCTCCGGCATTTCTCCGCCGAAGACGCCGCCGACGAGGGGCAGATCCGGCGCCTCCTGCCGGGCGAAATAGGAGATGGCTTTGTGAAGCGCGGTCAGGCGGTCGCCGGGGAGATTGCGTCCGAGGGTGGAAAGTTCCGGTTCGTTCCATACCTCGAAGGTCTGATATGCATGACTCCACGTCCGAAAAATCTTCCGCCAGCTGTTGCCCAGTTTGGTGAAATCGCGCGGGTAGGGGTAGAAATCCCGCCGTGAAACTCCGTTGCAGGCGCCGCTCCAGTCGGGAGCGTTGTGCCAGAGTTCGAGCACATCGATTCCGCAGGAGCGGGCCATCTCCAGGGCGGCGTCTTTATTGCGCTTGCCGTGGCTCCAGTCGAATTTTCCCGGTTCGGGTTCGAGCGTGGTCCAGGAGAGACGGTCGCGGTAGGAAGTGATCCCGTTCAGGGATAGAATATTGAAATATGCCTGAAGCCGGCTGCGGTCGGCCGCCACCGCGTCGAAGAAGGAGAACGCCCCGTCGATGCCGAAGAAGCGGTCCGGTTTTTCCGGCGCCGGCGGAAAGACGGTAAAACCGATCGGTGTAAGATGCAGCTGCGGATATTCCAGTTCATAAAATCCTTCCAATGCCGGTACGTCGATCGTCAGCAATCCCGTTTCCGGCTCATACTTCGCGGAGGTGACGTTGACCTCCTGACGCTGGTAATTGAAGATCCGGCCGTAACACTCCTCTTCGGAAAGGGTGATTCCTTTCGGGAGCTGAATGGAGAGCTGATTGCCTTCCCGGGGTTCAAAATAGAGTGCGTCAGGAGAAGTGACGCGCCAGTCGACGGTTTCCCGGTCGAGCTTCATATTGCGGAATTTGGTTACGGACTCCGGATTTTTCGTTGAACTTTTCTGAATGCGCAATGAGAGCTGGCGAACCGGCAGTTGAAGAGCTCCGTCGTTGTCGCCGCCCCAATGCACTTCTCCACAGGAGCCGGAACGGAAATCCAGCGCCAGCTGCCACCATTCATCCGGTTTATTTGAGGGTGGCGCCGTCAGGCGGAAGAAATGCGATTCCCCGGTGGCGTCCATCGCGAGAATTCCGACCCCGGCGGCTTCGCCGGCCGTCTCCAGCCGGAAAGCGAGAACGCCATTGCCGCCGAAGTTCTTTGTGAGTTCCACATAATCGCCTCCGCCGGAGAAGTCGGCGTGAAGTTCCGCGGAATTCTGAGCGCTTTCGAGTTTTCCCTTCGCACCGGGAAATTCCGGGCCGTTGTTGAATTTCCAGCCGGAGCGGAAATCCTCCGGAAGTTCCATAGCTCCTGCGGCAATGACGGCGACGACTGTGACCAGTCCGAGCAGCAACCGTTTCATTTCGAACTTTTCCTTCTCTATGCAATGACCATGCGGTTGATATTTCTGCTGAAAGAAGAATACATCCGAAACTGAGTTTCGTCAAGCTCCCGGATGAGGGAAAAATGATTTATTCTGCGAAACGCAGCTCTCCAAACGCCGCCGGATTGTGGAAATTCAGCTCCGGAACCGGCTGCCAGCACCCCCAGTGCGGGTGGCTGGTATTGTCGGCGCATTTGTAGACGTTCCCCCTCCAGACGGTCCCAGGCACCGGAATTTCCGCCCCCATGACGGTGTGGAACAATTCGAACGGCAGGAAGAAACCGACCCGGTAACGCACCGGTTCGGTGATCTCCACCGGGATTCGGTCCGGCATCGTATGGAAAATGCGAAGGCCTTTGATCTCCTCGAGCGTGAGCGGTCTCGCATTTCCGAGGCTGCCGCCGTTCTTCCGTCGCGGGTCGAGCACATGCTGGCAGAGCAGAATGCCGGAACAGTTGATTTCAAAATTGATGTAACCATTCCCCCCGGCCGGTTCCACGAAAAATTCCACACAGCTGTCGCAGCAGACCATCTCCTGAAATTTCGTCGCCGAGGTCTTGACGTACCGGTCGCGCACATCGAAGAGTCCGAAGAGTCCGGCGTCCGTCCAGGTCAATTTGAACCGCACCTCCGGGCGATGGTCGCTGCTCTCCTTGCGGAAATATTCCAGACTCAGTGCCGGAATCCGACTCCAGGCTCCATCGTCAAACGGGGCATCCAATGCCGGTTCCGCCGGAGATTTTAAAATGACGTATTCGTTTTTTTTCATGATTCGGACCTGGTGAATTTTATTTGTCGTTTCTTTTATTCATTGATTTCCAGTTGATCGATCCGGGATATGGGAAAACTTCTGCTCAATCGCGCAGAGGGCAGTTCTTCGCCCCGTCGCGCCGGTCCGAGCGACTTGATGAAAATCGTCCGGTCGAAACGTCCGTTCTGCCGGAAACTGTACAGCGCCGCCGCACCGGAATAATTGCGGATCGACTGCAGATTCAATATGAAATCATGCGGCGTCTTCGCGCCTTCCAATCCGGTTGCCAGAAGTTTCATCGCATCGTATCCCTGCGCTTCGCAGGCTCCCGGATAGACAAAGAAGGTCTTGCGGAAGGCCGTGCGGAATTCCCGGTTCTCCGCGCGATCGAATTCCGGCGCGTAGAACGCCGTGTAGGCGCAATCGCCCGGCGTCGGACCGCATTCCTGAAGGAACTCCCGTTCGTCCCAGCTGTCCGGTCCGATGATCAAGCCCCGAAACCCGAGTTCCCGGAGCCGACGAACGATCCGGCCGGAAACGGAGGTCTCCGCCGGAACCAGAATGACCTGAGGCCCGGAGAGCAGCAGCTCTCTGAGGTTCGGAGTGAAGTCGGTCATGTCGTTGCGGAATTCGACGCTCGAGACCACGCTGCCGCCCAGTTCCGTGAAAACCCGGCCGCATTCGCGCGCGATGTCGCGCGCATAATCCGCCCCCGGCGCCGTATCGATCAGGATGCCCATGCGGAGAAGTTTCCGCCAGTACCAGACGTAGGCGGCCAGCACCCGGGCCTGTTCGCGGTTGGTGAAGACCGCCTGAAAGAGCGCCGGAACTTCGTTGAGCGTGTCGTCGGACGCGACCGGCGTTACCGCGGGGATCGCCCGTTCTGCGAGGAACTCCTTCAGAACGGCCACTTCCGCGCTGTCGTAACCGGGAATCAGACCGCGGACCCCGGAATCCGCCAGTTCGCGTGCCAGCCGGAGCGATTCGGCCGGATTGCTCCGATTGTCGCGGATCAGAAGTTCGATCGGAAGGCCCCCGATGCCCCGGGAGTTGTTCAATTCATCGGCCGCAAGTTGAATGCCGTCGCGCAGCCGGGCGCCGTAGGGCTGGTTTTTTCCGCTCAGCGGAACGATGACGCCGATCTTCACCGTATTGTTTTCAACCGGAGGCAGCGATTGATAAACCGGACTGAAGATGCACCCGGTCAGCAGCAGCATCGCCGAGACCGGCGAAATGAGCGCGGTCCGGAACAGCAGTGCGGGAAATTTCATTCCGCCCCCTCCTCGTGATGCCGGGTGCCGAGTGCGACAAGTTCCGGATCTCCCGGCATGATTCCCCGGTCGCTGTGGCGGATGAAGTCGATGAAATGAGCGACATTCGGATCGCCGCCGCTTTCCGCTTCAATCCGGTTCAGCGCATTGGAGGAATTCAATCCATGGAAAAAGTAGGTCTTGATCGCCCGTCGAATCGCCATGCGCTGCGCGCTGTCGAATCCGGCCCGGCGCAGTCCGACGGTGTTCGAACCGCAGATGCATTCGTTTTCCGCGACCATGCAGAAGGGCGGCACATCCTGCCGGATGATCGTGCGCCCCCCCAGCATCGCCAGGGCGCCGATCCGGCAGAACTGGTGAATCAATACGTAGCCGGAGAGCACCGCGCCGTCTTCAATGATTACATGTCCCGAGATTCCCGTCTGGTTCGCCACGGTCACCTTGTTTCCGATCTGCGCGTCGTGACCGACGTGGACGAATGCCATCAGAAGCGTGCCGCTGCCGACCGAAGTTGTTCCTCCGGGAAATGGCGAACGGTGAATCGTGACATATTCCCGGAGCGTGGTGTCGTCGCCGATCTTCGTCCAGGCGACCGTGCCGGGACGGAAGCGGTGATCCTGGGGCTCTTCGCCGATCAGCGCGCCGAGGTAAACCCTGCACCGGGCGCCAAGCGTGGTGTAACGGGCGATCTTGACGTGTGCGTCGATCATGCAGTCGTCGCCGATCACGCAATCCTCTTCAATGATTGAATAGGGGCCGACGGAAACGTTGCGTCCCAGCTTCGCTCCCGGATGAATGACCGCGGTCGGATGAATTCCCATGAGAGGCGTCCTCCTTGTTCAACCTCAACTGACGATGGTTCCGGCGGAAGTGTCGCCCGCGATGACGCGGCGGAGGCTTTCCGGGTCGGAGAAGTTGAAGACCACGATCGGCAGATCGTTGTCGCGGCACATCGAAAACGCGGTCGAATCCATCACTTTGAGCTGGCGCGAGAGCGCCTCGTCGAAGCTGAGTTCCTCGAACCGCTCCGCAGTCGGATCCTTGAAGGGGTCAGCCGTGTAAACGCCGTCGACCTTGGTTGCCTTGAGCACCGCGTCGCAATCGGTTTCGAGAGCCCGCAGCGCCGCGGTGGTGTCGGTGGTGAAGAACGGGCTTCCGGTTCCGCCGGCGAAGATCACGACCTGTCCGGCTTCGAGCGCCTTGATCGCCTGGTCGCGGTTGAAACGCGGTGCGATCGGTTCCATGCCGACCGAACACTGCACGATTGCGGGGACGCCGGCGGCGATGAGGAAATCGCGCAGACAGAGTGCATTCATCACGGTGGCGAGCATCCCCATGTAGTCGGCGTTGACGCGATCCATGCCGCCGGATTTCCCCATGACGCCGCGCCAGATGTTGCCGGCGCCGACGACGAGGGCGACTTCGACGCCCTGATCGACGATCTCCTTGATCCGGGCGACGGCTTCCCGGACGGCGTCGGCGTCGTAACCGTGCTGCTGGGCGCCTTTGAGCGCTTCTCCGCTGAGTTTGAGCAAGATGCGGTTGAATCGATACTCTCTGGTCATGGACACACCCCCGTGAATTTTCGGTGAAAATGCTTGTTTTTCTACAATATAACCCGGAAAATGCAATTTCGCCAAGAATTTACATCTTCAGACGCTGTTTTTCCGAAAAAAAACGTGTATATTATCCGCAAAGTACATATTATTGTATTCAACCCGGGGAACGAATTTTTTATGGAAAACGAAAAGAAACTCAAGGTCGGCGTGATCGGCGTCGGCGCGCTCGGGCGGCATCACGCCCGGCTCTACGCGCAGAGTCCCAATGCCGAAGTGGTCGGAATTTTCGATGTTCAGCCGGAGACCGCGGAGCGGGTCGGCAACGAATTCAATCTGAAGGTGTTCCCCGACTGGCGGCATCTGGCGGAGCAGTGTGATGCGTTGAGTGTCGCGGTTCCGGCGAATTTCCACGCGGTCACCACGCTTCCATTGCTGGAAATGGGCAAGCATGTGCTCGTTGAAAAACCGATTGCCGCGAGCGTGGAGGAGGCCGAGGCGATGGTTCAGTGCGCCGCCAAACACAACGTCGTGCTGGCGGTCGGGCATGTGGAACGGTTCAATCCGGCGATGGATTTCCTGGAGAAGTACGCTTCGAACACCCGTTTCGTCGAAGCGCACCGTCTGGCGCAGTATCCGCCGCCGCGTCCGGGTCTGCCGCGGCGCGGCACCGAGGTGAGCGTGGTGCTCGATCTGATGATTCACGACATCGATCTGGTATTGCGGATGATTCCGGCGGAGGTGGAGCGGTTCGACGTGGTCGGAATTCCGGTGCTCAGCAAAACCGAGGACATCGTCAACGCGCGGATCAAGTTCAAGAACGGCAGCTGCGCCAGTTTGACCGCCAGCCGGGTCAGTCAGGAACCGATGCGCCGTTTCCGCGTTTTCCAGGAAGATAGTTACATTTCGATGGATTACGGCAAACATTTCGGCATGGTGCTCAAGAGAAACCGCATCGGGCTGGCGCGCAGGGACGTCAATCTCGATGAAAAGAATGCGCTCGCCGCCGAACTGGAGGATTTCATCGCCGCGGTCAACAATTCGATCCGGACCGGGACGGTCTGTCGTCCGAAGGTGCCCGGCGAACAGGGACTTCAGGCGCTGAAGCTGGCGGTCGCCATTCAGGATGAAGCGCGGCGTTACAACGACCAGTACGGATTCAAGTTCGCGCCGTGTACCGCCGGCGAATTGAATTGAGCCGGATGAACTCTGGACCGGGGCGCGGAACTCGGCGGAGAAATGGAGCTGCGGTTATGCGCCAGATGGAAATTTCCTGTTCAAAGATCAATCTTTATTTGAAGGTGACCGCCCGGCGGCCGGATGGTTATCACGAACTGGAGACCGTGTTTCTGCCGCTGGACGCGCCCGCCGATCAGATCGAAGTCGACTGGGAGGACGAACCCGGCATCCGGGTGGTGTCGTCGCTCCCGGGGCTGCCGGAGAATCTCGACAATCTGGCCGGGCGTGCGGCGGCGGCTTACGCCCGCGCGGCGGGGTTGACGCCGTCGTGGCGATTCCACATTGTGAAACAAGTTCCGGTGGCGGCCGGGATGGGCGGCGGAAGTTCGAATGCCGCGGCGGTATTGCGGTTGTTGCAGCGCCGTTTCGGAGCGCTTTCGGAACCGGTTCTGGCGGAGACGGCGTTGCAGCTTGGCGCGGATGTGCCGTTTTTTCTGCACGGGCGGACGGCGGTGGCGACCGGAGTGGGGGAAATATTCCGTTATCCGGAACATTGCGCCAACTGTCCGGGGGCGCTGCTGCTCGTCAATCCCCGTTTCCCGGTGAGTGCGAAATGGGCGTACACGCATCTTGCGCCGGAGAGAATCGGCGCGGATGATTCGGGAAAATTGGCGCTGCTGCTGGAAGGGTTGCGCGACAGTGATGTGGAGAAGGTCGCGGCGGGAGTCCTCAACGACTTGTCCGCGGCGCTCTTCGATAAATTCCCGTTGCTGCGGCTGTTGCGGCGTGTTCTCCGGGAGAACGGCGCGCTTGCGGCGGAGGTGACCGGCAGCGGCCCGACGCTTTTCGGATTGTTTCCGGATGCGGCGGCGCGGGCGCGGGCGCGGGCGGCGTTGCAGGAACGGTTTTCACCGGAGAGCATCGTCGTGTTCGACGGCGGAGTTCATCGGGCATGATGCGTGTGTTTCCGGAGCGGATGGAGGTCTGGCCCGGGCCGATGGAAGGGGTGATGGGCGAAGCGTTTGTGCGCGCCGCATCGGAGCTTGGTTTGGTTGATTGCTGGATGACGCCGTTTCTGCGCGTCACAACCGGGGTGCCGCATCGCCGGCGTCTCCTGGAATTTCTGGAACCTTTTCTTCATTCGAACATTCCCGTCACCGTGCAGTTGATGGGGACCGCGCCGGATGTGGTGGCTGCGATGGCGGTGGAAATCGTTCGGCTTGGAGCGTGCGCGATCAATTTGAATTTCGGTTGTCCGAGCCGCCGGGTCGTTTCCGGCGGCGCGGGCGGCGGAGCGCTGCGCAATCCGGAGGGGATGGCTCGGATGATCTGCGCGGTGCGGAGTGCATTGCCGGAAGATGTGCCGCTTACCGTGAAGATGCGAAGCGGTTTTGCTTCGCCGCGGGAGATGCCGGAAGTGCTCGAAAGCATCGTCGGAACCTGCGCCGTGTCGCAGATTTTTCTTCATTTCCGTACCGTGCAGGAGCAATATTCCCCCGTGCCGGACGGCGTGGAACGCCTCACCCGGGCCGTCGAACTGGCCCGTCCCGTGCCGGTGATCGCCAATGGCGACATTGCAACGATCGAAGATGCGCGGCGTATTCTGCAGCAGACCGGAGCCGCAGGCGTGATGTGCGCGCGCGGCTGGCTGCGCGACCCGGCGCTGCTTGGACGGCTCCGCGGCGAAACGTGGCCGGAACCGGAGGTGATGCGGCGTTGTTTTTTCGCGGCGGTGGTGAAATACGGATTGCGCCGGGGGCAGGCGATCGAGTTGAGCAATTTTCTCTGGGGGGCGGCCAATCCGTGGTTCGAAGTGCTCCGGAAATGGCCGGAGAATGAAATTTTCGACTTGAATTCCGCCGGGAATGGCGGTACATTTCATTTGTGAAGAAACGCGAAAGAGGAGTTCGAATGCCGAAAATTCTGATCGTCGATGACGAACACAATACCCGTGAGGCGCTGGCCCGCTGCCTTGCGCCGCGGTTCGACGTGACGACCGCCGCCGACGGCGGGGCCGCGATCGAACTTCTCAAGGAACACGATTACGATCTGGTGCTGACCGATCTTCGTATGCCCAATGCCGACGGGATGAGTGTTCTGGAGGCGGCTCAGAGCAAGGCGAGCCGTCCCCCCTGTGTGCTGCTGACCGCTTACGGTTCGATCGACGAAGCTGTGGCGGCGGTGAAGAAGGGGGCGTTCGACTTCGTGCAGAAACCGGTCAAACTCGACCGACTTGACGCGGTGGTCGATGCGGCGCTGGCGGCGCGTCGGGAACAGGCGTCGGCCAATGTCGTTTCCGGCGCGGCGGGGCAGTCGGCCGGAAGCGTCGGAGTGATATCGGAGGAGGAAATAGCAGCCGAGTCGAAGGTTTCCCCGGCGATGGCGCGGGTTCTGGCGACGGTGGAGACGGTCGCTCCGACTCGTTCGACCGTGCTGCTGACAGGAGAAAGCGGCACCGGGAAAGAGGTGATTGCCCGCATGATTCATGACCGCAGCGGACGGACGGGATATTTTGTTCCGGTTCACTGCGCAGCATTGACCGCGACGCTGCTGGAAAGCGAACTTTTCGGTTATGAGAAGGGGGCGTTCACCGGCGCGGCCGAACGGCGCAAGGGGCGGTTCGAACTGGCGGACAAGGGGACGATCTTCCTCGACGAAATCGGCGAAATCGACGCGGCCACTCAGGTGAAGCTGCTGCGGGTGCTCGAGAGCCGTTCCTTCGAACGGGTCGGCGGCAGCGAAACGATCAAGGTGGATGTCCGGTTGATTGCGGCGACGAACCGCGACCTGAGGCGGATGGTGACGGAAGGAACCTTCCGTGAGGATCTTTTCTACCGGCTGTCGGTGGTCAATCTGGAACTGCCGCCGCTGCGGGAACGGCGGGAGGAGATTCCGCAGCTGGTGCAGGAGTTCATTCGCGAATTTGCCGCGGAGAACAACCGTCCGATTTCCGGGATCAGTCAGGAGGCGCTGGCGGAGTTGACCGCGATGCGCTGGCCCGGGAACATCCGGGAGTTGCGCAACTGCATCGAATGCATGGTTGTTCTGGCTCATGGTCCCCGGCTGGAGGTTTCGGATATACCTGAAACGGTTCGGCGCGAAGCGGCGGCGTTCCCCGTTGCTTCTCATGGAGACGCCGTTCCGGCGGAAGAGGGGCCGGTCCGGCTCGAAGAGAACGAACTTCGTTTGATCGAACAGGCGCTGCGCGACTGCAACGGCAACCGCACGCAGGCGGCGCGTCAGCTCGGCATCAGCCGCCGGACGCTGCACCGGAAACTTGCGGCGCACCGCGAGCTCGATTCCAAATGAAATTTTTCCGGAGGAAGAGAATCCCGTCCTCCGGCGAGACTGGAATTATTTCCCTTCAAGTTGCGCGAGGAGCGCGGTGGCGGGCTTCATGTCACCGATGAGAATGCATCCGGCCAGGCGTCCGTCTTCGGAGTAGAACCGTTTCTGGAAGTTTTCCGCTGCCGGGTCGCCGTCGATTTCGGCGCGTCCGGAGAGGGTGCCGGCGGAGAAGATCTTGATCCCGAAAACGACGAGCCGTGCGGGATAGGCGTTCAGAACGAATGGTTCCGCGCCGCCGGCGAGGTTGATCCCGGCAGTTCTCCCCATGGTTTTTGCGGCGTTGTAGAGTCCGTAGACGCTTCCGTCGATTTCGGCGCAGTCCCCGGCGGCGGAGACTGCGGGATCGGCCGTGCGGCAGAAGGCGTCGACTTTGATGCCGCGCCCGCAGGCGAGACCGCTTTGCGAAGCAACTTCAAGATTGACGCGGGTTCCGGCGGAGACGAGGATCAATTCGGCTTCGATGTCGCCGCCGGGCAGTTGCAATCGCCAGTTGCCGGATGCGGCGCCGGGGGTGATGGACTGGACGCTTTCGCCGAAACGCAGCGTCAGGCGGTCGATTTTGCCCAGCATGGCGGAGACGGTCTGTGCGGTTTCGGCGTCGAGGTTGCGCGGCAGCAGCACCGGAGAGTTTTCGATGACGGTCACGTGGCAGTTGCGTGCGAGCAGACTTTCGGCAAGTTCCAGCCCGAGGATGCCGCCGCCGATCACCGCGACACGCCGGACGCCGGAATCGATGCGGCGCCGGATTTCCTCAAGATCGGCGAATTCCCGGAGCGACAATACGCAGGGAAGCTCCATCCCCGGCACCGGCGGCAGGAAACAGTGACTCCCGGTCGCCAGCAGCAGCCGGTCGTAGGCGGCGCGTTCGCCGTTGGAGAGCTGAAGCGATTTCCCGGCGCGGTCGATGGATTCGACCGTCACCCCGAGGCGGAGCGTAATTTTGTTTTCGTCGTAGAATGTGGCCGGCTTCAGGTAGAAACGGGTGTCCGGCATCGGTTCGGCGATCATTCCGGAGAGCGCCGGACGACGATAGGGGGGGACGTTTTCCTTCGAATAGAGCACGATTTCCGCTTCGGGATCACGTTCCCGGATCGCCGTCGCGGCTTCGAATGCGGCCACGCCGCCGCCGATAATTGCAAATTTCATCATTCACCTCTTCTTGCTGGGATTGTAAAAGCGTTTCTTTGTATTACATTACCATCGGGGAAAAAATTGTTCAATGGAAGAATTGAAATTTTTCAGCGATTACCTCGCGTCGAATTACGGGCGGAAGCTCTATCGGGTGCCGCTCGATCTCGCGCTCGGCTGCCCGAACCGGGAAAACCGGTTCGGGCCCGGCTGCGTCTTCTGTGCGGAAAACGGCAGCCGCGCCCGGCATCTGCGGCGCAATCTCGATCTGGCCGGGCAGGTAAAAAGCGGAATCGATTACATCCGCGGCCGTTATCCCGGCGCGGATCCGGCAATCGCCTATTTTCAGGCGTTCACTTCGACTTACGCGCCGGTCGGGGAGCTGCGGAAACTCTATCGCGAAGCGCTCGCTCAGGCCGCATTCAAGGTGGTGATGATCGGCACCCGCCCGGACGCGCTGCCGCAGGAGACGGTGGAGTTCCTGGCCGAACTGGGGCGCGAATACGAGGTGTGGGTCGAACTTGGCGTGCAGAGCTGTTGCGACGAAACGCTGCGATTGATTCGGCGCGGCCATGATTTCGCCGCGGTCGAAGACGCCGTCCGCCGCCTCGATGCGGCCGGGATCCGGTGTGCGGCTCATCTGATCGCCGGGTTGCCGGGAGAGACGCGGGAAGAGTTCGTGGCGGGGGCGCGGAAAATTGCGAAGCTGCCGTTCCGGGCGGTCAAACTGCATCCGCTGCTGATTCTGCGGGGAACCGCGCTCGCGGCGGAGGATTTTCCGGTCAAGGTCCGGGGGCTCAATGAATATGAATACGCCGCGTGGATCGACGGTTTTCTGCGCGAACTCCCGGAAGGCACTTTGCTGATGCGCCTCACCGCCGAAGCCGATCCGGCGACGGTGATCGCGCCGCACTGGTGGATGAGCAAGGGGGAATTTCTGGAATTTTTCCGACGGCGATTTGCGGAACATCCGTCGGAGGAAGCATTTGCCGCAGTCCGTACCGGCGACGGTTCGCCGACGCTCTACCATCCGGAGTTCCGGCAGCATTTCCACTCGCTGGCGGGCGCCGCGACCGAGGCGGAGAAGAAGTTCGTCGCGGCGGCGCGCCTTCCCGAACGGCTCAGGCGCAATGCCGTCGTCCGGCTGCTCGACGTCGGTTACGGGCTCGGCGCCACCGCCGCGGCGGCGATCCGCTGTGCGGAACAACTCCGCTGCGGCAAAGTGGAGATCATTACGCAGGAATTCGATTTGCGCGTCTTCGCCGCGGCGCGGCGGGTTTATCCGGCGGACGCGCTCGAATACCGCATGAGCGATGCGCTGGAAACGACCGGTGTCTTTCAGAGCGAATTTGCGACCGTAACGTTGCTGACCGGCGACGCGCGAACGACGATTGCACAAATTCGCGACCCCTTCGACGTCATTTTTCAGGACGGATTCTCGCCTGACTGCAATCCGGAATTGTGGAGTTACGACTGGGTGCGCAAATTATCCACCCTTCTGAAGCGTGACGGCGTCTGCGTAAGTTATTGCAGCGCCTTTCCCTACCGGGGCGCGCTGCTGCGCACCGGGCTGGTCGTCGGCGAATCCGAACCCTTCGGCCGTCGGCGCGGCGGCACGGTGGCCGCCTGGGAGGAAACGCTCCTGCCGCTGCCGTTGCCGGAGAAGGAACGCGGCATTCTGCTTTGTTCCACCGCGGGAGTCGCTTACCGCGATCCCGGGTTGAAGAGTCCCCGGGAGGCGATTTTCCACCGCCGGGAGCGGACGGTGGCGCGTCTTCGTGCCCGCGGGGTGCCAAAATGGTACAAACCGGGGCAAAAGGGGGCGAAAGAATGAAATTCAAAAACGGGAAGCATTCAGGAGGTGACGGCGTGAAAAATTCCATCTGGGGAATACTTCGTTACTGGGGGACGATGTTGTGGCTGACAGCGGTATTTCTCCTGGTGTTTTCAACGGTGGCCTGGACACAATACCTTTTTTGCGGCGGACCGGAAGGGAAGGCGACGTTTCCGGTGATTGCCGGCGGCGTTTCAATGCTCGGTGTCGCGCTGCTGCTTGATGTTGCAGGATGCTGGATCGGAACCTTCCCCGGGCGGCCGTACCGGGCGTTTTCGGTCGAACGGTTGATTCTCATTTCGCAGCTGGTCTGGGAGAGCGCGGTTCTGCTGCCTGCGCTTCTCGTTCTGATTACTTCGATCGGGTTGTTGTTTTCCCGCGAAAATGTGCCGGAAGCCATCTGTTGTTATTTGCCGGTGGCGGCGGTGTTTCTCGTCGTCAACGGCCGGGCGGTTCTGCGGCGGCGGGCGCGGATGCTTGAAGCGGAACGCGACGGTGAAACCGCGCCTGAATCGGAATCAACGCCATTTTCTTCCGTCGACCTTGAACTGCAACAGGAAGATCGTCAGCGCGACGGCGGTGATGAAATACGGCAGCAGCAAAAAGGTCGTCCGTGACGCGACGTAACCGAAGATCGCCGGAATGATCGCCGCTCCGAGCATTCCCGCGCCGCCCTGATAGCCGATTACCGTGACCGCGGTCGCATCATCGAACCGCTCCGGCGCGCAGTGCATCATCGCCGGATAGAACGGGGCGAATGCGAACCCGATCAATCCGACCGCGAAAAGCGTCAGTACCGTTATTCCGGGAATCATCAGCAGAGCGCCGCCGCAGAGCGCCAGAATCATGCTCAGCCGGATCTGCCGCACGTTGCCGAGGCGGTTGGCGACGCAGCCGATCAGGAACCGTCCCACCGTAAGCATTCCCCAGTATCCGGCCACCGAGAAGCCGGCAAGTTCCAGCGAAAAGCCGCGGTGGCGGATCAGAAACTCCAGCACCCACAGCCCCATCGAAAATTCGATTCCGCAATAGAGAAAGAACATCACCGGGCAGCACCAGAACCGCAGATCGTAGTGAACTTCACCCGAAAGCGCGTTATCGTCAGTCTTTTCCCCGTCATCGTTTTTTTTCGGTTCATTCCAGAGTGCGAGCGTGGCCAGAAAGACCAGCGCGAGCAGAATTTGAATCGTGCCGATCGTCACGTACCCCGCGCGCCAGCTCCAGGCGTGCGCAAGGATCAGAGTCATCAGCACCGGGCCGAGGCTGGCGCCGACGCCCCAGCAGCAGTGGAGCCAGCTCATGTCGCGGCTGGTGTAATGTTTGGCGACATAGAAATTCATCCCGGTGTCCACCGCTCCCTGACCGAACCCGAGCGGAATCGCGAATGCGAGAATGCACCAGAACGCCGGAGAAAACGCATATCCCAGCAGAGCGCCGCCGGTCATGAACCCGCAGATCGTCAGCAGCCGCCCCGTTCCGATCCGGCGGAGGAGCGCACCGCTGAAAAAGGCGGAGATCGCCGAACAGATCGTCAGCAGTGTCGCGATGAATCCGGCAAAATAGATCGGTTTCTCCAGTTCCTGATGCATCGGCTTCCAGGCGACGCCGAGCACCGTGTCCGGCAGCCCGAGGCTGACGAAGCCGATGTAGATGATGACCAGCAGCACGATCCGCCGTTTCTGCGGCGGCAGATTGAACAAGGTTGACAACATAAAATACTTCGCCCTGAGTTCCGGAAATTCAGTCAGCGCCGCCGGATCGGCGGCATTTCAATTACGATTGTTTACATAATGTATCCTGCTTGAAGAGCAATTGCAAATCCGGTCCGTTTGACGGGAGCCTTGTTTTTTTCGTTTCTCCGGAAAACGGCGCACTTCGCCGGAATCGGCACGGAACCCGAATGCGGGAATATTTCATTTCCGGGATTGACGCGGCGGACGGGTGATGTTATATTGTCGCACGAACGTTGAAAAATCCATCTGCCGGAAGACCGGCGGACCGGTCGCGGAAAAGGAGACGACGATGACACCGCATTCGCTTGCCAATGTGCTTCCCGGCTACCGGATCGTCGCGGAGATCGGCCGGGGAAACAACGGCGTGGTGTATCTGGCGCGGCAGACTTCGCTGGATCGGGAGGTCGCGCTGAAATTGTTGTTGAAGGAGCGGGCCGAAGAGGATCCGGAATACATCCGCAAATTCCTGCACGAAGCGCGACTGGCCGCCCGGCTCGATCATCCGCACATCGTCCAGGCGCTCGACGCCGGGGTGTATGAAGGGATTTATTATTTCGCGATGGAATACGTGCCGGGTGAATCGCTCGAACAGCTCCGGCTGCGTACCGAGGGATGCATTCCGCTCCGACAGGTGCTGGATCTGCTCTCGCAACTGGCGGATGCGCTCAATTACGCATGGAACTCCCACCGAATGACCCACGGCGACATCAAACCGGGCAATCTTCTGCTGCGCGACAATGACACCAATCTCAAGCTGGCCGATCTCGGGCTGGCCCGGATCAGCGCCGGAAGCAGCGAAGAGGATGATATCATGCTCACGCCGATGTATGCCGCGCCGGAGGTCATTTCCGGCAGTCATGTTCACGATCCGCGCAGCGACATCTACAGTTTCGGAGTGATGTTTTATGAACTGGTGACCGGGCGGCCCCCCTTCCGGGGCGACACCGATACGATGCTGCATAAGCATCTGGAAGAAACTCCGATGTCACCGCTGGAAATCGATCCGCTCTGCGATCGGGAAATTTCCGCTTTCATCCTCCGGTTGCTCGCGAAGAAGCCCGAGGAACGCTGCGAAGGCTGGGAGGAGGTGCTGACGTTTCTCAATCTCACCCGGAAACGGTTGTTTCCGGAAACGCTTCCGGCGCAGACGGTGCGGAAAGAACCGCTTCGTCCCGGGCGCGGGAGCGGGAAACGAAATGCTTCCGATCAGCGATTGATGCCGCCATGGCTCCTGTATGCGGCGGTTCTGGGAATCGCAGTAATGCTCTGTGCCGTCGCACTTCTGGTGTTTTTCGGAATTCGGACGATGAATCCGACTCCGGAGCCGTCCCCCGCGCCCGCCGGAGCGGGGCAGAATGAATTCGCCCGGATCGATGCGGCCGACGCGGAGGACCCGACTGCTGCGGTTCCGCCGGAACCTGCACCTCGTTCCCATGTCGCCCCGCCTCCGCCCCGACCGGTGTTTCCCCGCGCGGAAGCCGTCCGCAGACGACCGGTCACGCCGGAGCCTGTGCCAACACCCGCGCCTGCGCCGGAGCCTGCGCCAAAAACCGCGCCTGCGCCGGAACCCACGCCGGAACCTGCTCCAAAACCCGCGCCCGCGCCGGAACCCGAACCGCGGCTGGTGATTGCGCCGCTTCCGGAGGGGGCGACTCCGTTGCCGGAGGAACCGTCTGCGGCGGAGATGGCGGCGGAAGCGCGTCGGCTGGAGATATTGAATCCGCCGGTGGACCGGATCGAGTGGAACCGGAATATTCGTTATTCGACCCGGCTGGTTGCGCAGCTGGATAAAAATTTTACGCTTGCGTGGAAGAAAGAGGCCTGTGAAACGCTCGTTTCGGTCTATTACGTGCTGGGGCAGCTTGCGACGGCGGGTTTTCCGGGGAAGACGGTCGAGCGGTTCGATCCGTTCCTGCGGGAATCGGATGCGCTGTGGCAGGACAACGGGCCGTATACCGGGACGATCCGGCTGTCGGAGGAGACGCCGCCCGCGTTGCTCGCGCGTGAACTCGGGCGCGGGTTTGCCCGAGCAATGGAGGCGCGCGGCACGATCAATCCGCAGTGGAGTGACGCGCTGGCCGAAGCAATCGCTTACTTCGCTGCGGCGCGGACGAACCCGGATGCGCCGAGGCCGGACAATCTTCTGTTGAGAAAGTGTGAATATTCCCTCGGAAAACTCATTTTGCTGCTGCGCGGCGGCGAATTAAAACGGAACCCCCCGGAAGGGTAACCGGTTCGGATGCCGGAGCGCCCGGCATTGCGGACACATGAAATTCGCCAACCCGTAGATCCGCGCGCGCCGTTCCGGCGACTGGCCGAAAATGACCCGTTCCCCTTCGGCGATCACCCGTTGATCGGGGGAATTGTCGGCGATCAGGATGCCGGGGCCGCGGACGACTTCGATTTCGACGAGCGACGATTCGGAGAGCACCAGATGGTTGACCTCCTCGGTGGAGTTGCTGAACGCCAGCCCGATGCCGACCCGGAAAAGGCTGTGGGTGATGCTCCGGTAATAAGCGGTGCTCCCGTGGACGCTGGCGATGCCGACGCCGTCGCCGACGACTTCTCCGGCGTAGAGTTCTCCATCGATCCGCACCCGGTAACGCAGCGCACTGCCGCGATCCTGATTGTGCAGAAAAACATCGTTGAGGGCATATGCTTCGTACGTGCCGCTCCGGGCGAAGACCAGTGGCAGTTCGGAGAGAGGCGTTTCATTGCGCAGAAACGCCTCCATTTGCAGTTCAGCGCGATGATGCGGGCACAATGGCGCGGTTCGTGCATCGCGCAGCGGCAGTTTTGGAATTCCGGGGAAATCCCGCTCGGCGCCGAGCAGCGCGCCGTCGCCGCCGTGGGTGACGATCAGTTCCGGCGGAATATCGCCGTCGGCGGGGATCTCCCGGAAGTTGTGCGTCCGGAGCAGCGGACGGATGTCGTCGAGATTTTTTCCGGCAAGGATGATGTTCATTTGGTTATTCCAGCTCCGTAACGGGAAAATGCGACAACGGCGTAGAGAATCGCCGCCGCGGCGTTGCCCACGTTGATCGATGATTTTTCTCCGAACATCGGCAGTGCGACGATGCCGTCGACCGCACCGATGGTTTCCGGCAGCACGCCGAGCGCTTCGTTTCCGAAGACCAGCGCAAGCGGAAATTCATACTGCATTTCCCAGGCGAACCGACTCCGGCCGGGAACGAATTCCGCCGCGAGAATCTGCCGGAACCCCTCCCGGCGCAGCGTCTGCACCGCGGTCAATGAATCGGGCATGACCCGGCAGGGCACCATTTTGTCGGCGCCCATCGCGGTTTTCTCCAATTTCGGATGCGGCGGCGCCGGCGTGTAGCCGCAGGCGATGATTTCGCAGTTGCCGATCGCTTCGGCGATGCGGAAAATGTTGCCGGTATTATGCGCACTCCGCAACCGGTCGAGAACCAGACAGATTTTATTCACATTGCTCTCCGGGATAAATGACACGCTGTTAAATTAATGTCTTTTCGCGCGTTTTGCAAGCCCCGACGGTTGCGGGATACGGGAAATGATTGTATATTAAAAGAAAAACTTAAACCGGAAGGAACCCGAATCATGCCGAAAATTCACCCCTCCAGCATCGTTTCCGAAGGCGCGATTCTCGACGACAGCGTCGAAATCGGTCCGTTCTGCTTCGTTGGTCCGCACGTAAAGATCGGCGGCGGCACCCGCCTGATCGGGCACTGCAACATCGACGGATACACCACGCTCGGCACCGGAAACGTGATCCACCCCTTCGCCGCACTCGGTCAGCCCGCTCAGGATCATGCGGTAGTCGAGGGCGCCGCAACCTACCTCAACATCGGAAACAACAACATCTTCCGTGAAGGCTGCACGATTCATACCGGCACGTTGCCGGATTCCGCAACGACGATCGGCAACGGCAACATGTTCATGAACGCCACGCACGTCGCCCACAACTGCCGGGTCGGAAACAACGTCATCTACGTCGGCTTCGCCGGAACCGCCGGTTATTGCGAAGTATTCGACAACGCCCTGATTTCTGGATTGGTCGGGATGCATCAATTCTGCCGGGTCGGCCGGTTCGCGATCATTTCGGGCGGATCGGTGTTCTCCAAGGACGTGCCGCCCTTCATGATGGCTGAGGGGCGCAACGGCGGAGTCAAGATGATCAACAAGATCGGATTGCAGCGGGCGGGATTTCCCGCGGAGACGATCACGGTGATCAAACATATTTTCCAGATCTATTACCGGAGCGGGCTGGCACCGTCGAACGCGCTCGCGAAGATCAAGGCCGATCTGCCGCAGATTCCGGAGGTGCTCGAATTCGTCGAATTCTGCGAAAAGAGCCGCCGGGGAGTGATCTCCGCCCGGGTCGAAGGACACCGCAACTGATTTTTCATTCATCACGCAAAATACAAGGAAGAGAGAATTATGCTTGAAGCATTGAAACGCAATCCGAAATTCACCCCGCGCCGCGGCCCGGTGGTGCTCGCCATTCTCGACGGTGTCGGTTTCGGCAAATACCCCGACGGCGACGCCGTGCTCAACTCCAACACTCCGGTGCTCGATTCTCTGATGAAGAGCTGCCCGTCGACCCGGCTCAAGGCGCACGGAACCGCCGTCGGGATGCCCTCCGACGCCGACATGGGCAACAGCGAGGTCGGCCACAACGCGATCGGCTGCGGCCGGGTCTTCTCGCAGGGGGCGAAACTGGTCGAGGACGCGGTCGAGAGCGGGAAACTTTTCGAGGGTGAAACCTGGAAAAAGCTGATCGCCAACGTCAAGGAACACAATTCGACGCTGCATTTTCTCGGGTTGTTTTCCGACGGCAACGTTCACAGCAACATCTCCCACCTCAAGGCGATGATCCTTGAGGCCAAACGCGAGGGTGTCGCCCGGGTTCGCGTCCATGCGCTGCTCGACGGGCGCGACGTGCCGGAGACATCGGCGCTGGAATACGTCGATCCCTTTGAAGCGTTTCTCGCGGAAATCAACCGTGAAGGATTCGATTACCGGATCGCTTCCGGCGGCGGCCGCATGGTCATTACCATGGACCGTTACGGCGCCGACTGGGAGATGGTGCACCGTGGCTGGGAGGTTCACGTGCACGGCAACGGCGACTATTACCCGAATGCGCACAAAGCGATCGAAGATCTGCGCAGGAAGACCGGCGCGATCGACCAGGATCTGCCGCCGTTCGTCATCTCCGACGACGGGAAGACGCCGGTCGGGGCGATTGAGGACAACGACTCGGTGATCTACTTCAATTTCCGCGGGGACCGTGCGCTGGAAATTACCGCGGCGTTCGAGGAGGATGCGTTCGACAAATTCGACCGCGGGCGCCGTCCGAAGGTGATGTACGCCGGGATGATGGAATACGACGGCGATCTGCATACGCCGAAACTTTATCTGGTCAACCCGCCGGAGATCGACCGGACGATGGATGAGTACCTCTGCGCGACCGGCGTGTCGCAGCTGGCGGTGAGCGAGACGCAGAAATATGGTCACGTGACCTATTTCTTCAACGGCAACCGTTCGGGGAAATTCGACGAGACGCTCGACACCTACGTGGAGATCCGTTCCGACGTTGTTCCGTTCGAACAGCGTCCGTGGATGAAGTGCGCCGAAATCACCGACGTGGTCGTCGATGCGATCGGCAGCGGAAAATACGGCATGATCCGGCTCAATTTCCCGAACGGCGACATGGTCGGTCACACCGGCGACATGAATGCCGTGCGCGTGGCGATGGAGTCGCTCGATCTCTGCCTCGGCCGGATCAAGGCGGCGGTCGAAGCCGCCGGCGCGGTGCTGGTGATCTCCGCCGACCACGGCAACGCCGACGATATGCTTGAACACGACAAGAAGGGCAACGTCAAACTCGATGAGAACGGCGTTCCCCGGCGCAAGACGAGCCATTCACTCAACCCGGTGCCGTGCATCATCTTCGATCCGGAATCGAAGCATGAATATGCTCCGGAACTGCGTGAGGGACTCGGAATCAGTTCGCTGGCGGCGACCTGCATCGAATTGCTCGGTTACGAAGCGCCGGCCGGTTACGATCCCGGCGTGCTGCAGTTCCGCTGAGGTGAGGTTGCCGGTGCCGGAAACACTCCGGGAGCCGGCGGAAACGGTTCCCGGGATGTTTCGGCGTCCGCGGCGGAAAGAGTGAAGGAAGAGAACCCGTCTCGCTTGATTCTGAATTTCTGACGAACGATTAAAGGAAAAGGGAAATGAAACGATTCTTGAATCTGATGCTTGTTCTGGTCGCGTCGTTCTCATTGCGTGCCGCGGAGGATGCGGCCATGGAGGAACGGCGGGCGTTGGCGGAGGAGTTTCTGACGGTCACCCGGCAGGAGCAGCAGTTGAAGACCGGTTTTCAGGCGATGCGCGACATGCAGCGGGACATGGTGCCGCAGATGCTGGAGGCGCGAGGCGTCGTGCTGACAGCGGAACAGGAGTCGCGTCAGAAGGCGTTGGCGGAGCTTACCATGCGTGCGGTGGAAGAAGAGATGAGCTGGGAGAAGATGCGGCCGATCATGCTCGATGCGTATGCCGGGACGTTCAGCGCCGACGAAATGCGGCAGTTGATCGCGTTTTTCCGTTCGCCGGCGGGGCAGATTTATCTGGACAAGACGCCGCTGGTGCAGAAGGCGATGCTCTCGTCCATCCAGAAACTTGCGTTGAATTTGCAGAAACGGCTCGATCAGGAGATTGAAGAATTTCTGTCTGCCGAGACGGAAAAGAGCGGGGATGCGGCAGTTGATGCGGCAGCAGAGACGGAGGGGGGAAAATGATTTTCGACGAATTCCGGAATTTTCAAAGATATGGTGCGGTTGCTCCGGAGGCATGGCAACTGATCGCGGAATTTTTGAACCGCATTGACGAGAAAACCGAAATCGGTCGTTATGAACTTGACGGGGATCGGGTTTACGCCACCGTACAGCATTATGCGACCCACCCGGCGGATACGTCTAAACTGGAATATCATCGTCGATATGCGGACATCCAGCTTCTGCTTTCCGGACGGGAAACAATTTACGTGCGACCGTTGAACGGGCTGATCGAGACCATGCCCTATGATGAAAAACTTGACGTCGGCTTTTATGAGCTGAATTCCGACGGAGCGGTTTCGCTGCCGCTGTCGGCGGGGAATTTCGCATTGTTTCTGCCGGAGGAGGGGCACATGCCGGGAGTCGGAGTGCCGGATCGGGAAGTGATCAAGGTGGTCGTGAAGATCGACGTGTCGTTGTTGAAGTGAAATGCAGGAACATGACACCGGAAAAGAAACATTCCTCGATTCTGGAATCCGCCCGGCGGGCATTGCGGATCTTGTTCGATCGTCCGGACGGGACGGCGAACGAATTTTCCGTCGACCGTTTCCTGCGTCTGCTTGAAGGCGCGTTGAAGCCGGCTGCCGGATACGCCAACGCCTTGTGGCGGGAATTCGGCCGGAGGGAGTTCGGCGGGCAGCTGGAGGAGCGGTTGCTGGAGGCGTTGATTGAGAATCGGGTGCTGCCCGCGGATCTGGCGGCATCGGAGTGGAGCGAAAATCTGCGTTTTCTGCTGGAGGAGGCTGATGTCCTTCTGAAAGCGGCCGCCCGACTGCCGGAGGAGATGGAGTCGGGGGAACGACGGATGTTGATGCCGGCCGCGGCGGAATTTTTTCACGATACGGTTGTACCGGAAAATTTGCGTGCATTGGCGGATTCATTGCGGTCGCGCGACCGTTTTCGGGCGGATCGGGCGTTCCGGTATGTCGGCGGAAAATTTATTCCGGCTGAGCCCGGTGCGGCCAAACCGCTGAAGAAATTCTACGGCTTTCCGAGCATCCGCGCTCAGTTTCAGCGGTATTTTCGGGAGTTTGCCGAGGGGAAGATCAATCTTCCGCTCTTGATTTACAGTCTGCCGGGGCACGGCAAAACCAGTTTGACGATCTCCCATGTGCTGGCGGAACCGGATCTGGTGTTGATTCTGCCGGAAGTTGCGGCGCTGGAGTCCGGCTGGAATGAGTTGATCGCTCCGCTGGCGGCGCGTCCGGATCATAAATTCGTGGTGTTTTTCGACGACATCGATCCGCGCACGACCGACTGGTACAGTTTTCGCACCAACGTCGGCGGCGCCTTTACGCTGCCGGATAATGTGATGCCGGTTCTGGCGTCGAATTACGAATTTCCGGCGAGCATTCTCTCCCGCGGCCGGCAGTTGAGCTTTCCGATATTCGACGAATTGCGCTGTATTGAGATGGTCGAGGATTTTCTGACCGATTTCGGCTTGAAACGGATCAATCACAATCTGGTGCTGCTGATCGCGGCGGATTACACGGAGGAGTTCGGGCAGAAGAAGTTCACGGAGCTCTCGCCGCGAAGTCTGACCCGTTATCTGGAGATCTACCAGAAAGACCGGATCAAGCGCAAGACCATCGTCGAACTTTCACTCGGACCGATGATTACGCGTCCGGATTCTCAGCTTTTTTATGAATTCAATATCGATTTGATGCGTTCGCTTTACGGCGACGATTACATTAAGAAACTGCTCAAACAACGCCTGAAGGACCTGGAGGGCTGACAGGCCGGGGATGAAGTTTAACCACACCAAAAAATAATAGGGAGAACTCCTGAAAATGAACACCTGGATCGAACGCAACGCGAAATATACGCTCGTTGACGCGGAAAATGAATTTTCAATCGCTTTCGGCGGCATGAATTTTACCGATGCCGACCTCGCGGGAATGACGGACAAATTCGCCCGCGCCCGGCGCGAAATGGCCCGTATCGAAGCCGGAGAAATCAAGAATCCCGACGAAAAGCGCAAAGTGACGCATTTCACCGACCGTATTCATTATGCGGAAAGCGAACTTTTCCGTTCGGTGGAGGAGTTCGCCGCATCGGTGCGCGCCGGGCGTATCGTCGGAGAGACGGGGAAGAAGTTCGATTCTCTGGTGGTCAACGGCATCGGCGGTTCGGCGCTCGGCCCGCAACTGATGCAGTTCGCGATCAACGGCCCCTACTGGAATGAGAAGAGCTCCGAACAGCGCGACGGGTATCTCAAACTTTATTTCCTTGACAACACCGATTCGGCGGAGTTCGCCGATCTGCTCGAAGTGATGGATCCGGAAACGACCCTTCATCTGGTCATCTCCAAGTCCGGCGGCACTCAGGAGACCAAAAACAACATGATCGCCATGGAGAATTTCTATGCCGAAAAGAAACTCTCCTTCGCCCGCCACGCCGCCGCAATCACCATGCCCGGAAGCGAACTTGACCGTCACGCGCGTGAAACCGGATTCCTCGCCGTCTTCAAGATGGCCGAATCGATCGGCGGACGCACCAGTGAGACCAGCATCGTCGGTCACGTGCCGGCGGCGTTGACCGGGGTGGACTTCGGCAGCTTCCTTGCGGGAGCGTGTCACATGGACGTCTGGACCCGCACGGAGGAGCCGACGGCCAATCCGGCGATGATGCTCGCCGCGATGTGGTATATCGCCGGCAAGGGCCGTGGCGACCGCAACATGGTGATCGTGCCCTATTCCGACCGGTTGATTCTTTTGTCGCGCTATCTGCAGCAGCTGGTGATGGAGAGCCTCGGGAAGGAACTCGATCTCGACGGCAAGGTGGTTCATCAGGGGTTGAATGTCTTCGGCAACAAGGGCGGGACCGATGCGCACGCCTTCATTCAGCAGTTGAATGACGGACGCGATGACTTCTTTGTGACCTTCATCGAAGTGATGCGTGACCGGATGGCGCTGCCGATTACCGGTTCGACGGACATGGGCACCTATCTGCACGGGTTCCTCGAAGGACTCAGCGCGGCGCTGCGTTCCAAGGGACGGCAGGTCATCACGATCCGGATTCCGGAGGTGGCGGAGTTCCAGCTTGGAATGTTGATCGCCCTCTACGAGCGTGCGGTTGCGATCTATGCGGAATTCATCAACATCAACGCGTTCCATCAGCCCGGCGTTCAGGCTTACAAGCTCGCGGCGAAGGGGGTGCTTGCGTTGCGTGAGGAGTTGATCGCCAAACTGCGCGAACTTGGCTCGTTCACCGGTTCGGCTGCGGAGATCGCCGCGAAGATCGGCCGTCCGGACGATGCGGTCGAAATCGGTGGACTGCTCGACAAGGCAGCGGCCAATTGCCCGTGCGTCACGCGTGAATATTGCTCGAAGAGCAGAGCGTGGATCTATTCGGTGAAGTAAGAGCGTGAATCTGCTGCTGCTGGAAGGACGCGATTTTTTCGCGGAAAACCGTGCGCGGATCACCGGACGCCGCCTCGAACAGATGCGCGGCGTCTGGCACGCTGTGCCGGGCGGCGTCTGCCGGGTTGGTTTGCTTGACGGCCCGGTAGGCTGCGGTCGGATTCTGGCCATCGACGAGCGCAGCGCCGAATTGGAGACGAACTGGAACGGGGTGCCGCCGCCCCCGTTGCCGGTGACGTTGATTGCGGCGCTGCCGCGGCCGAAGACCATGCTCAAGGTGCTGCATTGTGCAGCCTCGATGGGGGTCAAGCGGATTTTCTTCATCGAGAGCTGGAAGGTCGATAAAAGCTACTGGAATACGCCGCTCCTGGAGCCTGGTGCGCTCCATGAACAATTGCTCCTCGGACTTGAACAGGGCTGCGATACTGTTCTGCCGCATGTCGAGACACGGCGCAGATTTAAACCCTTCGTCGAAGACGAACTTTCCGTTCTGAGCGCCGGAACGCGGCTGCTGGTCGGACATCCGGCGGCAAAGGCGGCGTTTCCGCGCCGTCCGGGCGGGCCGGTTACATTGCTTTTTGGTCCGGAGGGCGGCTTTACGGAGTATGAGATCGGACTTCTTGCGGCGAACGGCGCGACGGCGGTTTCCTTCGGGCCGCGCCCGCTGCGGACGGAGTTCGCGGTCGCGGCGATGCTGGGGGCGTTCGATTTTTCCGATGTCCCCCCGGAAAGACATTGAGCGCGGTGAAGTTTCCGACGTAAGTATTAAGCTTATTTTTTTCGAAGAGCTTGCAAAATGCAATTTGCGGGAGTAAAATATTATATTTCGGCAATATCGCGGGTTATTATTTTGAGAGGTCAAAGGGAAATGCGGTCGGGAAGTACGTAAAACACCGGGTGGAATCGATGAAGGCACGGTGCGCAATGGGAAGCGCAGCAGGGATTTCTGAAAGAGTAATGCAAGATTTGGGCAAGGGAAGAGATGCAGATAGTCGATTGGTTGATCGTAATCGTTCCGGTGGTGTTCATCATCATCATGGCTTTTTATGCGCGCCGGTTCGCCCGGGGCGTGGTGGATTTTCTGGCGGCCGGACGGGTTGCCGGGCGGTATGTGATTTCCGTGGGCGACCTGAGCGCCGGGTTGTCGGTCATCACGCTGGTGGCCGGTTGTGAACAGAATTATCAGACCGGTTACGGCATCGCATTCTGGAATAACGTTCTGGTACCGGTGGGCGTGGTGCTCGCATTGACCGGATACTGCACCTACCGCTGGCGGGAGACGCGATGCCTCTCGAAGGGACAGTTCATCGAATTGCGTTACGGCAGCAAATTCTTCCGTATCGTGACCGCCGTGGTCAGCACGGTTTCGGAAATGATTACCAATGCAATCGGCCCGGCCATCGCGACGAATTTCTTCATTTACTACCTCGGATTGCCGCATGAAATCATGATTTGCGGAATCAATCTGCCGTGTTACATCATCATCGTGGTGATGTGTTTGACGCTGGCGCTTC
>CALXNS010000009.1 GCA_944389815.1 uncultured Victivallis sp. | reverse complement strand
ATACAGACACTCCATCGTCAGATCCCAGCCGTATGAACCATCCGGAAGATTGCGCCATGGATTGGTGTAATGGCTGTTGCGGGTGTCGGTGGTCAACATCCGTTCCGGCTGATCGACGTTGTTCGGCCCGGTTTCCATCAACCCGTGAACCAGCGCCCAGATCTTGTCGTGCGGCCCGCCCCAGCCGCGGGTGTAATCGAACATGCCCAGCCCGAACGAATTGAAATTATACCAGCCGGGCGTGCAGAGCAATCCGGGTTGATATTCGGCAAACGTGCTCTTGTCGATGATCTCCGTTCCGCCCGCGGGACGGAACAAGGCATCATATGAGCTGCGCGCCACAATCTTTCCCTGCGACGACAGCTCAATATCGTACCGCATCGGACCGAACGCGGATCGCCCGGGCAATTTGAATTCAAACGCCCGCTCCGAATACGGTGTGATTTCCACCGGCTGCGCGGCAACGACTTCCGTACTTTCGCCGCTTACCAGATCGGTGGCGGTGATCTTCAGCGTCCCGGAAAACGCCTTCACCGGAACATCCGCGGGGAACCCGAACACCTCCAGCTCCTTCATCGAGGAATTAGTCGGATTGATCTGAACATTCTGCCGCAGATTTGGATCGAGTCGCGTGACGTGCAGCGTCAGATCCTGAACCGTCTCCGGAGTGAAAGCATTCCGCCAGTGCCGGTAGATGTCGCTGCCATTGGCGACAAAAATCGCCGGTGACGCGTTCATCAGCGTTTTCCCGTTCGATTCCAGCGTAAAATATCTTGGGTTAAGCCGTTCTTCGAAGCGGTACGGCCCGTATCCCTCGATTCCGGCCCCGGCGATCGTCACGGCGAACGGCCACTTCAATTGCAATTTCTGTTCCGCGGCAACTTTGCCCGCCCAGGCTCCCTGCATTTCACCATTGCGGCGCACGTTGCCGCGCGACAGGGAGCGGTCGTTCAAGCCGGGAGCGGTCGGATTTTCCGGCCACTGCAGATCGGAAACCTCCGCCAGCGGCGCGACGTTCGCATAACCATTGCCGATCCGCACGGTTATCTCAGGAGAAGCGCCGACCTCCCAGACGTAACGCCCCGCCCAGTTTCCGTCGTAATCGCCGTCGGTCGTGACCTTGTGCGAGCTTCCCGAATCCTTTTCGACGATCTGCATCGCCACCGGCGGAGCGGTCAGGATCTTCTGTTCCAATTCCGACACCACGCCGGAACGGTCAGGCTTCAGCACGCCGATCCGGAGCCTGCGCCACGGCGTCGCGCTGCCCGCGTCCACCACCCGGGAATCCCCCTTGAACGTTCCAAGCTCCACCAGAGGAATCTGCCGGCTCTCACCGGGCTGCATCGTAACTTCACCGGAGGCGGCGTTCAAAATGCCGTATTCCCAGTTGTACAACTGAAACGACAACACCGCATTGACCACTTCCGCACTCAGATTCTTCACCCCGACGACCAGCCGCCCCGGCTGATATGCGGGAACCGTCAGCTCCAATGCGGACGCATCGCCGCGCTGCGGCAACGCTTCACACGGAGCAACCGCTTCCGCAAGAAGACGTTTCAACAATTCAGGATATCCAGGTGACCTGGTCAGCACCGGGTCGAAAAGATCACCGCCGCAAACATAGACGCGCGCCGCGCCGACACGCGCACTGATCAGCGCCGGAACTCCGGCATCGGTCGTTAAGAGAACCCGGAAATCGGTGATGGTCAAAGGTTTCACAAAGCCCGGGGTCAGGTAGCGCATCAAACTGTTTTCAATCGGCGCCCCCGGCACGTGCAGATCGGCGATGTTGCTGATTGCCAGCGGAGGCAGCTTTTCATAACCGCTCCCGGGAAAACCGATCAATCGTTTTCCGCCGCGGCGAAGCTGATGGGATTTGACTGACCATGGCGTAATTGGAAGATATTCCGCCATCTCCGGATGCACCGGCGCGAGGTCGCGAAAGCTGACGAACACCGTTTTCCCGGCCCGAACTGCGTCCACATAGCGTTTCGCATTCGCGGCATGATCGAACCTGCCGCACAGAAACTGCACCGGTGCGTCGGCATTGTTCGCCTGCGCCTTCTCCGTCTTCAACCCGGCATCCTCAAAGAGCTTCGACAACTCCTGCGGCGCTTCGCAATACAAAAACGCCGCAGGCTGCACGCCGTCGGCCGCGACGACTACTCCCGCAACGGCCCAAGACATGAGTTCGAGAACAAATCTTTTCATTTTCCCAACCTATTTTACAAACGCAAATTCAATTTCATTGGTGTAGCAATTCTTCCAATCCGGATGGAACGTGCTCCCCCCCTTGCGGGTCGCCGCCCGATCCCGGCCGAATTCCATCGACGGTCCGCCGTTGTCGTTGACCCGGAAGGAGAATTTGACCGGTTTGCCGGCTTCCATCAGCTCCTTCACCTCCGGGATTTCACTCCACGGAATCGCCGCTTCGATAATCCGGGTATTGCCGTCATGCCGGAATTCGAGCGTGCCCTCCCGGACCGGGCCTTCCCACTTCGCCTTCGGCTGGCGCGGATAAAAATGCTTGCGGAACGCCCCCGGAACTTCCATGCGCCAGATTTCCGTTCCGCCGCCGTAAGCCGGAGCAACCTTGTTCAGCGCAAACTCATAATCCGTCGAACGGTAGTTGACGAATCCGGGCATCCGTCCAGGCAGATTCGCCAGCGTCAGCGGATCCTCTTCGAGCGGAATCGCGTTGAAGGCGATCTGCAGATTGTCGAACGCCGGCGACTGGCCGTCCGGCAGAACCGGCCGTTTGCGGTAACTGTAACGGCGCACGCCTTCCGGCCACTTCAACGTTTCCTTCACATCGTCGTTGCGGAACGACGCCATGATCTCCGGCGGCAGCTTTTCATACTTCAATCCGGGCAGCAGAACTCCTTCGCTCCCGAACCTGCCCTGCCACAACCCCGGTTCGGATTCGTCCATCCCGACGTAACGGGCATAACCTCCGCCGGAAAGCCGGAATTCCGTCCCCGGAGTTCCCGCATCGAAAAACACCCCCGCCAGGCGGCCCGAACTCTTGTTCCACGTCCGCGGATTGAACAATTCCACCGCCACGCGTCCGGCCATTTCATACGTGGCGAACACCCCGCCATCCACTTCGTAAAATTGACGGCGGCCGGTCAATTCGCGACCGTTTTCGTCGAACACATGCAGAAACGCAAGCCGATTCGATCGGAAATTCTCCCACGGCAGATAAAACGTCACCCGCGTCAACCGATCTTCCGGCAGCGACAACTCCAGCCGCAGCCGTTCGATCACCGGCCGGATGCATTTCGCAGTGCGTTCGCCTTTCCGGTCCGGCAGTTCCACGCCGCAACGGTTCGCGCTCGCGGCGCTTTCGGATTCAATCGCATAGAGAAAGGTTCTCGCCGGATCGTACTTATAGGAGATTTCCGGATAGAAGAATTCGTCGTCGTTGCGCGTCTCAAACCGTAGCGTCCCGGGATCCGGTGTGGAGTCCGCAACCTTGGCGGCCACATAGAAATAATCCTGATCGTATGCGGTGTAAACCGCCGCGACACCGCCGGGTTTTCCCGCATCAAAGCTCTCAAACGGCAGCCACGCTTTTTCCATGATGCTCAATTCGGCATTCGGATCGGCGGAGACGATCTGCGGGAGCACGCCACCCCATTCGTCAAGCGAACCGTCGACCTTGATCGTCCGTTTCGCGATCAAATTCACATGCATCGTATCCCGAACTTCCGCAAGCAGTGCGCCGCCGGCGTCGCGGAACTCCAGATGGAGCGGATAACAATTGTCCGGAGCGGGGGCGCCTTCAAGAATTTCAAGTTCGAACTCGCGCGTTTCGAACGGGGCAAGCGTCACCGTTTCCGGAAATTTCATCTTCAGTTCGCCGACCCGTCCGGAGAGTGTTCCATTCAACGCCTGACCGGTCACGTTGTGCAGCGTCACACGCAGCTTCGTTCCGGGGGCGACCGGTTCGAGGAAATCGCGCGGCACCACATCCACCGCGATCAACCCGGCCGGCTTCGTTTGTTTCAAAGCCGCAAGCAGCGACGCAAATCCTCCCGGACCGGTGGAACGCAGATAGTGTCCACGCTGATCCAGCACAAGAACATAAACGCCGTTTTCCGGTTCAAGACGGTTGCCGTACATGTCAAACAGCGCGAAATTTCCATCAGCGGGCAGTTCCAGCGTCACATCCCGGAACGGCCACGGCACGGCGAGCAGCGCCTTCGCCTGTGCGGGGAAATTGTCGTCATTGATCTTCCGTTCCGGGAAACGTTCGGCGAGCGCGTCCCGCAGCCGGTTCCAGTCGGCGGAGGTGCGCTTCAAATCCGGCAGGAGCCGCCGCAGTTCATTCTTGAACTGAAGTTCATCGAGCGAACGCAGATTCGGATACATGCTGCTGTCGCCGAACAATCCGGTCAGATCCCCAACGACCACTACGGTTCCATCCTCTGCGCGCCCCTCCAGTCCATCGAAAACGAAAACCCACGGCAACCCGTCCCGAAACAGGATTTCCCGGAACTCCCGGTTGCCGATGAAGTTCTGCAACGCCGCGACCGCCGACGCCATCGGATAGGCGATGAGCGGCAGTTCGATGGTCTTTTCGCCCGCCTCCGTCAGAATTCTCGCCTGCTTCACCCCGGCTTGATTGTGATCCTTGTTCCCGAACACGTAACCGCCGAAGAACCCCATCGAACGGTCGTAACCGGCCGCACGGTTGGCGGCGATCACTCCTGAAAGCAGATCCTCGCTGTTGGCCACCCAGCTTTCGGTATCCCAGATCAGAACGCGCGAAGGTTTGCGTTCCAGCCAGCTGCGGTAGAGACTCGGCGCGGAAAGTCCCTGATAATGAATGCTGCAGAAATCCAGATATTTCAGAAATTCATCGTTTTCATCCGGGAAGAATTTGTCGAGCGTGTTCGACGACGAATCGCATCCGCCGACCAGCACCTCCACTCCCGCATCCCGCTTCGCCCGGTGCGCGGCTTCGCCCATCACCTTGTACATTTCACGGTAACGGAGCATATCCGCTCCCCAGCCGGAGATCGAAATTCCCTCCCACGGCTCATTCCAGAGCATCACGCCGTTGATCGGCCCCTTCGGCCAGCCGTATTCACAGAAAATTTCGTAACAGAAACGCCCGAACTCCTCATCGTACTGCGGCAGCCAGGCCATATCGCTTTTGGTCTGCAGCAAAACGTCGTCGTCACTCAAATGCGGCCGGGGCTGATTGAGCGGATTGCCGCCCTGCCCTGCGCCGATTTCGATGGTGGCGGCGATGTTGTGCTTTTTCAGCGCTTCGAAGGACTCTTTCAAATACGCCATCGTGCGCGCCCGCGCCGCGGGATCCACGTCGAACGGCACGCCGAAACGAATCGCCTGCACGCCGAGACGTTCCAGCGCCGCCGGGGGAAATTGTTCGGCGGACTGCTTCGGGAATTGATTCGGCTCCGATACGCTCGGCATCGCCCGCACGATCGACGTCATGAACTGCCGCCCGCGTCCGGGCAGATCGAAGAGCAGCGCGTAACCGCCGAATTTCTCCGGCAGATCCGGCTGAATCCGGAAATTCTGGAATCCGCCGGCGGCAAGATCAATTTCCACTTCCATCGTATCGACTTCGCCGCCGGGAATCACCTTCGGCTGCCAGATGTCGCCGTAAACGTTGCGCGTGCCCCAGTTGAAGAGGGTGATTTCAGCGGTTCCCCGGATCGGAGCGTCGGTGAGATTGCGGATCTGGAACTCCAGTTCGGGCTGTTCGCCCGGATAGAAGATATTCGCCTCGCCGCTGGTCTTCAACGCGGTCAGCCGGTAATCGTAATCGCGCCGCGCTCCGTCCAGTTCGAACACCTCGAACCAGTCGCGCATCGATTCGCCGGTCTTCATCTGTGCGGCAAGTTCCGCACTTCCTCCAAACCACAGCAGCATCCCCGCGGCAAACAACATTCTCGAAGAAAATCCCATCCCTCGCTCCCCCGATTCCTTAAGTATATTCCTTTAAAAAAGTGTCATGAATGAAGTCTTGTTCCGCCGCAGCCGTTCGCGCCCGGAGGGGCGGTTCCGACAACAAAGAATGCGCATCCGCCGCAGCCGGCAAATCTGTTGTTGAATGCTGCGCGATGCACACCACTTTCGCCGCAAGCGAACTTCCCACGCCTTCGGCAGAACAGAAGCAGAGCTGTTCGTCTGATTTCTTATGAATATAGCCGGACCCGGCGCACGACGAAAATCACGAAACCTTACCGTTTGATCCGGTATTCAAACCAGCGCCGGCGTTCGTGATCGACGGTCGACACCTCATGTCCGAAATGCTTGACGCTCATATCCATCATCAACCCATTCCGGGTACCGTCGTTATGACCGGCCATTTTCCCGTTATAAGCCGCACTGCTTGCACTGATCAAACCAAATCCGGCATAGTTGGTGTAACATCCACCTCCCCAGTCATTTTCACCATCTCTATCCGGAGAAAGCGGAAAGTAGCGGTCGGACAGAAGAATAATCGCCGAACGGCTGTTGCTTTTCGTAGGTCCGTAACTTTGTTCGACCCGGTCATAGCGGAACGCCCGCGTGGGATCATAATCCGTATTATCCGTATAACGCCCGTATCCGATGTTAAGCGCAAAGCTGACCCGGGTCTTCTTGCTTACGGGCTTGCCACGGTCACGACCGCAGCGGAACGCATCGGTCTGTACCGCTCCGCGGTTGGCCATATAAGACATCTCGCCGCCTCCCATGTGATAATAGGCAACCTGATACCAGGTCTGCCATGGAAGCGGGCTGGTGTTGTCGAAAGCCGGCGGAAAATATTCCCCGTTCTCATACATCATCAATCCGGTGCCGATCTGCTTGAGATTGCTGGCGCACACCGCCTCGCCTGCGCGGTCGCGCGCCTTATTCAGCGCCGGAAGCAGCATCGAGGCGAGAATGGCGATAATCGCAATCACGACCAGGAGCTCGATCAGTGTAAAAAAGGATCTGGATTCTCTCATTGCAAGCCTGACTCCCTTGTTTTCATGTTCCGGCAGCAGGCTGCCCGGCACATGCATCTTAATATCGTATCCGTCTACGATAATATTATGACACAAAACGCCGTCAAAAGCAAACAGTTTGTGGGAATATTTTTAACTTTTTTTTAAAAATAAACTCAATAAATTTCATAACAATTGTTTGATTTTGTGTTGAAAAGCATGAATTCCGTTGTATATTGACTGATGACGAAGGTGAATCGCGGATCCCGAAACGGAGAATAATCATGAATGCCAAAATGCTGAACTTTTCGCCCGGAGAGCGCTCCATGCAACTTGAGGAATTCTGCGGCCTGAACCACGAATTCCAGGTCGTCGAACTCGACTTCCCGCCTCTGGCTGAAACCGTGCAGCAGTGCACCTGGATCACTCCGGACGGACGCAATTTTCCTATGCAGCGCTCCAGCCGGAACCCCGACCGCGGTTTTCTGGCCGTCGCGATCGCGCCCTATGAAAGACTTTATTTGAAATGTTCCGAAAGTTGCCGGATCGAAGATCCGGTTCGTCTGAACGTCGGAGAAGAAGATTCCATTCTGGAAAACGGACAGCTTGCAATTCGAATTCCCCGGGGCGGAAAATGGAATTCTCCTCCAGCCTGTTCCGTGCCGGGCCCGGTAAGCGGAATCCGCCGTGCCGGCGGCGCGTGGTTCGGCACCACCTTCTTCGATACACTTCTGCCGATTGCCGAAACCAGCGTTACCATCCTGGAACGTGGACCAATACGCTCCGTCGTCGAATACCGCGCCATCCTCAGCGACGGCCGGGAGCACAAAACGCGGATCACCCTCGATGCCGGACAATGTTTCGCCCGGATCGACGAAGAATCCGCATTCGATGAATCCGACCAGCTCGTCTGGCTTTTCGACGGAGCCGCCCTGCCGGGAACCGGATATTTTCTCGACTCCACTCCGGCGTATCGGACCGAAAAACTGCATTATTTCATCGATACGCAACTCGCCCGGCTCGGACCGTGGAGCCAGCAGTCACAGCTCGACCTTTCGGACGGCTTCGGATTTGCACTGCCCTTCGAAGACACCCGGTTCGGCGCCGTCACGCTTCAGGGCGGAAGCTGGCGCGGCGACCGCCTCAACTCCATCGACGTGTGGATGCGGCGGCTCCGCCGGGGCAGCCGTCTCACCCGGCGGCTGATCCCCCCGGAAATCAAGGCCGACGCACTCCCGGCGTCCGCAGCCGAACAGATCCCCGCCCGGGATCACTCCGAATGCACCGCCTCGCTCTGCTGGGAGGCGTGGCTCGGTTCCGGACAACGGAACTGGGCGTTGACCGTCGCCGATGCGGCGACATTCACGCCGGAAGCCGGAGACGATCTCACCCGGAGCGTCCCCCCGCTCGATCACTTCATCGCCTCAGGAACTGCATCCGAATTTCAGAAACAGCAGTCTCTGCTGCGTAAAATCCATATTCAACGCGGCCTTCTGCCGCTTGAAAAACTGCTCGACATGACTTTCGACGCCACCCCTGCCCCGCTCGAACTCTGGTCGTTCAACGGGAAGACCGACTTCATGCGCGGCCACCTCGCGCCGGATGCTCCGACGGATCTGCATTCACCGGAATTCCTCCGGGAAATGTGCGATTTTCTGCGGGTCCGGCTGGAGGCTTTCTGGTACGGCGGCGGCGCCGCCAATACCAACCCGGTCTCCTCCCGGCGGGTCGCGCCATATATGTTCCTGCTGGAAGAGGCCGCGGCCGCAGGTAAGATTTCTCCTGAAGAGATGCGCCTCACCCGCGCAAGAATCCTCACGCTTGCGAAATTGATGTCCCTGCCGGACTATTATTGCGGCGAATCCGCCATGCTCCCCGCGGATGATCCCGATGCACTCAATGTTCCCCTCATGGGAATGGCCAATCAGAACTTTTACACCGATGTCATCAACCTCGCCGGGACTGCCGGGGTGATCTATCCGAATCACCCCGACGCGGCAAAATGGCGTTCCGAATTCATCCGTCTCTTCTCGCGCCAACTTGACGTCCACTGTTATTCAAGCGGCGTATGGGAGGAGAGCCACACCTATTTCCAGCATGTGCTCCTGACCGTGCTGCCGCTCCTGCTGATGCTGCGCGACCGCGGCGAACATGATTTCTTCGTGGATGCGCGGTTCCGCCGGATGCTTCGCGCGGCTGTCGCACAACTTTCACCGCGCGACCGGCTCACCGGCAACTTCCGCCATCTGGTCGCATTCGGAGACCATGAGCCGTCCATCGAGCCTTACAGGATTCTGTGGCGGCATTTCGCGCTTGCTGTCGCGCCTCACGATCCCGAACTTGCCGCATTGCTCAACTGCATGGCGCGGGAGTGCGGCGGCAGCCCTGCGGAAACATTGCCCGAAACGCCGATCCCGTGGCGAAACGAATACCTTCCGGGACTTGGCATCTTCTTCCGCGATCGACTGGAGAATTCGGAAACTTTGCTCGCGTTGCGCACCGGAAGCGCGTGGGCACACCATCACGATGACGACGGCAGTTTCCAGCTTTTCGCCTTCAACCGCATGCTGATCGGCGACGCCGGATTCGGCGGCCGCACCGCCGGACGGGAAAAATTCTCCGATGCCGGCCACAGCCGCTGGACGATCCCCGGAGAAGCGATCCACAATTATCACTTCCGCTGCACCCGGGGCTGGCCGCTCGGAATGAAACTCGAGGAGCCGTTTCCGGAAGCTGCCGTACTCGTTCCGGCGAACTTCACCTTCACGGCGGGTCGGATCATTCCGCGCCGGCAGCAGCTCAACCATTTCCGCAAAATCGTCCGCCTGGCACCGGATGCCTTCCTGGTCGTCGATGCGAACGAACAGCCGGTGGAAAGCAGTTACCATTTCCACTTCGGCACGCCCCGGATCCAGCTCAATTCGGACGGCGGCGTCGATGCCGACTACGGCGATGAAGTCCGGTTGCGCCTGACGCCGCTCACGACCGGTCTTACACCCACCCGCAGGAGTGATACGCGCGGCAACGCCCCGGAGGAGTCGATGACGACCGCCCATGTGGAATATTCCGCGCCCGCCGCACTCCGGCGTGCGGCATTCCTGATCCGTTTCGGCCGCGGCAGTGAAGTGGAACAACCGCTCCCGCTGCCGGAAGGCAGCGATGAAATTTCAATATCATGACCGGTTCAACGATGCGCCTGTTCTTCACCGAGCCGCCAGATCAAAGCAAGCGCGACGTCGGCAACGGTTTTCAAACTCTCCCGGGAGAGTTTGTCGAGCCGGTCCTCCGTCGTATGCCAGTAACGATTCCCCGGTCCGTAACAAAAATCGATGAAATTGATCGTGGGAACGCCCCGCGCCCGGAACGGCAGATCGTCATCGAGAATGTCACCGGAATAATCGCCGAAAAAACGCTGCATTCCCAATTTTGCCGCCTCTTCCCGCGCCGTTTGCCGGAGGGCGGCATCGCAGCCCGCCGGAAACGTGATCGAAAGCTCCCGGTCGCCGACCATATCCAGCAGCAGCATCGCCCGGCAATCCCGCAGCATTCCGTTTCGCGCCAGTTGAGCCGCTTCATAACGGCTGCCGTGCAGTCCATCGTTGCGGGCATATTCGACCCGACACTCCTCGCCGTCGAAAAACACGAAGCGAATTCCAAGCGGCGGCATCTCGCCGCTCCGGTCGATCGCCCGGATCATCGCCAGCAGCGCCGCCGCACCGGAGGCGCCGTCATTGGCACCGACGAACTCACGCGGCGCATCCGGCAGATATTTCGTATCGTAATGTGCGCCAACCAGCACGAATTTCCCGGAACGACCCGGAATTTCCACTACCAAATTACGGAATGTGATCTTCTCCCCCGTACAAATCTCTTCCGAAAATTCCATGATCCGGGAACGGAACCGGGGATATTTTTCCGCCTCCCGTTTCATCCAGAGAATCGAACGCCATGCCGCTTTCGAACCGGAAATGCGCGGCCCTTCGGCCACTGCCCGCTCCGCCATGCGCCACGCGAAATCCGCCTCAATTTGCGGAACGTCCGCAGAGCTTCCGGTCCAGAAGAATCCCGCCGTCAAAATCGCCGCGATGCCGGATCGATATTTCATGTGCCTCCGGTTGCAGCAGAATGGAATATCCTGCTGAAAAATTTTTTTGCTGCTGGTCATATTGCGTTGAATTTCTTTACAGTTACCATGAAAAACAGCGTCCGTCAAGTTTTTTTTCACGGGAAAATGTATTTTCTCCGGGAAGCGACGGGCGCATGACAGAAGGAGAATGCCAAATATGAAACTTTGCGTAATCGGTTCAAGAGGACATGCCGGACAGGTGTTCGAGAGTCTCGCCGGACTCCCGGAAGTGCAGTTATGCGCAATCTCCCCCGGGTGTGAGGATTCTCCCGCCGCGTTGATTCAAATGGCTCGAACTGCCGGCTTTTCACCGGAAATCCACACCGACTGGAAGCGGATGATCGCCGAACTGCGTCCCGATTGCGTCGTCGTCGACGGCCCCTTTGAACTTCATGCCGAAATGAGCTGCTTCGCTCTGGAGCACGGGTGTCACGTCTTCTGCGAAAAACCGATCGCATTGAATCTCGCCGACCTCGAACGAATCAAAGACGCCTGGCGTGCGAGCCGCAAACACATCCGGGCCATGGTGGGCGTGCAGAACGATCCGCCCTTCCGGCACGCACTCGAACTTGTTCGCGCCGGAAGGGTCGGCAAAGTAAAAATGATCCGCGCCCAGAAATCCTACCGTTTGGGCGAACGACCGGAATTTTTCCGTCATCACGCGACCTACGGCGGCACGATTCCCTGGGTGGGCATTCATGCGTTTTCGTGGATTCTGGCCTTTTCCGGCTGCAGTGAAACAGAATACTGTCAGGCGACGCAGACCACTTCGGACAATCACAATTACGGAGACCTGGAAATGGCCTGTCAATGCATGATGGTCATGAAGAACGGCGTACAGGCTCAGGTTTCGATCGATTACCTGCGACCCGCCCACGCCCCCACGCACGGCGACGATCAGCTGCGGGTGGCCGGCACTTCAGGAGTGCTGGAAATCCGAAACGGTGTTGTCACATTGGTTGATGAAGCCGGCGAACAGGTCATGCCGTTAACATCGCGGGAACCGAAACTCTTTGAAGAGTTCATCCAGAATCTGAGAAAGCGACCCGAAGATTTTTCCGGAGACGCGGAAACGTTCGCAGTGAACCGGGTCTGTCTGGAGGCGCGGGATTGTGCCGTATTGATATGAAGTATGACACGGCAAGATATGTGTTCTCCTAAGAGAGAGAGAGTCTGTTACACCGGATAAAAAAATGATTGGTGAAGCGGCGTGAATGGCATCATGCTTCTGGCTGACAGGAATTTGTCTTGTCTCGGATTGAATCATTCAAGGTGAAACATCTCCATCTCTGGGATATCGGCGTGTCCGGGCCATATCTGAAACGACACGGGAAATTTCCGGTCAAGTGCCATGGGGCAAAAGCGCCTGCCGACCGGAATTGAAAGTCGAGCCGCATATTCGCGCCGTCATTCAAAGGCGGCTTATTCCAATCTTCCGAAAGCCGGGAGAGAGGCCAATCCGGCTGCCTTCTCACTTCCAGCCGCGTAAATTACCACCTCCCGACGGAATCTCTGTACAACGCATGAGATTGACGTTTTTATTGCTTCGATTTCCCGCAAGACGGCTAAGATTCCCCGCATATCTCCGCATCAGATAACAGTTCGCCTTGAAACTTCAAACAACGGGAAACTGGAAGATGACCACCAAAGTAATTGAAAGAGAAGATGTAAACTTGTCAGCATTGCACGATATATTCAATATCGCCTTTGACTGCTACATCGATGAGGAACGGGAACTCATCGGCATTTACGACATGGAGAGTTGGAGCGGATGCAGGATCGACGACAATCGCTCGCTGATTCACTTTTTCATGTTTCACAAAATTGAGAATGATGTCCAGCCGCATCAATGCATTGCTTTTGCCAATCAGTGTAATCTGAACAGAATCCTGGTAAAAACCATATACAAAGAAGAGCAGGATGACGATACGAGATTCATTGCTATCGAATATGATATGCTGTTTGATCGTGGCGTTATCCCCTATAACTTGCTCAAAACTGTAAAATGGTTGCATGATATAGATCGCAGTCTGGTTGCTGATGGTCTGAGCGCCGGAATCAAGTTGAAGAATTTTCCGGAATAGGTCTGCATTCGTCATATCCCTGCGATAACCCAACAAAATCATGAAAGGGATCTGTACCGTGTAATCCTCCTCTGCGCGCCCCCGTTCTCACGGATTATGTTCAGGCCGGACGAAACGGTTCTTACTTCCAGCCGGCAAGCTTGAAATATTCACAGTAGCGGTCGAAAAGATGCCCCGCCGCACGATAACAGGAGTTCGGACTCATGAAGTGCGAAAACTCAAAGGTGATCGCCTTTTCGATGCCTGCGGCCTTCGCGGCTTCGAGTTTCATAAGCATCTTCTCCCACTTGATCGGCAGGAAGTGAATCGGCATGTCGCGGTCGAAACTTTCGCAGTTCGTCCAGCTGGTCATGCCGTAGCGGTCGGTCAGCTTCTTGTTGACCCGCAGATAGTCGGCAAGTTCATGATAGTCGCAATGTCCGTCCTGGAATGCGACGATGTCCACCGCGCCCTGCACGCCCTTGAGAATTTCATTCCACTCCTTCTCGTGCTGTTCGAGACCGATGGCGTCCTCCTTGTAGAGCTGTTCGCCCGGCACCGCCAGTTTGATGCCGTCGATGTACGGCGATATCATCGTCGGAAGATTCCCCGAAAGCGATTTCACATAATGCCCCATCCCGGCGTACAAATCGGTGATCCCCGCAAACGCGCGGCTCACTTCGAAATTCAAATACCATCCTCCGAACGCACGACGTTCGCCGTAACGGCTCCACACTTCATCGGCCACCGCGCGGCTGATCTCCATTTCGCGTTCGCATTCGTGATTGTGCCAGTATTTGCCCGAATCGTACAAGCCGAAGTAAAATTTCATACCATACTTTTCCGCCAGATCCAGAAAGAGATCCACCAGATCCACCGGCGGCATGTAACAATTTTCGTGTTCGGTCAGATATCGTGACGGATACGTGATGAAGCGGCGGTGCCCGCAGCGAATCAATATGACCGTATCAATTCCGATTGATTTCATCGTGCTGAAATCGCGATCCCATTCCATGCGTCCCCAGTTCTGGTGCGGAATGTCGTGACTGATCTCATCAAGAAAGGTACCACTTATCTGCATTGTCAATAAATTCTCCTGTTTCTCCGGTCAATCCGCCGCTC
Organism: uncultured Victivallis sp.; assembly: GCA_944389815.1. Classification (GTDB taxonomy): domain Bacteria; phylum Verrucomicrobiota; class Lentisphaeria; order Victivallales; family Victivallaceae; genus Victivallis. The sequence continues at coordinate 14,537 of CALXNS010000009.1, read as the reverse complement.
AAGACGCCTGTTGCCGGAATTGATTGAACGGAACATTCAGTTCCATTGATGCAGCTCTTATTATACCTGAACTCCGGAAAAAATCAAGCCGGGATGCCGGATTTCTCCGCACCATCTTCCAGGCGAGCGAGCAGTTGCCGGGAAGATGGTGTCGGAAAAAACACTCCGGCTCCTCATCCTCAATACGCTCTCAGGCACGAGATTTCGCAATCCGGTTGCGGACGGCAAGCGTACGTTCGGCCAACGTCCGAATCCGGCAGCGGCCTTCGCCAATGAAATCCGGTTCAATCGTGTCATTCAAGCGTTCGGCCAGAACACTTTCCCAATTGAGTATTCCGGTGATTGAACCGATTGTCGCACCGTTGCAATCCGTGTCGAGCCCGGCCATGACCGCGAGCGCGGTCGAACGGTCGATCATTTGATCCCCGTAGAGCAACGCCATGATGACAATCTGCAAGTTATTGATTGCGTGAACATCGGACATTTCACGATACGTTTCGTCGAAACGATCCATGAAGCTGCTCCACTCGACGCATTCCCGGTGCCATTCCAATGACCGGCGCACGGCTTCCGCCAGACGGCATCGACGCGGGATTTCCGATAATCCGATCTGAATTAATTTCTCCGGATCGGATTCGACGAACGCCGCACTGATGACGGCGGCAAGGAACATCGCTGAATAAATTCCATTTTTCGAATGCGTCCAGCAGGCGTCGCGATAGGCCAGCGAAGCGGCAAGTTCCGGCTCGCCGGGCACCGCATATCCCCAGAAATCCGCCCGGATCGCTGCGCCGATCCATTCCCGGTAGGGATTGTTGTGCCGGCGGGTGAATTCCGCGGTGGCAACACCTCCGGGCGAACCCAGGCGCGGTCGAAGCAGATTATAATTCAGGAGCGCCTGAGTTTCCGCCGTGCAGATCCGGTTGTAAGGCAGATATCGATTCCACGCGTCTGCCACATCAAACCACTGGAAATCCATTCCCTTCTCCTCCATGACGCGCAGTCCGATCAGGGTGTAATGGATATCGTCGTCCGGTTCCATGCAGCAGATATTTTCCCGCTGCGACCGCGGCGCCCAGAGGGCGGGATCACCGCCACGGAAGAAATCATGCAGTTCCCATTCTCCCTGAAGAGTCAGAAGTTCCCGGATCCAGGTACGTGATTTTCCTTCCACAGGTCTGCCCAGCGCGCAACCGACGCAGCGGCCGCGCCAGGCGCCATGATAACGCTCCAGCAGTTCCCGGTCGGAAAGGCGCAGCGCCAACCGGCGCGGGCCTTCCGGCCGCAGAAGCCGGATCGCTTCGAGGTCGTCGGGTTCCTCCCGCTGCCGCTCGGCGGGAATCGGCAGCGCACTCAAACGGGCGAAAATCTGCTCCAGTTCGGGCGCCCAGTCGTCTTGACCGGGTCGAAGCTTCGCACACTGCTTTCGGATTTCATCCGGAATTTCCACACCTTCGTCCTGCAACTGCTGCAATTCCACCCAAAGCAGCTGCAACGGTACCGTCCAACCAGAAATCAACATCTTCCACCTCCTATGTTCCGTTGATCCGTCCCGACCGGGCTCCCCGCTCCATCCTCTGATTTTCCGCAGGAAGCAATGAAAAAATCCGCTGCATGAAGGGATCATCATGCAGCAGATAATCCGGAGTGAGAGTCGGACCGGTAAATTTCCGGCAGTAATTCAAATATTCCTCCGGAGCAAGTTTCAGTTCCACTTCGACTTCATCGTGCAGACACTCCGCCGCCGTCCGGCAGCCGGTGATATCCAGCGCCGGTTCCACACGGATCGCAAGCTTGCTGCGGGGCAGCGTGAAAATACTCGGGTTAACGCCCTGCCCGAGGAGCCGCGGATTGTGAAATCCGACCGATGTGATGTTGTCGTTGTCCCGGGCGATCCGGCTGGACAACGTGCCGGCGGCGCTGTAAACATCTTCGCAGAGGACGTATACATGCTCGATCTGATTTTCGGCCTCCGCCGGGACGGTATCGTCAACGAAAGAATGTTCCGAAATCAGATAGGAATTTCCATCCAGAAAATCGATCTTCTCCAGATGGAAATCATTCAGATCGCGCCCGAGCCGGAGGAGTTCGCACCGCTGACGCTCCGTTGCCATGTAGGCGAATTTGTTCCGAATCACCGTCCGCGGCTGCAATGCCAGAATGATTTGAAACGGCACGAGATCCGAACCGCCACCATTATGGCGGATATCCAGCGCGGCAAAACGTACCGGATGCTCCTTTCGAATGCGTTCCATTTCCTTGAGATAAAATTCACAATCGCGCATATCCATGCTCGGAATCCGGCAATACAGCAATTGGTATTTCTCCAGATACAGCACCTGCGGCCGATTGGGAATCCGCCGCCGCATTCCGGGCGCGCCGGGAACGATGATCTCCGCTCCGTCGCGCACGGTAATATCGAATTTCTCCCCCTGCGGCGACTGAAAGCTGAAACTTCGTTCCCCGGGAATCCGCGGCGGAGTGAAACAATAAAAATTATTCCGGTAGAAGCGATTACGTTTCTTGTCAAACTCGAAGGCGTAATCCAGGATCTCCTTTTCGATCTCCTCCGGACGCCTTCCGTCCACCGCCAGCAATTTCAACTCCGGCGGATACTCCCGGCCGTTGACGCGGAACGCCCGGGGGAGATAATACTCACCTTCAAAATATGCAAAACGGAAACTTTCCGGATACGGCGTCTTCCGGAATACTTCAGGCAGCGCATATTCCGTCAGTTTTCGATTCACCCGCAAGGCCTCTTCCCCTTCCGGCCCCTCGCCGAAGAGTTCCTTCAGAAGTTCCGGCGGCCAGTCATCTGAAACTCTCGTCAATTCGAGATGATGTCCCTTGCAGCTTTCGAGCGCAACCCCGACCAGCACCGCGAATTCACGTGCGTCCTTCACGCCGGAAATCCGGCTGCGGTATTCGGCCAGTTTTTCCCAGACGTCAAGCCGGTATGCCTCGCGGATCGGGATTGCGTGCGGCATTCTGTCGCGCAAGTTCGCCACCAGAAAGTCATAATCCTCGTACATCTCCTCATGCGTCAGCGAAATCCCGGTTCCGGCACAACCACAAAAAAGCAAAATCATCCCCGCCAATGTCACTGACAGGGGAAACCACCTCCGCCCCGCACGTTTCCTTTGCACAATCCGCCCTCCCCCGCTCGCTGCACATCTCATACACATTCTTCCGCTGCGGCGACAGCATGGAAGAGAATATAAGCGCCTCAACTCAATTTTCAAGCAATCTCCCGCTCTTTTCCCATCTCATTTCAACCATGCATTTTCCCCCTCGCACTCCCCCCCTCGCAACAGGAGAAACAAGCTTGAACAAAAAATTAGACTTTTCTAATTTATTATCTTGCATTCCTCTTTCCATCGTATTATATTGAATCAGGTGAGATTTTTTATTTGCAAACAAAATTAGACAAGGATAATTCCTGAGTTTGGCGAGGGTTGTATGGAAACGGAGAAGTGCCCGAAAACGTGTTGTTTGATCCGTCATCTGGCGGAGAAGCTCGCGCCGGTGCTGCTGGAAGTAAAGCCGGCAAGTCTGCTGCGGTTGACGAACTGTCGGCACCCGGCCGTCGGGAAACAGTTCGATCTTTTCAGTATGCACGCATCGGCAATTCTGTCTGAATTGAAACTCGAATGCCGGATTTTGAAGCAGAACAACGACAATCTGGTGGTGCTCTTCTATCGCACCGCCGTGCTGGCGCGGCACCTGGCCCAACCGCAGCAGGCGGCGTTTCTGCGGGAATGCGGTTACAGCGGCACTCTCTCAGGCGCGTTGGACGAACTGGCACACCGGTGCGAAACAAATCGTGATTTTCCGCATGAAATCGGTGCGTTTCTCGGCTACCCATTGAAAGACGTGCGCGGGTTTCTCGAAAACCCGGCCGGATGCCTGAGCGTGCCGCGCGGCCTCTGGCGCGTTTCAGGAGATCCGGCCGAATCGCTGGCGGCCATGGCCGCTTTTCGCGACGCGGAAAACCGGGTGAAAAATCTGTTCAAAACCGGAAAACCACTCGCAACTGCGCTTCGTGAAATTCATCTCTCCATTAATGCGGCCTGATGTTGCTGCTTTTCGCAATTGACCGCCGGAGCCGACCGCCGCCCTCCCCGTCATCGCGGCCGGGCCGCGGCGGCCTTGACGGCACTGAACAACTCCTCCTGCGTCATGCCGCAGCGCGGATTGCTCTTCCAATATCCGTCAAGCGCCTCACGCAGCGCCGCGTCATCGAGCTGCAGATCACGGAAGAAATCCCCCAGATCGTGGAGGAGAAATTTGCGGAATATGAACTCCGGCACCGTCAGGAAACGACAGCTTGCCACATCGATCCAGCGGATATCGATCGTGCCGTCCTCATTCTTCCGCCAGAGAAAATTGAACACCCGCACGCCTTTGTGAAAACAGTGAAGCGCATGCAGTTTCCCCACCAGCGCCAGATTGCGTTCGATGAACAACTTCTGTTCCGGTGTGCCGCGCAGCTTCCCGTCGGGAAGGAAATCCCGGCCGTCCACGAAGCCTTCGGCGAATTCCGTGGCCAGAAAGGAGTTCTTCAAGTGAAAATTCCGCCGCTCATCCCCGGAAAACAACAACTTCACCATCGGCAGTCCCAGTTCGGAAAACACCCGGTAATTGGCCGCCTCCAACGCGGTTTTCGAACAACGGAAAATGTACCGCAGCGGTTTTACGCAACGGTAATTCTTCAGGGCGACCGTCACCATCGTGCCGTCGTCTGCGGGAAGCGTCATCTTCCGAACCATCTTGTTTCGGGTCTGCCAGATCACCTCCCCCGCTGAAAAAAGTTCCGGAGACTCCCGGAACCGCGTTGCCAACTCTTCGAATCCCGGTTCCGCGTGAAACCAGCTCTTCCGAAATGCCGTGTGCATTTCCGCCAGAGCCCGCCGCTTCAGACGCCCCGGCGCGATATCGCAAGCCATCTTCTCCGAATCCCTCCCGAAAATCGCTCTCGTTTCTCAAAATCAACTCTTCAATGTACTTGATTTCCCTTCAAATGCAAGTTACGGCGGAAAATTTCGCCGAAAAACCCGAGGGAGTGTTCATTTCGGTCTCGCTTTTTCAGGGAAACGGCATTATACTAATCATGCGGAAGAAAAATTCCAGATCATGTTTCACTACCATTGGGAAAGGCTGAAAAATGGGAATCCGATTCTTGTTTCCGGAGGGAAAAACAAAAGCGTTGACCATGAGTTACGATGACGGGGTCGTTCAGGACCGCCGCCTCGTCGCGCTTTTCAATGAACACGGCATCAAAGGCACGTTTCATCTGAACTCCGGCTTGCTCCGCCCCCCCCGCTGCATCGAACCATCGGAAGTGAAAACCCTCTATGCCGGACACGAAGTTGCCTGCCACACGGTTACACACCCCTTCCTCGAACGTTTGCCGCGCACGGAAATCGCCCGCGAAATCTTCGACGACCGGCGCCGGCTTGAGGAACTATGCGGTTACCCGGTCGTCGGCATGTCCTATCCATTCGGCACCTGGAACGACGAAATCATCAACATTGCCCGAAGCTGCGGCATCGTCTATTCACGTTCCACCCGCACCAGCGGCGGATTCGGAATCCCGCAGAATTTCATGGCATGGGACGCGACCTGTCACCACAGCGGTATGCTCGAGAAAGGCGCCGCCTTCCGGGATTTCAAACGCTATGCGCTTTCGCTGCTCTACATCTGGGGGCACGCATACGAATTCGACGACAACGGCAACTGGAGCGACATGGAGGAGTTCTGCCGCATGATGACGAATCTCCCGGATGTCTGGTATGCGACGAACATTGAAATTTACCGTTATTTTGAAGCGCTCCGCGCCCTCGTGACCAGCGCCGACGGCAGCATCGTCCACAACCCGACCGCGGTTACCATCTGGTACGAGGAAAAAGAACAATCCTGTTTCATCCGTCCGGGCGAAACGAAGAGCTTCAAGTAACGAACCGCGCGTTCATTCTCCGGAAAGCGGCGCCGCCGCTGCCGAACCGGTACACACACAACAGAACAGAGCCTGGTGTGCACCGGGAATGGCGGAGCGGCGGCGTTCGCGATTCTTTATCGATCGGCGCCGGCAAAGCAGAAGTGTGAAGTTCGGCGTTGAATATCTCGCGACAGCCCTAGAGGGAAAGTCGAGTCAGAGAGCAGGAAACTTTATTGGAGAATTGGAATGAAAAACGCGCTTATCCCAGTTGTATTATTGGTTACAATACAATGTCTCGCTGTATCGTGTCTGAATATCGCTCACGCTGATGACAACAATGCTGTCAAAGTTTCACCCGGAAAACAGAATTTGAGTATTGCCTGCGCAAATGACGACAACGGTAACACTGAAGCGATACAAGAGAATAAATTTCAGCACCCCGATTTTTGGGGCCGATATGAAGAAAGTCAATGGGGGAATGCGTGTTGGAATCTTTCATCACTGGCAGGTTTCCCTGCAATTGCCTTACTGGTTGTTCCCGGCTGCGAGTTGTGGGGGTACATGCATGATAATGAGGAGCATTTTTTCATGAACCCTCAAAAATCATATATGGTAAATCCATATACGAGGTATGTCTCTGATAAATTCATAATAGAACCTGTATATTGTATATTATCGATTCCGACAATTATTCTTAAATACTTATGTGACTGGTAGATGTCCATGGACTGCCCGGCTGAGTTCCGGCAGACGGGCTGATCCCCGGAGCGGAACTCAAACGCGGCACAGCATCTTCCATCCATTTGAGAAAGCAGATACCGTCCGCCTTGCATACTGCGGCGGATGAATAAATGATTGCAAGACACCGCACATCCGCACAACAGGCCTCCTCTCGAACGGAAGCACGCCTTTAATCAAATATAAACTCTTTATAATAAACATATTAATTGAACATAAAACAAAACAAATGTGCATAAATTATTCATAAAAAAAATAAAAAAAGCAAAAAATATTCATTCCTGATTGCTTTTTGCATAAAACTATACCATAATAAAGCCGTAACAGCAAACAAAAAACATCAAGGGCTAAATAATGACGATCAGACGAGCGAATACGGTCAATATGACCGACGTCGCTTTACGGGCGGGCGTCTCGCAATCGACGGTATCCCGGGTGATCAACAATCATCCCGGCATCAGCCGCCGGACACGCCAGAGCGTGCTGGAGGCGTTGCGGATCCTCGGTTACAAATCTGAGATTCTGAACTTGATTCATCCTCAGGATGAAGAAAACGAATTGGTGATAACATTATTGATGTGTCCGCTTCCGGAACAGCGCGATCCTTTTGCGCTGGAATATTTCAGTTTGCTCGCCGACGGCGTGCGGGATGGAATCGCCGGCGAAAATGTCAGACTTCAGCTCAGAACTCTGCGCACCGGCACGGAAGAACCGCCGGATCTGAATCCGGAACACGACAGTGTGATCCTGGTCGGCTATCCATCGGAAGGACTGCGGCGCAATCTGCGGAACAACGGTATCGACTATGTGATCACTTCCGGTGACATCTATTCCGACAGCGAAGACATGGTCACCGTGAACAACTTCGAGTCCGGTATGCTCTGCTGCCGCTGGCTGCTCAATCACGGGTTCAGGAGAATCGGTTTCCTGCTCAATCCGCACAACCGTTCCCGCTACGCAGGATTCCAGGCCGAACTGCTCTGGCGCGGCCTGCAGGTGCGGCCGTCCGATTTCAGAATGCGCCCGGATACGAACCTGAGCAGTTACATCGAAGCCATCCACCACTGGATCGCGGAAAAGGATCTGCCGGAAGCCCTGGTGGTCAGTTTCGCCGAAGCTGCTCAACCGGTCCTGACGATCCTGAAACTTCATCACATACGCGTTCCGGAGGATCTCTGTCTGGTCACCTTTGACCATCATCCGGGTATGAAAAGTGAAATCGTAAGCATTCACTGCGACCCATATCAACTTGGTTTCCGTTCCGCAAAGTGGCTGCTGGAGAAAATGAGACGAAACGAAACGACACCTGTCCAGATCATCGTTCCGATGACGTTGACGGCTCCGGATATTTTATTGGAACGAACGGAAAATAAAGAAAAATAATTCTCCTTTGAGAATTTCAACCGTGAAAGGAAAAAAACATGCGGAAAAAACAATTCACTCTTATCGAACTGCTTGTCGTTATCGCGATCATCGCCATTCTTGCCGCAATGCTGCTTCCCGCATTGAACCAGGCCCGCTCATCAGCCCGCAACACTTCGTGCATCAACAACATCAAACAAATATCCACGATTCAGATGATGTATTCGGGCGACAACAACGGGTTCCTCACTCCCGGCAACACCAACTGGGCAATTCCGTGGGCGCAGACGTTATTCGACACAGGTTACATCCCCGAGCCGTCCTTCGGCAGCAATACGTTCCTCTGCTGCCCGGAATCTTATAAAACCGGTTCCGCATATCAGGACATCTGGAAAACCTACGCGGTCGCCATCGGAGACGGAAAAGAGATCATCGGATATGACAACACCATTGAGATCAACGGCAACTCGGCCAACTTCGTCTGGAATCTGCTCAAATTGCGCAATCCCTCCAGCCAGATCGTAATGGGAGAAGGCGTCGGCAATGACTCCTGGGCCGCCATGCTCTTTGCGCTGTATAATTCCGCATGGAGCAATTATCCGGAATTCCGCCACAAAAGTCTGCAGGCCATGAACGTCATGTTCGGAGACGGTCACGTCGAATCTGTCGACCGGAAACGCATGGAAAGCAATTTCGAAGCGGACAAAACCGGATTCCGCCCGTTCATCTGACGGCGGCCGGCATCGAAGCTGTTTACCGGTCGAGCATTCCAATGGAAACAGAATCGTTTCCCGCCGCGTTTCATCCGTCACGCGGGGGGAAACGATCTCTGTTCAAATCCACACTCGAAACCATCCACCGTCGAAACGTTCCCGCCGACCGCCCCTTCCATCCGCGGGAGACATCACCGAATTTCTGATTTGCGGAGAATTTGTCATGCGCCTTTTATCTGTATTCGTCGTTTTATTGTTCGCCGGAATCGCATACGGCAGTTCCGCGACGTTTTTTCAACCGTCAAAGAGCGAACCGGAACAATTTCTCCCGCTGGGCAAAGGTTCCTGGAAAGTTCACCGCGATCGAGTGAGAATCACGATCCCGGTGGATCCGGATGACCGCTGGCCCGGAGTGATTATCCAACCCGAACCGGGAAAGCATTTCGATCTTTCCGGATACCAGGTTCTGGCGGTGGACGTCAGGAACCTGAACCGTTTTCCGGCGGTTCTGCAGCTGGAGGTGGTGAACCTGGTTCCCGGCAGCAATACTCAGTTCAGGCACGTCGTGCCCGGTGGAATCGCTTTGAATGTGGGAGAGACCGCGACGCTGCGGATGCGTTACGGCCGGATCATCAAGCCGGGAATCGACTGGGCGCCCGGCGGATTATTCGTCAACTTCGACGGCTTTGACGATCCGCAGTTCAATTTGGAGGTGGACAAGGTCGATCAACTGCGTTTTTTCGTCAAGGACGGTGAAGTCGAGCAGAAATTCGAACTCTCCAACTTCCGGCTGGAAGAACCTTTCACCGGATTGTCCCCGGCGCTGGAGTCCAAAGAAACATTTTATCCCTGCATCGATCAGTTCGGTCAGTATAAACACGCCCAATGGCCCGGAAAAATGCACAGTGACGCCGAATTCGCCCAGCGCCTCGCCGACGAGGAACGCGATCTCGCCGCCCATCCGGGAAATGCGGATCGCACCGAATTCGGCGGATGGAGCGCCGGACCGTCGTATCCGGCAACCGGGAATTTCTACCCGGCCAAATACAAGGGGAAATGGTACCTGGTGGATCCGTCCGGAAAACTTTTCTGGTCGTTCGGAATCAACAGTCTTGGCGTCTGGGTGGAAACCGGACTGGCGCTCCGGGAGAACTATTTTGAAAAACTCCCCGAACGCGACAACCTCAACAGCGCCTGTTTCCGCACCGCCTACCCCGGACTGCGCTATTATGCGGAAAAAAATGTGAAGGTCACGCCGACTTTCAACTTCTATGAAAATAATCTGATCCGGAAATTCGGCGGCGACCGCTGGCTGATTCACCTCGAACGCACCCCGCGACGTTTGAAAAGCTGGGGCTTCAACACGATCGGAAACTGGAGTCCGGTCGAGTTGTTCGGAAAAAGCAAACTGCCGTATGTAATTTCCGTGGACAGTTCGGTTGCATCCATTCCGGGCGACAAAGGATGGTGGCGCAATTTTTATGAAATTTTCGATCCTGAATTCGAAAATTCGCTTGCGGAAAATCTCCGGCAGCTCAAGGAACATCTTTCCGATCCGTACTGCATCGGATTTTTCGTCAGCAACGAACTCTCCTGGGGCGATGACGCCGGACTGGTTCGCGGAGTTTTGCGGTCGCCGGCGACTCAGCCGTCCAAGATCGCCTTCGGGAAACGGTTGATGCGGAAATATAAACAGATCGAACGGCTGAACGCGGCATGGGGTGGAAATTACCGCAGCTGGGATGATTTCCTGGCCCGGACGGAGCTGCCGGACGAAAAACGCGCATGGAAGGATCTGGTCGATTTCAACACCGAAATGATTGAGCGCTATTTCTCCCTGGTGCGCGATACGCTCAAGCGGGAAGCCCCCGGCAAGCTCTACCTCGGATGCCGTTTCCCCAACGATTACAATGAAAACGTCGTCCGCATCGCCGCCAGATATGTCGACGTGCTCAGTTTCAATCTCTACAAATATTCCGTGGCGAACTTCCGCCCGCCACGGGGAGTCGACAAGCCGATCATCATCGGAGAGTGGCATTTCGGCACAACCAACCATGGACCGGCAAGTCCGGGGCTCTGCCCGACCTCCAGTCAGACGGAACGCGCAAGAGCATTTGACCGTTACATCAAAAGCGCCCTCTGGAATCCATACGTAATCGGATGTCATTACTTCGAATACATCGATCAACCGACCGCCGGACGACCGCTGGACAGCGAAAACATGCAGATCGGCTTTGTCGACATAACCGACACCCCCTATGCGGAAATGGTCGATGCCGCCCGCAAAGCCAGTGCAGAACTCTACGAGTGCCGCTCCGGAGAAAAACGCTGACGAACGAAGGTTTTTCTCTGTTCCCGGTGCGAAAATGATGATGAAGTGGTGCGAAGACACATAACCACTTCATCGCACAGGGAGCACGGCCCCGGAACCGATGACGGCGAAATTCAAGAAACAGGAAAAATTACTTCCGTCCGGGTTAATTCCAGCGTTCGGGGAGCAGTTGTGCCAGCGGCAAGTCGCGCCCGGCGTCCACGGCGACGATGGCATCCGCATTGCATTCACCCAGCTGCATGAGGAACTCGCGACAACTGCCGCAGGGCGGGAGAATGCGACCGTCACGATTCACCGTCACGATTCTTCGAACCACACATTCGCCGCCTTTGAGCATTTCCGCGGCCGCGGCTCGTTCCGCGCAGAAGCCGAGCGCACACGGCAGATCAATGCAGATTCCGGTGAACACCCGGCCAGAAGTGCTCTCAAGCGCACATGCCACAATGCCGGACTCTCCGAATTGACCAAGTTTGAGCGGCCGGAGCGTCCGGCAGGCGAGCTCATATAATTTCTGGCGGGTCATCGCAGTAGTCCTCCATTGAGGAATACTATAACACGCCGGTCTGAATTTTACAAGACAACTTCATCTCGGTCATCCCGAGTCGGTCTCCCCGCCCGCTCACGGCGAGGAGAAGTTGCAGTTCACCCCTTGACGCCACCAAGCTGAATTCCGGCAACGAAATGACGCTGCCCCCAGAGGAAGACGATCACCATCGGGATGATCGTCAGAAGCGAAGCGGCCATCAATAATGTCCAGTCGGTCATGTATTCGCCCTGAAATCCGATCAGCGACAACGGCAGCGTCCGCATTTCGGCCCGGTTGGTCACGATCAAGGGCCACATGAAGCTTCGCCAGTTGCCGATGAAGGTGAAGATCGCCAGCGTCGCCAGTGCCGGGCGCGACATCGGAAGGACGACATTCCAGAAAATACGCCAGTAACCGCAACCATCCAGTTCGGCGGCCTGTTCGATCTCCTTCGGCAGCATCAGAAAGAACTGCCGCAGCAGAAACGTGCCGTAGGCGCTGAACAGTGGCGGCAGAATCAACCCCGCGTACGTGTCGCACAACCCGAGCATCCGCACCAGAATGAATACCGGAATCATCGTCACCGATCCCGGCACCATCAACGTCGCCAGATAAACCAGAAAAAGTTGATCCCGCCCCCGGAAAACAATTCGCCCGAAGGCGAACGCCGCCATCGCGCTGGTCAACACCTGCCCGGCCGTCACCGCCAGCGCCACCAGAAGACTGTTGAAATACGCACGCGCGAGGCGCGCCTCTCTCCACGCCTCCACGAAGTTGGAGAAACGGAACCGCACCACCCGGCGCAATTCCGAATCGCCGACCACCCGCTCCTCGACGGATGTGTCATCTCCGCCTGCAATCAGCACCCGGTTGCGCGCCGGAGCATCGACCGAATCGATCCGTACCGCCCGCAACTGACGCGCAGAACCGCCTTCATCCACCCAGATGAGCGGGTGTGCGGCACTGCCTTTCAATCGCCGGTCGGTGATCTTCTCGCTCCGTCCGGCGCAAACGCCTTCCAGAATCGTCACCTCCAATCGGGCCGGACGGCGCGACAGAAGCTCCACATCGCGCCAGGAGTCGCCGTCACGCAACTGCAACTGACGCGGCAGCCAGACCGGCGGCACGGAGAAAACCTCCGTCGGCGACTTCAATGCGGTCATCACCATCCACAGGAACGGCAGCAGCATCGTGACGCCGACCGCGGTCAGTGCCAGATGCGCCAGAAGATTTCCCCACGAAAATCTGCGTTTCATCATCGTTTCACTCCACCTCTTTTTTCCCGTGACGCCAGTGAATCAACGTCACCACCAGCACCACCGCAAACAATATCCACGCCGCCGCGGAGGCATATCCCATCCGGTATTCCCGGTACGCGAGATCGTAAATGTAGAAATCCACCGTCGTCGTACTGCCGTCCGGACCGCCGCGCGTCATCACATACGCCTGTTCGAAACCGCTCTGGAATCCGTTGATGACGCCCATCGTTACGATAAAGAACAGCGTCGGACGCAACTGCGGCAGCGTAATGTTCCAGAAACGGGCGGCGCAGCCGGCGCCGTCGATGGCGGCGGCCTCATAGAGTTCCGGGTTGATGTTCTGCAACCCGGCGAGGAAGAGCACCGTGTTGAAGCCGCCCGCCGCAATCCACAAATTCATCATGATCAACGCCGGTTTCGCCCAGAACGTACTCTGAAGCCACGCCGGAGCCGGAATATTGCACCACTCCAGAAACGCATTGACCGGCCCGTAGTTGGGGTTGTAGAGCCATTGCCACAGAAGATAAATCGCCACCCCCGCCGTGATCGTCGGCAGAAAGAAGATCGTCCGGTAGATGACGATGCCGCGCAGTTTACGGTTGAGCAGCAGCGCCAGCGCGAGCGAAACCGTGATGTTCAACGGGATCCCCGTCATCAGAATCAACGTATTGAACCAGACGCGGCGAAACTTCTCATCATGAAAAAGTTCCACATAATTATCCAGTCCGACGAAACGCGGCGGCCACGTCAGCCCGTCCCACTGGAAGAAGCTGATCGCAATCGACGCCAGAACCGGCAGCGACACGAAAAGCAGAAAGCCGAAGAGGTTCGGCGCGAGAAAACCGAAGACGGCGAATCTCTTATACCAGATCTTGGTCATCATTGTTCCTCCCGCTCCCCGCTGCGCCGGATGGCATTCTCTTCGTTTTCCGCCGCCTGAATCAATGCGTTCGCTTCACGGGTCATCGCCGCAAGTTCAGAAGCGACGTCGCCGGTCGTCTCCTTCAGCCAGAGCCGTTCGAAACCCGGTTCGAGCGCCCGCCGTACCTGCGCCCAGTAATAGAAACGACATCCCGGCCGCCCGTAGGAGATCGCATCGATCAAGGTTTGAAGATTGCGGCGCGGCATGAGTTCTTCAAATTCTCTGGATTCCAGAATCTCCGCGACCGACGGCATCAAGCCGACTCTCTTCATCAGATGCCGCTGCCGGGCGGACACATGCGTATTCTACCCGACGATCTGTCCGCCGCAGGTGTCGCGCTTGCGTCACCGGAATCCCCCGCCTCCCCCCGGATCGGCTCCCGCGGCCGGGCCGCGACCGGCAGATATTTGCAGACGCAGCCGACAGAAGTCACGGGATGCTTCGCGGCGGCCGGAATTTTGCAACGGCCGCAGTCATCACTTTTCCCGATAATTTTCCATTTGTCTCTTGACATTGACAGCAGAATATAGTATAATATACTTAGTCGGCCTAAATTATTCTTTCGTTATCTTCCCGGATTTCAATTCAGGTTGACTTAGATAGAATAATTTTAGTCCGACTAAGGAGATGGTATGATAAATAGCTGACGTTCGCGGTTTCTGCTTGCGGCGTGTAATTTATGGCGATTAACTTACACGTATGGAAGCGGACAGGTTGCAGACTGAATATTTATTTGAGGCGCCTCCG
>CALXNS010000008.1 GCA_944389815.1 uncultured Victivallis sp. | reverse complement strand
TTCCGACCGTCACGATGCGGAATTGCTTCACGCTTATAGAGCTCCTCGTGGTAATTGCGATCATCGCAATCCTGGCGTCGATGCTGCTTCCGGCATTGAACAAAGCCAGGGACAAGGCGCAGGAGAGCACCTGCATCAACAATCTCAAACAGATCGCTCTCGGCGCTCAGATGTATGCAAATGACTATAACGGCAGAATCCCGACCAGCATTCAGCTTCCGAACTGGGGGCAATATCTGAATTGGGGAGGAATCTGGGCGAATTTTCTCGCCGGGGGAGAATGGACCGGCAAGGAACTTTCCGAAGGGAAAAAGGAAGGATACGGCAACTATATTTCCTGGAACATCGTCTCCTGCCCGAAAGCTCCTACCCATACCATCATCGGCCGAACAGTTTACGGCGGCATCGACTGGCCGGGAGACGGCGTCGGCGTTCCGCAGAAAATTCTCGACTCATTCGGCAATTTCGGCGAATATTATCAGAACAACGGTTATCAGGGACAATTCGCACACGCTACACGCATGAAACGTCCGGGAGTGACTCCGCTTTTTGCAGACGCGTACTTTCTGGAAGGAAGTACCGAGGTGTATCACCGTTTCCGGACGCACCACTACTGGTCGTGGTGGATGGGACTGTTCGGAGAGGTGCACAACGGACGCGGCGGCTGCGTTTTCGCCGACGGTCACGCCGTTCAGACCACCGGGCTGGAACTGGCAGGCTCGGAACTGGAACTCACCTATTTTCTTAGCAACTTCGGTGCTTTGCGCGCGCTCTGAATCCAGCAAAATTCCGCCGGAACGGGCTTCCGGCGTATTTTCATGTTCATCAACCGGAAAGGAAATTTTTTCATGCAAAAATCGTTTCTGTCTCTTACTGCGCTGCTGCTGGCGGCAACGGAAATTGCAGCCGCGCCGCTTTTCGATATTTCCCGCAAGGGAGAGGTGAAGATTTCACCGTTCTGCCCCAGCAGCGAGTTCACCGTCCGCGGCGACAAAATCGACGTCACTCTCAAGGCGGGAAAGGACCGCTGGCAGGGGGTCGTCATCACGCCCGCCAGAGAGAAATATTTTGACCTCTCCGCCGGTTCAGTAGTTGCAATCGACGTTTACAACAAGAATCGTTTCCCGATGCATCTGAATCTGGAAATCGTCAATCTGAGAAATGAAAAACCAAACGAATTCTCTCATATTTCTCCGGGTGCGGTGGCATTGCTTCCCGGCGAAAAGGCGACGCTTCGCGTCCGGTACGGCCGCGCCGCCGTGGTTGCCGACTGGGCTCCGCAGGGCATGCAGTATCTTTTTGACGGATTCGGCCGGGCGGTGAACTGCAAATACAACATCATTCCCGACCAGGTCGGCCAGCTCCGCATCTGGAGCAGCGCGGGAAATCAGGACATGAAGTTCGAACTTTCCAACTTCCGGCTTGAAGACCCGCCACAACCGCTTCCGGACGCCTTCCGGAGCAAGGAAGCATTTTACCCCTTCATCGATGAATTCGGCCAGTACAAGCACGCCGAATGGCCGGGAAAACTCAAGGACGTCTCGGAACTTCAGCAGCGGCGCGAGGCCGAGGATCGTGATCTTGCCGCACATCCGGGCACAGCCGGACGCACGAAATTCGGCGGCTGGGCGGATGGACCGACCTTCGACAGCAAAGGGGGGTGGAGCACGATCAAATATCGTGGGAAATGGTTTTTCGTCGATCCGGAAGGGAAACTTTTCTGGTCGCTCGGCATGAATTCGATTGAGCTCGACGCCTGCGATCCGACCGGCATCACCTGCCGGGAGTCCTATTTTGAAAAATTGCCGGAAAAAACCGAAGAGAATGCCGTCTGCTTTTCAACCCGCCATTTCCCCCGCTTCGGTTTTTACAAGGGCAAGGAGGAGAACATTCTTCAATTCTACTTCTACCGCCACAACCTGATTCTGAAGTACGGCGCGGCGGAACACTGGAACGTCTTTCTCGACCGTTCCCAGCAGCGGCTCCGGAGCTGGGGTTTCAACACCAACGGCAACTGGCTTGAACAGCAGGTGCTCGAACGTGACAATCACCTTCCCTACATGTCCGCGGTGCATTTCGACAAATTCTATCAGGTCATCGAGGGGTGCAAACTCATCGGATGGCAGAAATTCCCGGATGTCTTCAATCCCGAATTCGCAGCGGGATTGGCGAACGCGCTGCGCGGGCGTTTCCAGAAGACGGCAACCGATCCCTTCTGCATCGGGTACTTCGTGGACAACGAACTTTCATGGGGGGATACCGATACCTTCCTGGCAGAAGGCACGCTGCGGTCGCCCGCGACGCAGCCGGCGAAAATCGCGATGGCGGATCATCTCAAGAAAAAATACGGCAGGATCGACGCGCTGAACCAGGCGTGGGGAACCGCCTACCGCGATTTCGACGATTTCCTTGAAAAAAGCGACATGCCGTCCGATCCGAAACGGGCGCAACAGGATCTTGAGGAATTCAACGATGTGATCGTCAACCGTTACTTCGCGACCTGCAAGTCGGTCATCAACCGCGAGGCTCCTGGAAAACTCTATTTCGGCTGCCGGTTCAACGACTGGAACGTCAAAGTCATTCGGACTGCGGCAAAATACCTCGACGCCTGCAGCTTCAATCTCTACCGTCCGGAAATCGGCCGCTGGAGTCTGCCGGAAGGAGTCGATATGCCGGTGGTCGTCGGCGAATGGCATTACGGCACCGCCAACAGCGGTCCCTCGCATCCCGGCCTGCAGGCCGCGGCAAACCAGACGGAACGGGCGCGCGGTTTCGACCGGTACGTGCGAAGCGCCTTGTGGAACCCTCAAATTGCCGGCGTGCATTATTTCAAATATTGCGATCAGGCGACCACCGGCCGGCCTTCGGATGACGAAAACATCCAATGCGGATTCATCGACGTGACCGACACTCCTTACCAGGAAATGGTCGATGCCGCCCGCAAGGTCAGTTCTGAAATGTATCAGTACCGCCTTGCGGAAGGGCCGAAAGAATAAACCATCTTCGAAACGCCGTCTTCAAGCGCGTCGGACTCCGGAACCGGCGCGCTTATTTTTTCTTCTCTTTTTCCCGTGCGGTTCTTTTCACACGCCGTTGACGATTCTGCCGGAAGACTGTCCCCGGCTCTGTCCGGAGATGTGCGATGGCCGCCGAAACGGCATTCCATACTTGCAAACTGAATTTCCCGAAGTATAGTAATCACAACCGGTGTCGTGCATGAGTGAAATTCATCCGGGTTCAACAGGAAACCGCCCCTCTGCCGAACCATGTATCCGGAGTTTGTTTTCCGTCGCCCCGGCATACCGGGAAAACGACGCGCCGGACCGGGAAATGTAGAAAGATTCTTATCCAGGAAGGGAAATCCATGCGACGCCCCGCAAAAGTGACTCTGCAATCCATCGCCGCCGAAACCGGCGTCTCCGCCGCGACCGTCTCCCGCGCGCTGGCCAACTCCGATAAAATCAGTCCCGAGACCCGGCGGCGGATTCTTCTGGCGGCTCGGCGCGCCGGATACCGCTGCGAGAGCCGGGCGGTGGCGTTGATCGTGCCGGATTTCTCCTTCTCGGGCTATTTCGGTACGCTGCTTGCGCACTTCCATCAGGAACTGGTACCCGCGGGATTCCGGCCGGTCGTGCTTTCATCGCACAGCCTGGAATTGATTGAAGAGCAGGAGTTCTGCGGTGCGATCTCGATTTTTTCATTGAGCGGGCTGGAGAGTTACTGGGGCAAACGCCACATCATGCCGCTGGTCTGCATCAACACCGCCCCGCGCCATCTAGACGGCATCTTCACCGTCGGTTCCAACGACGCGCAGGGCATGCGCCTCGCGCTCGAACATCTGCTCCGGCTCGGACACCGGAAAATCGGCCGCCTCGGCGGCACTCACTCCTTCGACAATCCGCAGA
>CALXNS010000007.1 GCA_944389815.1 uncultured Victivallis sp. | reverse complement strand
ATCAAGCTCCTGATGCAGCGCAACGACCATTCCGCCCTTGCCGGTACCGTCCAACTTCGTCAACACCAGCCCGGTCAATCCGGTGCATTTGCCGAATTCACGCGCCTGATTGAGCACATTTCCGCCCAGACTCGCGTCGACCGTCAACCACACCTCGTGCGGAGCTCCAGGCAGAACCTTGTCCACCGAACGGCGGATCTTCGCCAGTTCATCCATCAACCCCTTCTGATTGTGCTGACGCCCTGCCGTGTCGATCAGCAGAAAATCGGCGTTGCGGGCAACCGCCGCCTGCGTCGCATCGAACGCCACGCTCGCCGGGTCCGCCCCGTGACGCGCGGAAATCACCTGGCAACCGGTCCGCTCACCCCACATCTGCAACTGTTCCACTGCGGCGGCTCGAAACGTGTCGCACGCCGCAAGCATCACCCGTTTCCCTTCCGATTTCCAGCGGGCGGCCAGTTTGCCGATCGTCGTCGTCTTGCCCGAACCGTTGACGCCCACCATTAAAATCACCGTCGGCGTTCCCGCCGGAGCCTGATGAATTTCCCGCCGGTTCCGCCCGAGAATTTCCTGTACCGCGCAGCTGGCCGTCTTCACCAGATCCGCATCGGTCGACAATTCTCCGCGTTCATAACGGTCGCGGATGTCGTTCACGATCCGCAGCGAAGCCGGCACTCCGAAATCCGCGGAAATCAACAACGCCTCCAGTTCCTCGAACGACGCGGCTCCGTGCGCCTTGATCCCCGTGAACAGCCCCGCGATCGAACGCGTCACCCGCGTGGTGGTCTTTTCCAGACCGCGCTTGAAAATCGAGAAGATCGACTTCATGATTCCGGTTCAACTCCTCCGTCTTCTTTTTTCCCGGTCGCACCACTCTTTTCGCCCCGCGGCGAACGCTTGAGCGTATCCTTGACGCCGTTGAGCACGCCGTTGATGAAGTTGCCGGCCTCCTCGCCCGAATAATCCCGCGCGATCTCCACCGCCTCATCGATGCTCACCACCGGCGGCACGTCCTCGAAATACAACATCTCCGCCACTGCAATGCGCATGATGTTCCGATCCACCAGCGACAAACGGTTCCAGTCCCAGTGTTCGGCACGGCGGGCGATCGCCTCATCGACCGTTTCCCGGTGCAGCGCCACGGTCTGATAGAGCTGTTCGGCATATTCGCGTCCCTTGCGGGCCAGCCGGTTCTCCCGCAGTCCGTGTTCCTCCCGGACCTGTTCGAAGAACGGTTCGAACGTCGCCGCGCTCGGAATCTCGTCGCGCATGTCGCAGCGGAACAAATACTGCATCGCCAACTCCCGTCCCAGCCGTTTGGCGTGCGGCTTGCCGGACGAAACCGGCGCATGGTCATCGTCAAACATCACACTCACCGGATCACTCTGCACAAATTCGCCATTTCAATCGCGGCCAGCGCGGCGTCAACGCCCTTATTCCCGGCCTTGGTGCCGCTGCGTTCGATCGCCTGTTCGAGATTTTCGGCGGTGATCATCCCGTACGTCACTGGAATCCCGGACTCCAGCCCGAGCTGCGCCAGACACTTGGCCACTTCCGAGTTGATGTAGCCCGCATGCGGCGTCGCCCCCTGAATGACCACGCCAAGCGCCAGAATCGCATCGTATTTTCCCGTCCCGAGCAATTTCTTGATCGCAAACGGAATTTCATACGAACCGGGCACATACGCCACGCTCACATCCGCGGCATCTCCGCCGTGACGCACGATCGCATCCATCGCTCCGTCGAGCAGTTTGCTTACGAAAAAATCGTTGAATCGCGCGCAGACGATCCCGAACCGCAACCCCTTCGCGTCGAGCTTCCCCTCGAAAACCGTCCCTGCAACTTTATTGGTCATGATTTCACTCCCGATTCATTCTTCTTTACTGTTTAAAAAATCCAAATTTTTCTCCAGCATCCGCCGCACCGGAAGTTCCGCACGGCGCCGCAACTCCTCCGGCAGGTGGATTTCATACTGCGTCTTCTCCAGCGCATCCACCACGTCGGTTAATTCGATCAGCTTCATGTGCGGGCAGACCGCTTCGCACGAGAGCGGAATGAAACGCTTCTGCGGGTTCTCCTTCTCCAGCCGGTGCAGAATACCGATCTCGGTACCGATGATGAACTCCTTCTCCGGCCGTTTCGCCACCTCGCGCAGGATTGCGCCCGTACTCAGAGCGGCATCCGCCAGCGCCAATGTTTCCGGCGGAGCCTCCGGATGCATCAGCACCGGCGCGCCCGGATACTCCCGCCGCCGCCGTTCGACCATCTCCGGCGTCAACCTCTGATGCACCGGACAGCAGCCCTCCCAGAAAATCATCTCCCGATCGTTCATTTTCGCACAATACGATCCCAGGTTCCGATCCGGCACGAACAATATTTCCCGATCGCGCGGCAGGCGCGAAATCAATTCCAGCGCATTGCCGCTGGTCACGCACAAATCACACTCCGCCTTCACCGCCGCCGTCGTGTTCACATAACAGATCGTCAATGCGCCCGGATGACGCGCCTTCAATTTGCGCAGTTCCTCGGCGTCGACCATTTCCGCCATCTCGCACGGCGCCTCCGGCACCGGAAGAAGCACGGTTTTGTCCGGCGAGAGGATCTTCGCCGTCTCCGCCATGAAACGAACTCCGCAGAAGACCAGCACATCCGCCTCCGTCGCCGCGGCCTTCACAGCAAGCTCCAGCGAGTCGCCGCAGTAATCCGCAATCGACTGAATCTCTCCAAGTTCGTAATTGTGGGCGAGAATCACCGCATTGCGCTCCCGGCACAATGCGCGGATCCGTTTCCGAAGTTCCTCCGCCGTCTCCATCTCTCTTACCGCAGCTCCAGTTTGAGTTCGGCGGCCAGCCGGCCGCGCAGTTTTTCGATCCGTTCATTCACTTCGGCGTCGGTCAGCGTGCGCGCCGCATTCCGGAAGACGAATTCATACGCCATGCTCTTCTTCCCCGCCGCGCGAAGCTTGTCGTCAACGAAGACGTCGAACAATTGAACCGATTCCAGATCCGGCAGTTTGCACCGCCGCACGAAATCGAGAATCTCCGCGTGTTCCAATCCCGCCGGCGCCAGAAACGCCACGTCCCGGCTCGTCGCCGGATACTGCGGCAGCGCCCGGTAATGTCCTGCGCCGTGGTCGGCTCCCAACAGCACATCCACGCTCAACTGCGCGATGAATACCGCATAGGGGGTACGCCAGGAATCGGTAAATTTACCGGCCGCCTCCCCGAACATCCCCGCCGTTTTTCCTTCGATCACCACTTCGGCCGCACATCCCTTCCGGAAGCGCGGATCATCTGCGGGAACGAATTTGTAACGCTTGATGTTGGCCAGTTCGAAAAGCGATTCAAGCAGCCCCTTGAGATCATAAAAATCATACGCCTCACGCCGCTCCGCGGAAAAACGCTCCGGATGGCGCAGACCCGACAGTGCGATGCAAAGTTCGTAGCGTTCCTCCGGGAATTTCTCCGGATTCCCGCAGAACACCCGCCCGATTTCGAAGAGCTGCAAATTGAGGTTCCGACGCGAAATGTTGCGTTCCAGCGTTCCAAGCATCTCCCCGAGCAGCCCCGGTCGCAGCAGCGAAATTTCCGGGCTGATCGGATTTTTCAATTCGATCAAATCACCGCGTTCGAACCGGCTGTCCGACAGCGCGGACTTGAGCGTCACCACGCTGTAATGCATGCATTCGAACAATCCGAGCGAAATCACCTTGTCGCGCAATGCCTGGAGCCGCGCATACGAATCCTCCCGGATCGATCCGCACATCTTCCCGGTCACCGCCACCGCCGGAATCCGGTCAAGCCCGTTGATCCGCGCCACTTCCTCTGCCAGATCCGCCTCCCGTTCCAGGTCGAGGCGGAATAGCGGCGCTGTCACCACGCAACCGGTCCCGGTAATCTCATCGACTTTCAGATGGAGTTTGCGGAAAATTTCCACCATCCGCTCGTTGGAAACCTCCGTCCCGATCAGGCTCCGGATTCGGTCGAACCGGCACGGAATCACCTTCTCCGCCGGGCGGCCGCCGTTCACATCCATCCGCGCGCTGCCAAGTTCCCCGCCCGCCGTCGCCAGAATCAACTGCAACGCCCGATCCGAAGCGAGTTCGGCCATATCGTAATCGACGCCACGTTCATAACGGTAACTTGCGTCGGTTGAAATCCCCAGTTCGCGGCTGGTCGCGCGGATGTTCGACGAAAAGAACACCGCACTTTCCAGCAGAATATCGGTCGTTTCGTCGCTCACGCCGGAAAATTCGCCTCCCATCACACCGGCCAGCGCCATCGGCTTTTCCGCGTCGGCGATCACCAGATGCCGCGTACCGAGTTCCACCTCCCGGCCGTCGAGCAGCGTAATCTTTTCCCCTTCAGCCGCGCGGCGGACGATCACCCGCTCCCCGGACAACCGTTTCAAATCAAATGCGTGCAGCGGTTGCCCGAGCTCCATCATCACGAAGTTCGTCACGTCCACCACGTTGTTGATCGAACGCAGCCCGATGCTTTCCAACCGTTCCCGCAGCCACGCCGGGCTCGGCCCGACCTTCACGTTGCGCACGACGCGCCCGATGTAACGCGGACACAGATCCGTCGCCTCGATCGTCACCAGCTGCGGCAGAACCGTATCGCACTCCGGCACGACCACCTCCGGCAATTTCGCTTCGGTGTCGAGCAGGCACGAAACATCGCGCGCGATCCCCCACATCGACAGCCAGTCCGGACGATTCGGCGTCACCTCCACCTCAATCCTGACATCCCCCGGGAAAAGCCGATCCACCGGCGTTCCCGGTTCCAGCTCGGGATCGAGAATCATCAACCCCTCATGATTGTCCGAGAGCCCAAGTTCCCGTTCGCTGCACATCATCCCGAAGGATTCCACGCCGCGCAGCTTGGATTTCTTGATCTTGAACTCCCCTTCCGGCGTCTGGAAGACCGTTCCGATCTTCGCCACCGGCACGACGTTGCCCGCGTCGCAGTTTGGAGCGCCGCAGACGATCTGCAACACCTCTCCGCCGCCGACGTCGACCCGGCAGACCGACATGTGATCCGAATCCGGATGCGCCTTGCGCTCCAGAATCCGGCCAACCACCACTCCCGCGGGAACCCCGCCCGCGGACTCCACCGCCTCCACTTCGATTCCGGCCATCGTCAACCGGTCGCACAACGTCGCCACATCGCAGTCGATCGTAACGTAATCGGCCAGCCATTTGCGTGAAATATCCATAAAATCAGTTCTCCATCTTCTCAGAACTGTTCGAGAAAACGAACATCATTTTCGTACAAATACCGCAGATCCGGAATCCGGTAGCGGAGCATCGCCAGCCGTTCGATTCCCATCCCGAACGCGTAACCGCTCCAGACTTCCGGATCATAACCTACGTTCCGCAGCACCGCCGGATCGACCATCCCGGCGCCGGCGATCTCGATGTAACCGGAATTCTTGCAGACCGGACACCCCTTCCCGCCGCACATGTGGCAGGAAAAATCATATTCCACCGACGGTTCCGTGAACGGAAAGAAGTGCGGACGCAGCCGGATCTTAACCCCGGAGCCGAACATCTCCGTCGCAAAGGTCTGCAACACGCTCTTGAGATCCGCCATCGATACGTTCCGGTCGATATACAACCCTTCGATCTGATGGAAATTCATCCCGTGCGTCGCATCCGGCGTATCGCGGCGGAACACCCGACCCGGCGCAACGATCCGCACCGGCGGCTCGTGCGACTCCATCACCCGGATCTGCACCGGGCTGGTCTGCGTGCGCAGAATCCGCCCGTCCGGAAAATAAAACGTATCCTGTTCGTCGCGCGACGGATGATCCTGCGGCGTATTCAACGCATCGAAGTTATGAAAAACATCTTCGATCTCCGGTCCGTCCGCCACGATGAACCCCATCCGGCGGAACACCGCCACACATTCGTCGGCCACCATCGTGATCGGATGTTTGTGCCCGGTCATCCGCCGACGACCCGGCAACGTCAGATCCGGACGTTCCGTGACGGAATCCGCCGCCGTCGAACCTGACCGCTCCATCGCACCGTCGATCAGCTCCTGAATCCGGGTCCTGCCGGCGTTGAACGCCCGCCCCGTCTCCTTGCGCTCCTCGGCGGGCACACTGCCCATCTCTTTTGAAAGCGCCGGAAAAAGCCCGTTGCGGCCGAGATAATCGATCCGCAGCTGTTCGATCGCAGCCTTATCCGTCGCGGCGGCGGCACGCGTCTCCGCTTCAGCCAGCGCCCGATTGATTTTTTCTATGATCGCATTCATGATCTTTCCATATCCTTAACAATATTTGCATCTTCTCCTGAACGGCTTCCCTGAATCCAGACATCCCCGCCGCTGAGGAGCGAAAACCGGCCCTCCGGCATCCGCTCCTCAACGGCGGCAGCTAAATCGCCTCCGTTCCAGCGCATCAACATGCATTCCCGCTCAACTCCTCCGTGAAAAACAAAAAACAGCTTGAATATGGTGAAAAAAGTCACCAAATTCAAGCTGTCCGCTTCGATCAGTGCGACGCTCAGGCCTGGGTGACTTTTTCCACCAGGGCCTTAAATTCCGCCGGCTCATTCACCGCCAGATCGGCGAGAACTTTGCGGTTGAGCTCGATGTTCGCCTTCCGCAGACCGTTCATGAACTGGCTGTAATTGACGTTCAGCGCGCGGCAGGCGGCGTTGATACGCACGATCCACAGTCCGCGATACTGCTGCTTCTTCTGCTTGCGCCCCTTGTAGGAGTGCACCAGCGCCTTGTCAACCGCATCGTAAACGGTACGGATGTTCTTGCTGCTGTTCCCGTAAAAACCCTTCGCCAGCTCCAGAGTGCGCTTGCGGCGCTTCCGCGACGGCACGGCATAAGTTACTCTCGACATTTGTTCTACCCTCCGTTGCGAAAATTACAGACCGTACGGCAGTGCGACTTTGATGCGGTTCAGTTCACTCGCCTTCACTGCTCCGTCCTGACGCAGGCGACGTTTGCGTTTGGCATTCTTGGAGGATTTCAGGTGGCGCGCACCCGCCTTGTGGTGGCGGAACTTGCCCGTCCCGGTTTCCTTGAGCCGCTTGGCGGCACATTTTCTCGTCTTCAACTTCGGCATTGTTACTTCCCCATTTAGATGGTTTCTTTTTCCCGCCGAGCCGGTCAATGCTCCACCGGCTGCGACGTTTCGCGCCCGGCCTTATTTAGGCGCAAAATTCACGGATATATTTCGCCCCAGCAACTTCGGCTTCCCGTCCGCATCGGCGTACGGCGCCAGATCAGCCATGACCTTGTCCATCAGTTCGAACGCAAGTTCCTGATGAGCCATCTCACGGCCTCGAAGTGCCAGCGTGATCTTTAATCTACACCCTTTTTCCAGAAAATCAAGCGCGTGCTTTAACTTTGTTTCATAATCGTGATCGTCGATGTTGATATGGAACTTCACTTCCTTCAACTTCTGCGCCGCGGAATTCTTCCGCTGGGCCTTCAGGTTTTTCTTCTGCTCGTACTGCAGTTTCCCGAAGTTCATGATCCGCACCACCGGCGGCGTCGAACGATCCGACACCAGCACGAGATCCAATCCGGCCTCCGCCGCAAGCTCCCGCGCCCGGGCATACGGAACCACATCCAGCTGGTCGCCGTCCGGCCCGATCAGCCGAACCTGCTCCGCGGTGAATGTCCGATCATTGGGTTTCAACAACTTAGCAATAACGGCACCCTCCTTCCTCTGCTTCCTTTGCCGGAACCGCCGCTCCCTTGTTCGGCGGTTCTCCGTGCCTGATTTTTCTTAAAATAGCGTCAAACAATCTTATTGTCAACCTCGTAACGCATTTTTTCCGCAAGTTGCGTCACGCTCATGTTGCCAAGTTCGCCCTCGCGGCGGTTCCGCGCCGTCACCGTACCGTCGGCAGCCTCGCGCTCGCCGATGACCAGCATATAGGGAATGCGTTCCTTCCGCGCATCCTTGATTTTCGCCCCCAGGCTCGCCGCCTGCGGATCGACGCTCACCCGGAATCCCTGCTGACGAAGTTCCTTCTCCAGCTTCCGCGCCGCATCAAGCTGCTTGTCCGAAACCGGCAAAATCCGCGCCTGTTCCGGCGCCAGCCACATCGGAAACGCTCCCGCATACTGTTCGATCAGGATCCCGAAGAACCGTTCCAGCGAACCCATCAGCGCGCGGTGCACCATGTAGGGCCGGTGTCTCTTCCCGTCTTCGCCGACGTAGGTCATGTCGAAACGTTCCGGCAGATTGAAGTCGAACTGAATCGTCGCCGTCTGCCATTCGCGCCCGATCGCGTCGCGCACCTTCAAGTCGATCTTCGGCCCGTAAAACGCGCCGCCGCCCTCGTCCACTTCGCACGTCAGACCGAGTTTGTCCACCGCCTTGCGCAGCGACACCAGCGCCTTCTCCCAACGCTCCGGCTCGCCCACAGCCTTCTCCGGACGGGTCGACAAATACGGCTTGATTTCCGTGAAACCGAAGCTCTTCCAGATATAGAGACTGAAACGCAGCACTTCGGCGATTTCATCTTCGATCTGTTCCGGTGTGCAGATGATGTGCGCATCGTCCTGCGTGAATCCGCGCACCCGGAGCAATCCGTGCAGCGCACCGGACTTCTCATAACGATACACCGTCCCGAGCTCCGCCCAGCGCAGCGGAAGTTCCCGGTATGAACGCAGCCGCGACTGGTACACCTCGATGTGGAACGGGCAGTTCATCGGCTTGACGAAATAATCCTTCTCGTCGATCTGCATCGGCGCGTACATCCCGTCCTTGTAGAACGAAAGATGTCCGCTGGTCTCCCACAGAATGCTCTGACCGATGTGCGGCGTGTAGAGCAGTTGATAACCGTTCTTGTAGTGTTCCTCTTTCCAGAACGTCTCAAAGATGTTGCGGATCATCGCCCCTTTCGGATGCCACAGCACCAGACCCGGACCGACATTTTCGGAAAAACTGAAAAGATCGAGTTCCTGGCCGAGTTTGCGATGATCGCGCTTCGCCGCCTCTTCGAGCATCTTCAAATACGATTGCAGCTCCGCTTCCGTGGCGAACGCGGTTCCGTAAATGCGCTGCAGCATCTTGTTCTTCTCGTCGCCGCGGAAATAACTGCCCGCGATCGACAGCAATTTCACCGCACCGATCTCGCCGGAGTTGTTCACATGCGGTCCCCGGCACAGATCCACGAAATCCCCCGTCCGGTAGAAACTGATCGGCGCCCCTTCCGGAATGTCCGCCAGACGTTCCAGTTTGTACGGCTGTCCCGCATCGCCGAGCATCTTTTCCGCCTCCTCCCGGCTCAATTCGAACCGTTCAAACGGCAGCTTCCGGCCGATCAATTTCTTCATCGCCTTCTCGATCGCCTTCAAATCCTCGGCCACCAGGCGGTGTTCCATATCGAAATCATAATAAAATCCGTTTTCCGTCGCCGGTCCGATGTCGAACTTCGCGTCCGGATAAAGCTGCTGCACTGCGGCGGCCATCACGTGCGCCGCACTGTGACGGATCGTTTCCAGAGAAATTTCACTCATTTTTCAACCTTGTCGTCTTTATGATGAAACTGTCTATCCTACTTGTAAAATATTCTTAACACCTGCTTCCGGAAAAACAACGTCGCGTCCCGCCCGCGTCGGTGACGCGGGGGATTCCTCGTTTCGTTTTCCATCTTCCGTGATTCATTTTCATTCTCCACACGGCCGCCTCAACTCTTTCCCGCCGGACGCTCCCGGCGATGCTGAAACGACGCTCCTCTCTTCCTCATTCAAACAGCAACGGCTGCTCCGGCGGCGGCTCCAGTATCTCCCGCACCGGCCGGAAACTGCGTCGATGTTCCGGCGTCACGCCCAGACGCTTCAACGCCCGCAGATGCTGTTCGGTTCCATATCCCTTGTGTTCCGCGAAACCGTATCCGGGATATTCCGCATCCAATCTGACCATCCACTCATCCCGGTACACTTTCGCAATCACGCTCGCCGCGGCAATGCTCGCCGATTTCGCATCCCCTTTCACAATCGCCCGCGACGGATACGGCAGTCCCTTCACCGGGCGGCCGTCCACCAGAATGAAGTCGACCTGCGACAATTTTTCCACTGCACGCCGCATCGCCAGATGCGTCGCATTCAATATATTGAGCTGATCGATCTCTTCGACCGACGCCACTCCGATCCCATACTGCACTCCAGGAAGCGCGGCAACCGCATCCCGTGCCGCATGACGCGCTTCCGCACTCATCTGCTTGGAGTCGTTCACCCACGGCCACGGCACGCCCCGCGGAAACACCACCGCAGCAGCCACCACCGGCCCCGCCAGCGGACCGCGCCCGACTTCATCCACCCCGGCAACAAAGCAAAACCCCTCCGCCCAGCATTCACATTCTGGCCGGAGGAGTTCATCCGCTTCCGTCAACAATGCCGAATGAGAATTCGACATGGAAACATGTTCCGCAAACTTACTTCGTGCGCAACTCTTTGACGCGGGCAGCCTTGCCGACCTTGTCACGCAGATAATACAGTTTCGCGCGACGGACGTCGCCGCGGCGGACCACTTCGATCTTGTCGATACGGGGGCTGTTGATCGGGAAAACGCGCTCCACGCCCTGACCGGCCTGAACACGGCGAACCGTGAACGTCTCTTCGATGTCCTTGCCGTGCCGCGCAATGACCGTCCCCTGGAACTGCTGAATACGTTCCGTGTCGCCTTCGACGATCTTCACATAGATGCGAATCGTGTCGCCGACGTTGAACTCGTGCCGCTCCGGACGAACCTGTTCACTGCGAATCTTGTCAATTATGTTCATTTCAAAACATCTCCATGTTTTTGTAAATATTTTTCCCACAAATCCGGCCGCCGTTCCCGGGTCAGCCGTTCCGCCTCGGCACGTCGCCACCGGCGAATCTTTTCATGGTCGCCCGACAACAATATCCCGGGCACCGTCCGTCCGCGGTATTCCGGCGGCCGCGTGTATTGCGGATATTCCAGCAACCCGTCCGAATGCGACTCCTCCTCGCTGGATTCATCGCTTCCGAGCACTCCCGGAAGAAGCCGGATTACCGCATCGGCAATCACCATCGCCGCCAGATTTCCGCTCGTGAGAACGAAATCCCCCAGCGATATCTCACGACCGCCGATCTCTTCGATCGCACGTTCGTCGATCCCTTCGTAATGCCCGGCCACCACGATCAGGTGCTTTCGCCCGGACAGTTCACGCGCAAGCGCCTGATTGAACCGCTCTCCGCGTGGAGACGTGACGATCACCACACTCTCCGGCTCCCGCAGCGACTCCACCGCCTCCACGACCGGTTCAACCTTCATCAACATCCCCGGACCGCCGCCGTAAGGCTTGTCGTCCACCGTCCCCCGCGCGTCATGTGCGAAGGTTCGCAAATCCACGGCGCGGATCGAAGCCATTCCGCCCGCCGACGCCCGGCCGATGATGCTTTCGCCCAGCGGCCCCGGAAACATCTCCGGAAACAGCGTCAGTATATCGATCCGCATGACGGCATTCCGCTCCGCACGCTTCAGTCGAGCACTTCGACCGAAACCCGCTTCCGCTGACGTCCGGCCGCGCCGCTCACCAGCGAACGAATCGCCATGATCGTTTTACCGCGTTTGCCGACGATTTTGCCGATATCTTCCTTACGGCACCGGATCTGTATCGTGCAGCCCTCGTCGTTCTCGACCATTTCAAGCTTCACTTCGTCCGGGAAATCCACCAGCGAACGAACCACGTAATCAACGAAGCCTTCCAGATCACGCAGTCCGCCGTCGCCACGGGCAACGCTCTCCGCGCCACCGCTGCCGCCGCCGGTCAATAAACTCAATAATTTCTTTAACATCGTTTTCTGTTCCTGCAGTTTCCGCGTTCAATTCCGCGGGCCGTTTCTTCATTTCCTCCTCATGCACGACCCGCACAAACGCGTCGCCATCCGGCTGCGCACCGAAGTCATTACGCTTCGGGCGCGGCCTCCGCAGTCTGCTCGGCCGCAGCGGCGGCAGCTTCCGCCTTCGCCTTGGCTTCCGCCTCCATACGAGCTTTCGCCTTCTTGGAGGGAGTCGCCTTGCGAACCACATCCTTCAAACTCTTGCCGGCACGGACGCGCTCGATGATCTTCGTGACGGTTTCCGAAAAATCCGCCCCGACGCTCTTCCAGTAATCAGCACGTTCCAGATTGACTTTCTCTTCCTTGCTGCGCGGATTGTAGAAACCGAGTTCCTCGATCGCCTTCCCATCGCGGCTGGAACGCTGATCCATCACCACTACCCGGTAACAGGCCATCTTATGCGCTCCCGTACGTTTCAATCTGACTCTGACCATAACTCTTGAACCTCTTTCAATCTCTCTTTTTCTGAATTTCCCGATTCATCACACTGACAGCACCCGGACCGATGCACTCTTCGACGCTGACAGCCACGTTTTCAGCCGCCGAACACCTGTCCCGAAATCCACAGGCCCGAGGATATGGCCATAGACATCATTTGGTGCCGCAATATAAGAATCTTTAATATAACAGCTTCTCCGCCATTATGCAAGAGCTCTTTCAAAAAAAACCGTTCCGTTCCTCCTGCCCGTCTCAATACCGGTAGCTTTCCGGCTTGTACGGACCATCCACCGGCACGCCGATGTACGCCGCCTGTTCCGGGGTGAGTCGCGTGAGTTTCGCGCCGAGTTTCTCCAAATGAAGCCGGGCGACCTCCTCATCAAGTTTCTTTTCAATGAGATAGACATCGACCCGACGATCCGGATGACGCGCAATGTCGATCTGCGCCAGCGTCTGATTGGTGAAGCTGCTCGACATCACAAACGACGGATGTCCGGTCGCACACCCCAGATTCACCAGCCGCCCTTCGGCCAGAAGATAGATCGAATGTCCGTCCGCAAAGGTGAAACGGCTCACCGGACACTCACTTCCCTTGATCACCAGCTTCTTCACCCCCGGCCACTTCTCGAGTTCAGCAACTTCGATCTCATCGTCGAAGTGACCGATATTGCAGACGATCGCCTGATCTTTCATCTTCGACATCTGTTCGGCGGTGATGATCCGGCAATTTCCGGTCGTCGTCACATAGAGATCCGCCTCCGGAAGCGCATCGTCCACGGTACAGACCTTGAATCCGGCCATGCATGCCTGCAGCGCGCAGATCGGATCGACTTCGCTCACCAGCACCCGGGCGCGTTCATTCCGGAGCGCCTCCGCACAACCCTTGCCCACGTCGCCGTAACCGCAGACCATCACCGTCTTCCCGGATAACAGCACGTCCAGCGCACGCTTGATTCCATCGGTCAGACTGTGACGGCAGCCGTATATGTTATCGAACTTGCTCTTGGTCACCGAATCATTCACGTTGATCGCGGGAAACAACAATTCTCCGCGGTCACGCATCTGAATAAGCCGATGCACTCCGGTCGTGGTCTCTTCCGACACCCCTTTCACCGCCGCGGCGACCCGGTGCCAATGCCCCGGATCTTCCGCCAGAACACGTTTCAGGAGCGCGTTGATGACGTTCACCTCATGCACATCCGACTTCACATCCAGAATCGACGGATCATCCTCCGCAGCGACCCCGCGGTGAATCAGCAGCGTCGCGTCGCCGCCGTCATCGACAATCTGGTCCGGCCCCGAACCGTCCGGCCAGGTCAACGCCCGGTAGGTGCACTCCCAGTAATCCTCCAGCGTCTCCCCCTTCCAGGCGAAAACCGACGTCCCGCCGGCGGCAATTGCCGCAGCGGCATGATCCTGCGTCGAAAAAATGTTGCAGCTCGCCCAGCGGACATCCGCTCCCAGCGCCTTCAACGTCTCAATCAGGACCGCCGTCTGAATCGTCATGTGCAAACTGCCCATGATTTTCTTTCCCGCCAGCGGCTGCTCCGGGCCGTATTTGGCGCGGGTCGCCATCAATCCGGGCATCTCCTGCTCGGCGATTTCAATCTCCTTGCGCCCGAAATCCGCCAGCGCAATGTCTTTGACTTTATAATCCATGACTTTTCCTGTTGCTCCTCTCTTATCTCTTCAACCGGCTCCGGATGTAATCCCAACGCTCTTCCGGGATCTCCGACCCGATCACCTTCACAACTTCGCCGCTGGTCACCGCGCCGTAATACGCAGCCTCAGACACCGAACGTCCCCGGATCAAACCATAAAGAAATCCCGCCGCCCACAAATCGCCCGCAGCCGTCGTATCCGCCGGATGCTCCACAAGCTGCGCCGGAATCCGCGCCGTCTCACCGCCCTCGCGAACCAATGCGCCGTCCCGCCCGAGCTTCACTGCGGCAACCTCGCACCACGAAGAGAGCCGGTCGAGCTGCTGCTCCGGCGTCATTCCCGGAAAAAGTTCCGCCGCCTCCTCTTCGTTGGCCAGAACTATATCCACATATTCCCGCAGAATCTCCGGCAGATCCTCCCGGAAATCGCGCACCACTTCAAAACTGGCCAGGTCCAGTCCGATCCGGCATCCCGCTTCCCGTGCGCGCCGCATCACCGTCGGCAGCACTGCCGAATAAAGCATGTAACCTTCCACGTAAACAAGATCGTAACGGGAAAAATCCACCCGCTCCGCCTCGGACGGCAGCAACAGAAGCGACGCCGCCAGATTCG
The DNA here is from genome assembly GCA_944389815.1 of uncultured Victivallis sp. Classification (GTDB taxonomy): domain Bacteria; phylum Verrucomicrobiota; class Lentisphaeria; order Victivallales; family Victivallaceae; genus Victivallis. Next base: position 60,020 of record CALXNS010000007.1, on the reverse strand, counting down.
AACGCATCGTCCGTTCCCCGTCCGGCGTAATCATCGCCAGACAACTGCCGGTCGGCTGTTCCTCCGTTATCTGAAACTCTGCCGCCGAACCGCCCAGTTCCTCCAGGCGCTTCCGGTAAAACGCGCCGTTCGCATCGTTCCCGAGTTTGCCGAACATCGCCGCGGGAACTCCGAGGCGCGCCAGTGCGAACACCGTATTGCCCGCCGATCCTCCCGGCACCAGGCGCGGTTCGGCGGCAAGACGCGACAACACATCCTGCTGAAACGCGGCGTCGACCATCAGCATGCCGCCTTTCTCGCCCGGGACGCTCTCCAGAAACGCTTCGTTAACCGAAACTAAAATATCCAGTAGCGGCGATCCCACTCCGAGCAGCCGAACCGCCTCCCCCGAAGAGGAATCGCTCTCATGACGGAATTTCATCGTTCGCTCACTTCCGGTATGCGGCGGCGGCTTCCTGCAGTTCGCCGACCCGGTCCACACGTTCCCACGGGAACTGCGGGCGGCCGAAGTGGCCGTAGGCGGCCGTATCCTGATAACACCAGCCGCTGCCGGGATATTTCAACCCGAGTTCCTTCACGATCGAAGCGGGTTTCAGGCAGAACACCTTGCGGATCACCTGTTCCAGATCGCGATCATTTATCACGCCGGTACCGTAGGTGTCGACATTGATGCTCAACGGATCAGCAACACCGATCGCATACGCCACCTGAACTTCACACTTCTCCGCGAGTTTCGCCGCGACGATGTTTTTGGCGATGTAACGGCACATGTACGCCGCGGAACGGTCCACCTTCGACGGATCCTTCCCGGAAAACGCACCGCCGCCGTGGCTGCCGACGCCGCCGTAGGTGTCGACGATGATCTTGCGCCCGGTCAAACCGGTGTCGCCGTGCGGACCGCCGACTTCGAAACGACCGGTCGGATTGACGTAATAGACGATCTTGTCGCTGAGAAGTTCCGCAGGGATCACCTTCTTCACCACATCGCGCACCAGAGCTTCCAGCCACTCGATCGGCATATCCGGCGTATGCTGGTGCGAAACCACCACCGTTTCGACCGCGACCGGCTTGCCGTCCCTGTAACGGATGGAAACCTGGCTCTTGGAATCCGGACGCAGATACCTGTAACGCACCGGATCCTCATGCCGCAGCCGAGCCAGTTCCTCAACGATCTTGTGTGCATAATAAATCGTCGCCGGCATCAGCGCCGGAGTTTCATTGCTCGCATAACCGAACATCATTCCCTGATCGCCCGCGCCCTGCTCCTTGAAACGTCCCGCCCCCTCGGTCACGCCCTGCGAAATATCCGGCGACTGACGGTGTACGCAGATCATCACCTTGGCGTCATCAGCGGAAAAACCAACCGAAGGATCATTATAACCGATTTTGCGGATCGCATTGAGCGCGACATCCTGCCAGTTCACCTTCGCCTTCGTGGTGATCTCTCCGGAAATCACCACCAGATTGGTCGTCGTCAGCGTCTCGCACGCGACCCGGCTCTCCGGATCCTGCGACAGACACGCATCGAGAATCGCATCGGAAATCTGATCGCAGACCTTGTCCGGATGCCCCTCGGACACCGATTCCGAGGTAAAAACGTGCTCCACGTGAATCTTACTCATAACTATTCCATCCTCATGTTTGAAGGTTTGAAAATCCCAATGCTCAGGAAACACAAACCGCCCGGCGAAACTTTTCCAAGTCAGTCGAGCGGAAACGGTGTTTTGAAACTAATTTCTGATATGATCCGGAATCAGATCAATTTGCCTGCGGCATTCGCATCGGAACCGGAACGCCGCGCCGATTCTGAGCCCACACACTTTCGCCCTCGCCTTCGACTGCCGGCTTGTCCTCGCCGTAGCTCACGGTCTTCATCCGGCCGTCGGCCAAACCCTTGCCGGCCAGATAGGCGCGGATCGCATTGGCGCGCCGTTCGCCCAGGGCGCGGTTGTACTCCTCCGTGCCGCGCTGGTCGCAGTGTCCCTCAATCACCAGCGCGAGAGCCGGCTTGTCATTGAGATAGGCGACGATCGCATCCAGTTTCGCGGTTTCGCTCGGAACCAGAAGATCCGAATCGTAGGCGAAGTAGATCACCGGCATGTTCAAGCGGTTGCCGGTCGGATCAGCCGGAACCCAACCGTCCTCATCGGCGCCGGGACTGTTCGCGCCTTCCTCCCACTCGCCGACTCCGGAACCGCCGGCAACGTCGAAGCCGCCGCCGGGAACGCCGCCGAGACCGGTTTCATCGAAGTAACCCGGATCATCGACCGCTTCCGGAACCGGCTGCGTATCCTCGACCGGAATCTCATTATTGACACAACCGGCGCCGAGAAACATCACGACGACTGCGGCAAAGAACATCGCACTCAAATATTTCATCGTTCAAACTCCCTGATTTTCCGAAACGTTTTCCACTGGTAACCGCATTTTTCATAACATAAACTTCCATTTCAGAAAATGCCAATTTTTTTTCAAGAAAAGCGTGTTTTTTTTCCATTCGACCGGCTTGTTCGTCAAAAACACGCCCCGCCCCTTGATATTGACGCAAAACAGCGTTATATTTTCATTCGACGGCAATACACCTTAACATATTTAGGAGAATTCCGGACCATGGACATCGATTGGGAAAACCTCGGATTCAAATTCCGCCCCACACGAAGCAATATCCGCTTCCACTACGCCGACGGAAAATGGGATGACGGCAAACTTTCCAACAGTTACGAGATCACCATCTCCATCGCCGCAAACGCCCTTCATTACGGGCAGGCCATCTTCGAAGGCGGAAAGGCCTTCCGCTGCAAGGACGGAAAAATCAGAATCTTCCGCCCCGAAGCAAACGGGGAACGCATGAACAGTTCCGCGCGACATCTCCTGATGCCGGAATTTCCCGTCGAGAAGTTCGTCGAAGCGGTCCGCACCGTCGTCCGCGACAACGAGGATTACGTCCCCCCGTACGGCACCGGAGGCGCGCTCTACATCCGCCCGGTCATGTTCGGAACCACCCCCCAGATCGGCGTCGGCGCAAGTCTCGAATATGAATTGATCATCATGGTCGTCCCCGTCGGCGCCTATTACAAGGGCGGCATCAAACCGGTCGACGCGATGATTTCCCGCGACTACGACCGCGCCGCTCCGCACGGCACCGGTCACATCAAGGCCGCGGGGAACTACGCCGCAAGCCTGATTTCCAGCAAACAGGCCAAGGATCATCATTGTCCGGTCGCGCTCTTCCTCGATCCGGCAACCCACACTTATATCGACGAATTCGGAACCAGCAATTTCCTCGCCATCACCAGAGACGGGAAATATGTCACGAGCCTTTCCGATTCGATTCTGCCGTCGATCACCAACAATTCATTGATGACCATCGCCGCAGATCTCGGCATGACCGTCGAACGGCGCAAAATAAAAGCCACCGAACTCGCGGATTTCGCCGAAGTCGCCGCCTGCGGCACCGCCGTGGTGCTGACCCCGGTCGGACGGATCTTCGACGGCGACACGGTTTACGATTATCACCTCACTGAAATCGGCCCGGTGCTCAAACGCCTCTATGACGAAATGACCGGCATCCAGCATGGCGAACGCCCCGACCGGCACGGCTGGCTGGTCGAAGCGTAAACTTCGAAATATCGACCGCGTTTTCCGCGGAACGACAAACAACTGGCGGAAGGGCGGCGCAATCGGCCGCCCCTTTCGCTTTCAAGACCGAAATCAACGCAGTTTCAGACAGGAAACAATCTTTATGGAAATCTTCAGAACACCGGCGGAAATTCAAGCCTATGCGCTCTCCGCCAAACGCCGCGGCAAAACGATCTCGCTCATCCCGACGATGGGATATCTGCATGCCGGGCACGCTTCGCTGATCGACATCGCCCGGCAGCGGGCGGATATCGTCATCGTTTCGATCTTCGTGAATCCAACCCAGTTCGGACCAAATGAGGACCTGGACGCCTATCCGCGCGACTTCGAACACGACCGGACACTCTGCGAGGATCACAAGGTCGATGCTGTCTACGCTCCGGCTCCGGATTCGATGTACGCCGACGACGCATCCACCTGGGTTGAGGAAACCGTGCTCTCACGCCCGCTCTGCGGCGCGAGCCGGCCGATTCATTTCCGCGGGGTGACCACCGTGGTCGCAAAGCTCTTCAATCTGACACTGCCGGATTACGCCGTGTTCGGGCGCAAGGATGCGCAGCAGCTGCTGGTCATCCGCCGGATGGTGCGCGATCTGAACTTCCCGATCGAAATCATTGCCGCGCCGCTGGTGCGTGATGAAGACGGCCTCGCTTTGAGTTCGCGCAACCGTTACCTCTCGGCCGAGGAACGAAAACGCGCATTGGTGCTCTCGCGTTCATTGCGCGCCGGTCGGCGCACGATCGAGGGCGGCGGACTTGAAACGATCCCGACCGTGATCGAACTGATGAAAAAAGAGATTGAAGCGGCGGGCGGCAGAGTCGATTACGTCGAAGCGCTCGACACCGGATCTTTGACCGCGCCGAACGCCGATACCACGGAACTCTTGCTCGCGGTCGCGGCCTATTTCGGCACGACCCGCCTGATCGACAATCAATTCATTCAGGTGAAATCATGAAGAAACTTTTTTTTGACCAGCCCGGTTTCGAAGCCGAACTCGGTACGCTCTATCAGCGTCCCGGATTCCCGCCGGAAGCCGAAGCCGCAGCCCGGACAATCATCGCTGAAGTGCAAGCGCGCGGCGACGCGGCGCTCGTGGAATTTGCCAAAAAATTCGATCATGTCGAACTCACCCCGGCCGATTTCCGCATCACTCCGGAAGAGCTGGAGGCGGCGAAAAACGCCGTTTCGAACCGCGACAAATCCGCCATCCGCACTGCACTGCGGCAGGTTCGCGATTTTGCGAAGCGCACCCGCCCGCGGAACTGGAGCGCCTCCCCCCGCCCGGGCGTGACGCTCGGAGAAAAATTTGAACCGCTCGACCGGGTCGGCGTCTACATTCCGGGCGGAACCGCTCCGCTGGTCTCCACCGTGATTCACACTGCCGGCATCGCTTCCGCCGCCGGCGTCCGCGAAATCGTCGCGGTCACACCTCCCGGACGGGACGGGAAGGTGCCGCCCGCCGTTCTCTACGCCATGCAGCAGGCCGGAGTTACCGAAGTCTACCGGCTCGGCGGCGTCTACGGCGTGGCCGCACTCGCACTCGGGACGGCGAGCGTCCCCCGCGTCGAAAAAATCGTCGGTCCCGGCAATGCCTACGTGACCGCGGCGAAAAAACTTCTTTACGGTCAGGTCGCAATCGACATGGTCGCCGGCCCCTCGGAAATTCTCGTCATCGCCGATGATTCGGCTGATCCGGCGTTCGTCGCCGCGGATCTTCTCTCGCAGGCGGAACATGGTTCCGGGCTGGAACAAGCGGTGATGGTGACCACCTCCCGCGAAATGATCGACAAAGTCGAAGCCGAATTCCTCCGGCAGAAGGCGTCGCTCCCGCGGGTCGCCACTGTTGATCGCGTCATGGAGCACGGACTCTTTCTGATCTGCGTTGCCGATCTCGAACAGGCGGCGCGCGTCGCAAGTTCCTACGCACCGGAACATCTGGAAATTCAGACGGAGCGACCGGAACTTCTGGCGAAAAAAATCACCGCTTCCGGAGCGATTTTCCTCGGGCCGTGGACGCCTGAACCGATCGGCGACTTCTGCGCCGGGCCGTCGCATGTGCTGCCGACCGCATCGAGCGCCCGTTTCTTCAACGGTCTCGAAACGATCAGCTTCTACCGGAGATCCAGTATCGTAAAATATTCGCGGCACGCGCTGCTGCGTGAAGCGCCGATCGTCGGGAGGTTCGCCGCGATGGAGGGGCTGGACGCCCACGGGCGCGCCGCGGCGGTCCGGGTGGAGAAACTTGGATGATTCATCCCGTGCGGGAAACTTCGAGTCCCGCACGTTGCCAAAAAAACAGAACCGGAAACGTTGAATCCGGAATTTTTACAAGGTGTGATTATCATGTTGAATCTTGGTGTCAATGTCGATCACGTCGCCACCGTGCGTCAGGCACGGCTGGCCGAATCGCCCAGTCCGCTGGAAGCGGCCATTCTCTGTGAGAAGGCCGGCGCCTGGGGCATCACCGCCCATCTGCGCGAAGACCGCCGCCACATTCAGGACGCCGATATCCGCGCCCTGGCAAAGCAGGTGCGACGCCTGAATATGGAGATGGCCGTCACCGATGAAATGGTCGCCATCGCCATGGAAATCAAACCGAACAGCTGCTGCCTCGTGCCGGAGAAACGCACCGAACTGACCACCGAAGGCGGACTCGATGTGGCCGGCCAGTTCGAAAAGGTGCGGCGCGCAACGGAAAAACTCAAATCCCGCGGCATTACGGTCAGCTTGTTCATCGATCCTGAGATGCAACAGCTAGACGCGGCACACCAATGCGGCGCCGATTACGTCGAACTGCACACCGGGAAATATTCCAATACCCGCGGCGCCGAACGCGAAGTCGAACTTCAACGCCTCCATGACGGCGCCGTTTACGCCCACACCCGGGGCTTGAAGGTCAACGCCGGGCACGGCATCGATTACGAAAACATCTCCGGAATTCTGACCATTCCCCATCTGTGCGAGCTCAACATCGGTCACTGCATCGTCGGACGCGCCATCATGGTCGGCATGGAACAGGCGGTCCGCGAGATGATCGAATGCATGAAACCATATCGCCTCGGCGACTGACAACCCAACGGAATTCATTGATCTCATGGCCGACTCTGGCTCCAGACTTCTGAAAAGTTCGCTCGGCGTTTCACTTGCAACCTTCGCCAGCCGGATTCTCGGCCTGGTACGGGTCATGTTCGAAGCGCGCGTCCTCGGCGGCGGCAGCATCGCCGGCGCCTGGTTTCTGGCCTTTTCAATTCCGAATCTCTTTCGCCGTCTTCTCGGCGAAGGCGCTCTCGGCAACGCTTTGATTCCGCTGGTTACCCAGGCAGAAAAGGAAGAAGGGCCGGAACGGGTCCGGCGTGAATTGACCGTGGTCTTCGCCGTCCTCAGCGCGCTGCTCGCCGGGGTGGTCGTCGTTGTTTCGGCAATTGCGATCGGATTGCGTTCACTCACCACGCTTCCCGCGGCACAAGCGGCTTTTCCGCTGTTGACGACCGAACGAATCCAGCTTGCTCTCACGCTGATTCCGCTCCTGATGCCCTATGCGTTTTTCATCTGTCTGATCGGCGTGGTCGGCGCAGTGCTCAACACCCGGCATGAATTTTTTCTGCCCGCACTCGGCGGACTTCTGCTCAATTTCTTCCTGATCGGCGGCCTGGCATGGGGCTGGCGGCGACATCTGACACTGGAACAACTGCCGCAATTTCTCAACACCCTCTCCTGGCTCGTGCTGCTTGCCGGCGCATTGCAGCTTGTGTTGATGTTGCTTCTGCTTCACCACCACGGTCGTTTTCCGCAATTGAAACTCGCCGCGTTCCGCGACCATTCGATTCTGAAACGGCTCTGGGAGCTCGTATTGCCCGGGCTGATCGGTCAATCCGCCCTCCAGGTGAGTTTCATCATCGACCGGACGCTCGCGATCGGACTCGGCCCGCAGGCCGTGCCCGCGCTCTACAACGTCGATCGGATCGTCGATCTCCCGATCGGAATTTTCGCCATCGCCCTCGGTTCGGTTCTGATGGCCAACATGGCCCATTCGGCCGCCGCCGGAAGAACCGATGAAATGGCCGAAGATCTCGTTTTCAGTCTGCGGCATGTTTACTTCGTCTGCGTGCCGATGGGAATTGCGGTGATGTTCTTCTGGGAACCATTGATCCGCATTCTCTGCCTCGGAAACAATTATACGCTCGACGATCTGGAGGCGACGCGCTATGTTGCGATCTTCTACGGGGCGGGCATCCCCTCCTTCTGCGCATTGAAGGTCATCACGCCGGTCTTCTACGCCAGAAAAATGATGACCGTTCCGCTGCGCGCCTCGCTCTGCGCCATCGGAGCGAACATCGTACTCAACCTCTGTTTGATGTGGCATCTGCGGCAGGGGGGAATCGCGCTGGCGACGGTGCTCGGTTCGATGCTGAATAATTTCCTTCTCATGCGGCATCTTTACAGAGAGGGGTTCTCATTGCAATGGAAGCGTCTGTCGCTGACGTTCTTCCGTTCGTTGACCTTCGCCGCGTTGATCGGCGCGGTGCTGTATGCATTGTACCCTCTGCTGCGGGAACGTCTGACACTGCCCGGATTCGGCGGAGAATTTCCCGCCTTCCTCGTTCTCATGACGCTTTTCGGCGTCGGCTATCTCGCATTGAACGCCATCTTCAGGGCCGCGGAAGTCGGCGAACTGTTCAGCACACTGCGCCGCAGAAAAATCGAATCCTGATCTTTCGTTTTCAGCCGATAATTCGTGTCGGAAAAAACGGCCGCGTCTCCCGTTTTTTCAGGAAACGCGACCGAATCGCATTCATTGGAAACGCAGATTATTTCCGATCCATATAGAGCACCCGGAAATTGCGCATTTTCGCCTCGAAGATATCGCCACCTTTCGTTTCGACGTTATGACCGAGCCGCAACATGCGAATGTCATCCGGATCGATTTCCGGCGGGAACGGTACAACGATCTCATTCCACTCCCCGTCCGGCACGGTAAACTGAATGTAGGTCGCCTTGCCGCGCTCCTTATCATCACCGGTGACCGCCATCAGGAGCGATTGCTTGATTAAAGCCGGATCCGCCACCTTGTAGTTGAAGGCAACGCCATACGCCCCCGCCAACGACTCCTGCGGCAGTTGCAGCTGCAGCACCGGATACGTCCAGCGGTCGACGCCACGCGGAAATTCCGTCCGGAACACCACCGCTTTCTCCGCCTCGTCATACGAAATATTCTGCTTCCCGGCGGAATTGGTCATCCAGCGGCCGGGATCGCCCGCCTCGTGCCACGGCTGCTGCCGGGTGGTCTTGAGCATGTTGCTGAACTGCAGGATCGGCATGACCAGCCGGGTCGTCTCCCGACCGTTGAACTTTCCGGACAGCACCATCTTCGTCTCAAATTCACCATCGTTCAACTGCGGATCGAGCTTTACCGGAAGAGACACTTTTCCGAACGCCGGCACCGTCACCGTCTCCGGCAATCCCTCAAGCTTCGCTCCGGCAACCTCGATCGTGCCGGTCTTCGGTTCATTGGAGAGATTGAATACCTCAACAGTCATCGGAGCCGGAACCGTCTTCAATTCGACGAAATCCTTGCCCGCGCTCAAAAGAAACGCATCGCCGAGCACCGTCTTGAAAATCACCGTCTTATCACGTCCCGAATCCGCCGCCGGGCGCAGTTCCCGTTTGACGAAAGGCGTGCTCGGTTCAAGCTCCCGCAGTCCGGAAAGATACGCGGGATAACGGGTCGCGGTCAATTTGATTGCGCCATTCTCCGCGGCAACCGGACGCGAAGCGCCGAAGTTGTCCGTCAGCACCGCGTCCGTATCGGACGGGATGGAAACCTCCCGCACAAACAGATTATCCGGCTTCAAATTGGGAATCACCCCCGAGGTGTCCACTTCGGACTCGCTCCAGAACACCAGCGTCCGGCTCCCGTCCGGCTGCGCATAAAGATAACCGCGCACCCCGGGCACGGTGTCATACGTCCCCAGATAGGTTGCCGCCCCCAGTTGATTGGTCAGGTTGGCGAAGGCGAAATACCCCGGTTTGGCGCTGAAGTCACGCCGCATCAATCCCCAGTCCTTGGCGCCGTCCTGCTCATTGTAGGGAGAGAGCACGAAATAAAAATCGCGATCGAATCCGAGCGACTGCATCGTGATCTGACTCTTTGGTGCGAATTCGGCAATTAACATCTCCTGTTCCGGGGAATGCGCCCGCAACCCTTTCATATAACTTGTTCCACGGGCACTGCCTTCGACCACCGGACCGCATTCCGTGAGCCACAGCGGCGTATGTTCCATGCCGTGCTTCTTCATGAAGGCGTGAATGCCCGCGGCGAACTCGGGATACTCGCAGAGCTGACGATAGGTGTGGACATTGAAGATGTCGAAAAATTCGATTGTATCGTTCTCCATGACCACATCGTTATAATTCTTGAGCGGGGAAACAGCAATGCCCCCCATCAGCACCGGCAACTCCGGCACCGTTGACTTGAATCCGAGGTAAGCCGCCTTCAAGTTCGCCGCGAAATCCCACGCAGGTTCCAGCGAAAACCCGATATCCTGCTCATTCCAGAACTCCCAGTCGGCCATCTTCCCTTCGAAATCCTTTGCCGCCCGGGCGGCGAAACGGTAGGTCGCGACCAGATCATCCGGCAGCTTCTCCGAATGACTCCGCGCCCAGTTCGGACAATTATGGTACATCCCGGAAACCTTGACGCCGCGTTCGCTTAAAAGATCGGCATTCTCCATATACTGCTTCCAGGTGAATTCGCCGGGTTGAGGTTCGCATTCGCTCCAGCTGAGACGTTCACGGACGATCTCCAGCCCGGCGCGGCGGCACAATTCGGAGATCGTCTCAAACCCGTTGTACGGATGGCGGGTATTCTCCGCACCGGCGCGTCCCAGCCAGCTCTGCGCGGTGTCCATCGCGAAGAAACTTTCCGGATTGCGCTTTCGAGCCCCTGGATCGACCACGATTCCGAAGCCGCGGACGCCGTCAAAATCCATCGCCGGAGAGTCGAGCGTCAACGTATAATATCCGAGCGGCAACGCATCGAGATTCAACTCGCCGCGCCCCTCATCCGGCCACGTTCCATTTGCAACTTCCTTTCCCTGCCAGTCGCGCACCACATATTCACACGGCACCTGAAATCCGTCGCGAAGCGTAAACTTCAACGGTTCCTTCTCCGTGAAAACCGTCCCCGGCGCCGCGGGAATCACCGCCCATGCCGCATCCATTTTCCCCGAAGGTTTCCGCGAACTCAAGAACTGCACATTGCGCAGAAAGAGCGTCGCTTCATCCGCCGTCGGGTTGATGCCGATCCGGAAAAATCCGGCCTGTTCCGGGGCCTTCACCTTCTCCTTGAGATCGATACGCACTTCCTGCCATTCGCCGGTCGGTTTGGGGTATGCGATCATCTCGTTGCCTTCAACCATCACATAGGCAAGTTTCACCGGTTTCGCCGGATCGTTCGATTCGACCCGCACATCGAACCGCATCTCCTCGGCATCCGGAAAGCATTCGAACGGCGCCTGAAACGTGAATACCGGATAACACCAGAAATCCGTACCCGGCTTGAATTTCATGTCGAAACGCAATGCGTCAGATTCCGCATCGCGGGAAATTTTCATCTCTCCTGAACTGTTCGCGCGATAACGCTCCGGCTTATTGAGTTCCGCCGACCACGGCAACGGTCGCATTTCCGCGGCGAACACCGCCCCTGCGGCCAGCACGGCTCCGATCATGGTTACGACTCGCAACATCCTTTCTTCCTCCCTCCTGATTCTGCTCTTCCGGACCACACTCCATTCCGTGCCGCGAATTTCCCTTTTCACGACACGCAGTCTTCCGGCAATTACACTACGATTTTCCCTTTTTCCGCCCGGTGCCGCACCACGTCACGTTTCAACGCATCTTGGCGCTTCCCTCCTCCACCCAGCAGTTGAACCCGAGTCCGATCAGCTCCTTCCCGGCGAAGGCGGCGGCATGTCCATCGGCAAAGCTCAGATTTCCCTTGCGGTCGTGACGCAACGAAAACGCGCTGCCCGCGGCGGGAACGACCGGGTGATAGGCGAAAAATCCCCTTCCGGCGTGGTCGCCTTCGTAAATTTCCGTATCTCCAAGCGTCATCACCTGATCCGGAACCTTCATCAAACTTGTCTGATAATACAATGCACCCCGACCGTTGCGGGCAAAATCCCCCCAGCGCCGTATCCGGGCATGATAAAAATGATTCCCCGGTTCCAGCGTCGTGCGCAGCATCCCGTAGGTATTGATGAAATCTCCGGCACGCGCCTCCAGCATCGGACAGCGCAGCACCTCCAGCGGCAGCCGTCTCTGCTGATAGAGCGTCTCGCCCCAGGGCGTTCCGGTTACGGATTCGGATGTGCCCGGCAGGTGGGAAAAAATCCAGCCGTCGTTATCCGCCGCATACGATGCAAACGCCTTCATCCCGAGATCCAGATTCCCCATGCAGCCGGCCTCCAATGCCGCCGCCCGCAGCCGGGTCAGCGACGGCACGGCAAACACAATCAAAACCGCCGCAGATACGGCAAGCAACACAACTTCCAACAACAGAAAATTCCGTCTCACTTCAGACACCTGACTTGAAACCGCCCTTCATATATTTCGTAACCCCCTTCGCCCGAAGCTCATTTTCGCCGGAACTTGCGACATGGCCGTCAATATAGGCCATGTTGGCGCTGTCGTTGTGCGTAAGGCTGATGGCGGCATCCTCAACAAACGCGCTCGGATTGTAACACCATTCGCCTTCGCCCGGCCGGGAGGTCGCTCCCGGATCGACGATCGTGTCGGCCAGGAAGAAGATGTCCGAAACATTCCGCATTTTCCGCAACGACATGTAACGGGCATCCTGTCCTGCGGGAATGACCAGGAAATCCCCCCAGTCGAGTTTTTTCGCATCATAGAAAGTACGGTCGCCGAGATCCGGCCGCATCGCTCCGTAAGTACTCCATATATGGGTTCCTGTATTCGGTTTCGTGGACGGACAGGTGATCGCATTCATCGTGATGAGCTGCATATCCGTCAGCACCTTGCTCCAGGGAATGCACCCGGGGTTCTGGTGGGAAAAGAAATAATCGTTATTCGCATCGGCATAAAACTGAAAAGATTTCATCGCCTGTCCGAGCTGATTCATACAGTTTGCCTTTTTCGCCGTCTCGCGCGCCTTGTTGAGCGAAGGCAGCAGCATCGCCGCAAGTATCGCGATGATCGCAATCACCACCAGAAGCTCGATCAATGTAAACAATGAATTCCGTCTCATCCTTTCGCGCTCTCCCTTCTTTTAACATTTCCCTGCTGTTTATCGACACGAATTTCTCGTCGTCGCCCCAGATATCCATTTCGGCTGAAGCACGATATGCTGCCCGATCTCCGGCTTCGTCAAGACTTCGCATACCGCTTCGGCCATCTCTCGGATCGGCAGCCGCATCGTCGTAAGCGGCATGGCGAACATCGGATCCGGCACGCCGTCGATGCCGGTGACGCCGATATCGTCCGGAACGCGAATTCCTTTGATCCTCAACGCCTTCACCAGAGAGTCAGCCAGTTCATCGTTGAAACAGGCCACCAGCTCCGGCGCATCCGGCCGACGCAGGCGCTCCGCGTAGCGCAACAATTCATCAAACGATGCGATCCGCTCTGACCCACAGTACATCAGATCTTCGTAACGCGCAACCGCTTCCCGGAATCGCTGACCGCGTATCTCCACCCCGTAATCAAGTTGATCAGCCAATCCCAGATACGCCATCCGCCGATACCCGTACGCCTCCGCATGCCGGACGATTTCCAGCATCTCGCTGACCGAATCAAACGCCACGCTGTCCATTTCCGGCCGGGTCACATCGTCATCTCCCAGGCTGATTACCCGGATTCCCGCTTCCAGAAAGCGGTCGAGCAGATCACAATTGTATTCCGGCGACGTCCGGCTGATCACCAATGCGTCGATCCCGTGTGCAAAAAACAACTTGAGCCGCTCCCGCTCCCGTTCGGGCGACGACTGATGATATTCCAGCAGCACCGCATAGGAGCGATTCGTCAACGCCTCCTGAATCGTCGCGCCGATCCGCATGCCGACCGGTTTGTACACGCTCATTAAAATGCCGATCCGGGACGTCCGCCCCGAGGCCAGCGCCCGCGCACTCATATCCGGAATGTAACCAAGTTCATCCAGCACCCGCCGAACTGCTTCGCGTTTCTCCTCGCCGACACCGATGTTGGTCTTTTTCTCCGGATTGAGCACGGCGTAAACCACGCCGCGCGAAACTCCGGCGCGTTCTGCAACCATCGATACGGTAATTCTCTTCGGCATGCTCCTGCTCCAATGCTTATACCGCGCGATATAAACCCGCGCAAAAAAATATGGCTTTCGCCATGCCCAACATTATAATATTATACCGGACTCCAGGTAAAAATGCAAGAACCCGAAAGGAAAAAATCCTGATTTTCACTCAGCCGGTCGAATCATCCCGACTACGAAACGTTCCCGCCCGGTCAAATCGCGCCGGATCTCCACCGCCCGAAACAAGCCACCGGAACTCAACACTCCGGCAAGACGCCCGGCCTGATGCGGCGCAAGTTCGAAAATCGCTCCGCCTCCGGGCTGGAGATGTCCCGGCAGCGCCGCGGCTGCCGCTTCGATCAGCGCGAATCCTTCATCCGGGGCGGTCAATGCCAGACGAGGTTCGTAATCGCGCACCTCGGGCGCGAGTTCGAGATATTCGGAATCGGTTACATAGGGCAGATTTGCCGCGACCAGATCGAATTTTTCGCCCTCCACACCGGAAAAAAGATTCGACTCCAATAACCGTACCCGCTCTTCCAGATGCAATGCCCTGCGATTCCGTTTCGCCACCGTCAGCGCGGCCACACTCACATCCACCCCGGTCACCTCCGCGTCGGGACGCATCGACGCCACGGAAAGCGCAATCGCCCCCGAACCGGTACCGAGATCGAGCAGCCGTCCGCCCCGCGGTAGACGTTCAACCACCCACTCCACCAGAAGTTCAGTCTCAGGACGCGGAATCAATACCGCCGGCGTCACCTCGAGCTCCAGATCCATGAACCACGCCTTGCCCAGCAGATATTGCAAAGGTTCGCGCAACTCCCGCCGGGCCGCCAGCGCCAGAATTCGTTCCGTCGCCTCCGCCGGAACTTCCCGCGCCGCGTCCAGCGCCAGTTCCAGCGCACCAATTCCGGCGCACTCCCGGAGCAGAATTTCCGCCTCCACCCGGGGAGATTCCACCCCCGCGGCGGCAAAACGCGACTCCAGATGGCGGAGAAGTTCACGGTTGCGCATCGCCGATCTTCCGATCCAGCAATTCGAGCAACACCCGCGCCGCGTCGGGACGTCCCAGCGTCGCGGCAATCCGGCCGCGTTCGCGCCAGCGCTCCGGCGACGTGAGAAAATCGCGCAGAATTTCTTCCGCACGCGCCTCCGTGCACTCGGCGTTCTCCAGTTTCAACGCCCCTCCTGCGGAAGCGAGAAAATCCGCGTTGTCATTCTGATGCAGTTCCGCCGCATACGGATACGGAATCAGCACCGACGCCTTCCCGAAAAGCGCCAGTTCCGCCACCGTGCTTCCCCCCGAACGGCAGATCACCAGATCCGCCGCCCCGAGAAAGAGTTCCATTTTTTCGCTCGCCCCCAGCACCAGATGGGGAAACGGCGCGTCTTCATACCGTGCCCGCGTCGCGTCGAATTGTTTTGTCCCGGCAAGATGCAGCACCTGCAGCGGAAATTCCCCCGCCATGCGGCGCAGCACCGCGGGAAACACCGTGTTGAACACCGCCGCTCCCTGGCTGCCGCCGAAAATCAACACAATTGGAGTTGCAGGTTCAAAATGTCTCCCGAATTCCCGGTTCAAACCATCGATCGCCTCCTGCCGGGTGATTCCGACACTCTTCCGCAGTTCCGGACGCACCGGCATCCCGGTCACTTCCAATGGACAATGAATTTTCCCGCCATTCACCGGCGGAAATCCCGTCCCCAGCAGCAGCGAGCCCCGGCTCAGAATCCGATTGGCCCGCCCGATCCGGGCATTTCCGTCGTGCAGCGCATACGCGATCCCCAGCGAACGCGCCGCCAATATCGCCGGCAGCGATGCGAACGACCCCATCCCGAGCAGCAATTGCGGACGCAGTTCGCGCAATTTGCGCCGCGCTCCGGAAAAACCGCCGGCGAGTCCGGCGACAAATCCCCATGGCGACGCCTTCGGCGACGGCATCCGCGGCAGTTCCATTGCGGAAATTCCAAACGATTCGGCAATTTCACACTGCCGGGCCGCATTCACGCCGGAAAGAAGCAGTTCCACTTCGCCACCGCATTCACGGAATTCCCGCGCAATGCTCAATCCCGGATAAAAATGCCCTCCAGTGCCCCCGCAGGTGATCGCAAGCGTCTTCAAATGTTCCATGTTTTCGCCGTTCCCTCTGCGTTATTCATCACTCTCGTCGTCCCGGTTCCGATATTGACGCCACCACGGCAGAAACGAGAGACGCGAACGGATCACATTCCAGTATTGTTCGCTGTACCCCGGACACGCCGTGTCCGCCGCAATCGACAGCAGCAGCCCGACCGCGATCAGCGACGCCACCAGATTGCTTCCCCCGTAACTGATGAAGGGCGCCGGCATCCCCTTGGTCGGAATCGAACCGGTCACCACCGCGATGTTGATGAACGCCTGAAGCGAAATCCCGAGCGTCAATCCGAAGCCCAGCAGCATCCCGAGCCGCGATGACGAATGCAGCGAGATCCGCAGCGCGTACCAGGTAAATGCCGCATAGAGCAGAATCACCCCCACCATCGCCACCATTCCGAGCTCCTCGCCGACGATCGCCAGGATGAAGTCCGTATGCGCCTCCGGCAGATAACGCGCCTTCAGCCGGCTCTCCATGAAGCCGATGCCGTTCCAGCCGCCCGAACCGAGCGCCAGCAGTGAATTCCACAGCTGATAACCCTTCCCCTGCTGCATCACTTCCGGCTGTGTGAACGACACCACCCGCGCAACCCGCGCCGGATCGTGAAAATAAATGTAGACTCCGAGCAACCCGGCGCAAATCGCCGGTACGATCAAATATCGCAAATACAATCCCGCCGCAACCATGATCCCCAACGCCGCGCTCGTCACCAGAATCGTCGTTCCAAGATCCCGACCAATCAGAATGCCCAGAATCACCGCACCCGTAACCGCGGCCAGAACCAGCATTCCGTTACGACCGCGCAAGTTGTTGAATGTCCGCAGATTCTCGGAACAATATTTTGCAACGAAAAGCGCCACCGCCACCTTCGCAAATTCCGACGGCTGAATGCTCATCTCCATTCCCGGCACCCGAAACCGGATCCAGCGGTTCGCGCCGTTCACCGCGGGGAAACAGAATGCCGCCACCAGCAGCAGCACAAACGAAATTCCCATCCAGAGCAGCGCGTGGCCCGCCACCTTCCGGTACCCGAAAAGAAACACAGCCACCGCGCCGGCGCCGCCCGCCGCAACCCAGATCAACTGGTTGCGGAAAAACTTCAGCCCCGCCGTCCCGTAACTTGCCGAATAGAGCATCGTCAGCCCGAACACCGTCAACAGCGTCACGACCACCAGCAGCCCGCGCGCCGAGGAAATCGCCACCGACGGCGCGACCTCCTCCAGCGCAGCGGCCGATGTTTCATCGGGCAGAAACAAAGGTTTGCGAAAATCGATCATCGATCCGCGCCCTCACACAACTTCAGGGGCGTGCCGGTTCTCAGTCGAGCACCAGTTCCGCGCCCGGAGCGATCTCCTTCAGGCCGCGGGTCCGGACGAAATCAATCATATCTTCATCATCCGCCACCGCCAGCGGCGACACTTCGATTTTCGCATCGACCACCCCGTCGGCCCGGCGCGGCACCTTGACGCCCGCCGCTTCCAACCGCCGCGCATCGCGATCGATCAACATCGCCCGACAGCTTTCGACGGAATCGACTCCGGTCGGATTCTTGGTCGGAGCGAACACCGACTTGCGATCCCCTTCAAGCACCATGGTCCGCTCCGCAAGGGGCATCGCATCGAAAATGAACGATTCAAGTTTCACGCCATTGGGTTCGGTCGGGTGAACTGGATTGCCGTCGGCATCGATGCACGGAATCTTCTTATCCGCCCGGTGCCACGGCAGTTTCAACGAACCGCCCGCAGTGAGACGCGCGACGAATTCGCGCGAGATCATGTGAATGGCCGGGCTGCCGGCGATGAAGGCAAGAGAACCGTCCGCGTTGCGCCGTTCGGCGAGTTCCGCCGGGAGGTCGCTGTATTCGATGATCGAAACATGGCCGCCGCTCACGCAGAAATTGCCGAGTTTCTCATACGGATTGGTTTTCGCCAGCATGATCGCGGACATTTCGGATTTTTCCAGGTCATGCAGCCCGATGAAAAGCGGATCCGCCACCGGCACGAGTGGGTTGTCCACCTGAAAATAGGACAAATACTCCACACCGTCCTCCGTCATGCGATCCAGAGCGCCGGATTTGCGCAACGCAAGCAGCGTCCCGCCGTGCCCGTCGGGCGACAGCGAGAGCGACGATTTCGACGCGAGCAGCAATTTCCCGTCATACCCGACCGCGGGCATCGTCCCCTGCGTGAAGAAAAACACCTGTTCCGGATCGAGTCCGAAAAACGAATTCTTTCGGAAAAATTCCTCGGTGGCGGCCCGATTGAGCAAACTGGTCATCAGATACCAGCGCAACGGCCGACCGTATTTCGCGCCGATCCGACGGATCGATTCGGCAAAATATTCGAAGAGCGGCCGCCCGCTCACCGGTCCGATCGGATACGTTCCCTTCGGCCCGTCGAATCCGAGCCGCGTCCCCTGCCCGCCGGCGACGGTCAGGCAACTGACTTTGCCCGCGCGCAGCAATTCGGCGCCCCGGGCGCGGGCGCGGTCGTACAATGCCTTCTCTTCGGCATTGCGCGGCTTGAGCGGGAAATACGGTGCCGGGCCGAGATCGGCCGGGATCTCAGTCTTCGGCCGCTGCAGCACATATTCGGCGATCAGCCGCGGCATCTCCTGCCAGTTGACCCCGGCGAGCTGAGAGGCGAATGCGCTCTGCTGCTCCTCCGTCAAAGTATCCCAGAACCGCAAGAGATCCGCCTGACCGGCGGCGGTGATGGCGTTTGCAAGCGTTTGATCGAGTTTCATGACTGCGTTCCCCCTGTCGTGTGTGGTATTTTAAATTAACCGTTGATTCACGTGAGACAATTATTTCTGTATCCGTCATACAATATAGCGCCTCAACTCGTCCCGTGCCAGTTCTCCGCCGGATTTTCCCGCCGAAAAACGCCGCGCCGGCGCCGGGGGCAGGCATCACTCCTGCACGAACGGTTCCTCGGAGATGAAACCGGTGATCGTCGCGTTGGCGACCAGTTTTCCGGCGTCGTTGAAAACGTCGACCCGGTAAATTCCGGTGCGGCGGCCGCGGTTCACTTCGGTGGCGACCGCCTTCAGATAACTGCCGGTACCGGGGCGGATGAAGGAGATGTTCGCATTCATCGCCACGCAACGGAATCCGTAAGTGTTCGCCGCGCCGGCGAACGCGAGATCGCACAACGAGAAAATCGCCCCGCCCTGAACGGTGTCCAAGCCATTCAGGACGCTGGTGACGATCTCCATTTTCGCTTCGGCGTAACCGGGACGGGCAACTTCGAGCGCCATGCCGTTGGTTTTGCAGAAACGATCGCTTTCATTGAGGGCTTTTCTGATGAATTCGGGATCGACTTCCATGATAACTTGAACTCCTGAAAATTAAATAGTGAGAATGCGTCTTTTCCGGAAAAGAATATATCCTTTCAATGGCGTTTTTGCAACCTTGCATTTCTACCCGGCTCCAGATTCCCTGCCGCATTGAGTTGCAGGCGACTCTTCTCTCGTTCGCGGAAACGATCTCTCAAAAATTCTCCGGATTTCCCGGAAGAGGCGTTGAAAAAAAGCTTTTTCGCATGTAATTTATTGAATTTGAACAAATGACAACACGACCAACGGAAGCGATTGGAACAAAAATCATGGCAACGACGGAACGCGACTCCTGGAGCGGCAATCTGGGCTTCATTCTGGTGACCGCCGGCTCGGCGATCGGCCTCGGCAACATCTGGAAATTTCCCTACATCACCGGTCAGAACGGCGGAGGCGCATTCGTACTGGTATATTTGTGCTGCATTTTTCTGATCGGCGTGCCGCTGATGCTCTGCGAAATGGCGCTCGGGCGGCACACCCGGCAGAATCCTTACGGGGCGTTCCGGGCGCTGGAGTTGAAACGTTCTCCGCTCGGCAAAGTGATCGGGTGGTTTCTGATTCTTTCGGCGCTGTGTCTTCTGTACGGAGGAGATTACGGTTTTGCGGCGCTTTCGCTGCTGTTCGGGTGTTTGTTTCTCGCGCTCGGGTTCGCTACGGCGGGATTGTTTTCGCTGATCGCGGCGATGCTGATTCTCTCCTATTACGCGGTGGTCGGCGGCTGGATTCTCGATTATGTCTACCGTTCGTTCTGGGAAGGGATCAATTTCACGACGCCGACGGAGGCGGAACGGGTCTTTCTGGAATATCTGAAGAATCCATGGCGTGTGGCGACCGGCTTTCTGATCTTCATATCGATTACGGGGATCATGTTGTGGGGCGGAATTCGCGGCGGCATTGAACGCTGGTCGAAATGCCTGATGCCGGTGCTGTTTCTCCTGCTGGTGGCGGTGCTGATCCGGGCGGTGACGCTGCCGGGAGCGTACGCGGGGGTTGAATTCTTCCTGAAACCGGATTTCTCCAAATTGAGTGCGGGCGGTGTGCTTGAGGCGCTGGGACACGCCTTTTACACGTTGAGTCTCGGGATGGGGATCACGATCACGTATGGGAGTTATCTCAAGAAGGAGCAGAATATTTTCTCGGCGTCGGCGTGGATTGTATTTCTGGACACGATGGCGGCGATCATGGCGGGGCTGGCGATTTTTCCGGCGGTGTTTGCGATGGGATTTTCGCCGAGTGCGGGTCCGAGTTTGATCTTCAAGATTCTGCCGGCGACGTTCCACCAGATGCCGGGCAATCTCGGCTGGCTGTGGGGGGGATTGTTCTTTCTGATGTTGAGCATTGCGGCGTTGACGAGTGCTGCGGCGCTGCTGGAGAGCGGAGTGACGTTTCTGGTGGATCAATTCAAAATCCGTCGGAACATCGCGTTGCTGAGCTGTTTCATCGGGACGGTTCTGCTGGGGTTGCTGTCGTGCTGCAGTTGTGCGGACTGGGAGGAGATTCCCTGGGTGCAGAAAGGACTTGGAGTTGTTTTCGGGGAAGATCGGCTGCTGGGGAGCTGGTTTGACACGCTGGACTTCGCCACCTCGAACTGGATGCTGCCGTTGTCGGGGATGTTGATTACGATATTCGTGGGCTGGATCTGGAAGACGCGGAAGGCGGGTCGAGAACTGCGGCGCGGGGCGGCGAAGTTCTCGGATGAAAATCTGCTGAACTGGCTCTCGGGATTTCGCGGGGAGCCGATGTATCAGACGACGCGCAACCATGGGTTGACGTTGCTGACGGGCTGGGGCTTGCTGGTGCGTTTTCTGGCGCCGGTGGTCATATTGCTGATCTTCCTGAAATTCATCGGGGTGAACCTGGGATTTTGAATAAGAAAGATCAAAAAAAACACAAATTTTTCGAAAAGCGGCTTTAAAAACGAAAAAAGCAAGTTATATTATGGGACAGTTTGAAGCCAATGTAGCTCAGTCGGTAGAGCAATTCACTCGTAATGAATAGGTCATCGGTTCGATTCCGATCATTGGCTCCAGTTTTGATTTTGCGGGCCGGCGCTTTCAGAACGACGGCTTTTTTATGCCGGGATTGCGGGAAACACCATCCGAGTCCCCAACATTCCACCTCAGGCACCAAACCATGGATGTGCAACAGAGTGGCCTCGATTCAGCTTTGCGGCAATTCCATCTGGCAGAATCCATGTGAAATCTGAAAAAATGTCACTCTCCATCTTTTTCCTGAACATTGGGAATATTGTCCCTTTATTCTTGTAAACCATCAAAAAAATATCGCCTTTATCACCGCCACAAGCACAACGACCAAGATGAAGAGGAGAGCTGCACAAGTAAGAAGATAGACAAGAATCCTCAGTGCCATGCCACTGGTGGAATCGGTGACCGGCGCCTTTTTCGCGGAACGATTGCCACCGGGCTTGACTTCTGTCGGTTTTTTGCAGAAGCGGCAAATCTTAGCCTGATATTTGATCATCTGTCCGCAATGCGGACACGGTCTTTCTTCGGCGGGAACGGCGATGCTTTTCTCGCAACACTCCGGACATTCGTACACCTGATTCAACAGCGAGGAATCAAGTTCCGTCACCGAACCGCATGCCGGACAAACAAAGGGGAAACTTCCGGCAGCAGGAGGCACATTCCGGGGAATCGCCTTTGGGGCACCTGCAACCAGTTTGACCCGAGGACGAACGGGTACGGAGGCTGCGGCAGGTTTGACCTCAATACTTTTCCGACATCCCGGACAGGTGGTCTGCAACCCGACCCACTCGTCTTGAGCTTCAAGTTCAGTCGCACAATAAGGACATTTGAAATGAAAGGACATTGTTTTAATTCCTCTTGAATATTTTTAATGAACCATTTCCGCTGATTATTCTCCCGCCTCCAGGCAGATTTTCGCTGAAGCCTCTTCCATGAAGGGAATTCCGGGCCGGATCCGCTCCCTGCATCATCCGGCCCGGAGCACTGAAGGCGGGCATCATCTGCACCGTCGAACCATGTCTCCTTATTATTACACGAGACTCAATATGCTGGACAGAATGGAGAGTATCATCGCAAAGAACCCCAACGCAACGGCAATTCCGCCAACAATCAGACGACTTTTTTCTTTTGGAGCGAAAAACACCACACTGGCCATAAAAACCAGAAGCGACAATGTTGTCAGTATGGAAGTCAGGTGCAGTATTATTAAACGAAACGTCATGGCAAATTATCCTTTTTTTCCATCAATGTTTTACAATAAAAGTAAGGATTATCATGATTGCGATGAAAGTCAAAAATGTGATTCCTCCGAGAATGACCGGCACAAGAGAGTGCAGGATAGCACTTACATTTTTAGGCTTTGCGCAACATTCCTTCACAAAACAAAATATCCCGAAAATCCATGCCGGCAGGCTCAGCACAAACAAAGTTATGGTCCATCCTGTTATCCGGGCCCCCTGCATCGAAAGGATCGCCAGCAAAATCATCAGACAAAAGGCGGGCAGAATTGTAAACAGCCCAAGATAATAGGCTAAACCTGACTTCAGGTCGCCTCCCAACAAATTTTTAAGTCCTTTGTCCATCTTTTTCTTTCCTTGTTCAATGTGACATACTAAGGAGGCTAATTCCACCGATCAAAATAATAATCCCGATCACTAACTTAAGAATCAGCGCGACTCCGCCTATAATCATACCGGCAATGGCAAGATATGTAAACGGCTGCTCAAACTTCTCCTTGCGGCTGGCCAGATACCCCAGCAATGAACAGATGCCCCCGGCAATGGCAAGCAGCATTCCCAGCGGTAGAGGGATTCCATAAAAACCTATTTCAATCGGACAGCAAATGGTAATGCTGACGATGGAAAGAATCATTCCAATCAACGCCAATGTATTTGTCTTTTTCACAAATCACCCCTCTGTTTTTTAAATGTAGAATCCACCGTTTCTGATCCAGATAACGCACAAAATCAAAAGACCGACAGCGGAAATAATACCTTCGATGATACCAAGAGAACTACAGATAATTCCAGCCCATGCCATTTTGCGCTGCGGATCGCCGCTTTCGGCAGAAACGCGTTTTAACGTTAATACTGAACAGGTAAGCCCGGCTGCTCCGAATATCCCCCCCAGCCAAAAACAAATTGTCATACTGAGAATACCCAGAATCATACCGATAAGTCCCAAATTGTTTTTCAACTGCCCTCTTCCTTCATTGAGTTGAATTTCGTTCTCTGACATACCTATCCTCCTGAATTTAAGTTAACTTGTATTAATGAGGCGCCAACAGGGGAAACGGCGTCCACGGCACATTTCGAAGTACTGTAAACGCAACAATAACACCGGGAATTGCCCAGACTGAAATAGAATTATCCAACCATTTCGGCTTGAAAATAATACAGAGAAATAAAAGCATGTATGGTATCAGCATTATATTACAAGCCAAACTTTTCCTGATATTGCCATGGAGCAGATAATAAGCCGCACGGGTATTCCCGCAGCCGGCGCAATGGAGCCCGGTATATTTATGAAATATACACGACGGATACCACACTGCCGTTTCCGGATTATTGAAATAAAGGACGTACAGCATGCCGCAGCCGATCAAAATTGCTGCGACAATTGCAATTATTCTGAACCGCGACATTTCAATCCACAAAAGGACGTCCTTCCGCATCCTCGGTGATGGTGCACACATCGATGATCGCCCAGATGGAAGAAATCAAAGACAGCATGCAACACGTACATAAAGAGATGGCCAGTTTGCCAACACCCTTGGTAGTATAGCCGGCGTAGAAATCGTGGGCTCCAACACAGCCCAGCAGTATTCCAAGTAACAGATAAACCTTCCGTGATTTTAGAGGTGTGTCGTTCGGCACGGCGGAAGTTGCGGCAGATGAGGTTGCCGTGTGGACTGCAGCTGGAGGCGGAGTGTATTGGGGCGGAGTTGTTTCATTCCTGTCCTGTCGCCGGATGGTAATCGTCTGACTGCAATTTGGGCATGTGGTTTCTGAACCGATCCAATCTTCTTCGGCTTCAAGCTGGGCATTGCAATGCGGACATTGGAACTGAAAAGACATTTTCCTACTCCTTTAGGTTGAACATAAAAAAAGCACACCTCGAAAAGTGCCCTCGCCAACGCCTACCACAGCGTACAGAAAAACACCAGTCAAGATGTGCCAAATATGGACACACCAATCGTGCGTTTTTCTGTTGACGTCATGTAGAAGTGGTAGTTCTGGCGAGGACGTCGATTTTCAGTTGTAAAAATTACGATTTATTTACTTCAGGCTCACGATCCTCCTTCAATCAGGTTTAAACCTAATTTACTTCAGATACTTGCCAAATGCAAATAAAAACTGATCTCAACGCTCTCTTTTTTTCATGACGCCCTGCCGGATCAACGCTGACGAAGGCTGAAATAAAATCTTTTACCATGTGATACACGGAAGTGCCCGGCGTTCTTGCTGCATTAGTGAGAAATAATGCTTTTTTCCTGTTCCACATTCCCAATCCCCCACAACATGACAGCAAAACAACCGGAATCGACATTATCATGCGCTGAATGGATCACAACTGACTCCGGCCATACTCGAGATGACATGATAACTCGTTTCGTCCCAAAAGAAAAAACGCGGTCGCTCCGCAACGGAACAAGAACGACGATTTGCAATCGAAATTTATCATGCTATTTTACTTTTATCGGCAGAACCTCTTCTGAGAGTTGCTTCTGAAAAAACAATTCCGGCGGGAGGCATCCGGGCGATTGTTCATGGAAGATAAAATTGGAATTACGATGGCCTTCAACCTGAACAAAGCATTTCTACAGGGAGAAATTCAACATGGAGAGTTGTTGATTCAATTCGTATTTTTTGTTATTGCCATATTTTTCTTCATCGATTCCGACATGACGCTTGCGAGTTTCGTATTTTATCTGGGAACATGGGGCGTCTTCAACTGGATCACCCGTCATTGGAATCGTGACAAAAAGCTGCTTGCAAGCGGACTTGCCGCCGGCCTTTTCATTGCGGCTCTGCTCCCTCTGCTGTTCTATATGGATTCATCGCCTTTTGAGACGCAGGGAAAATTTCTGGCTACATTGGAATGTCTTGCCTATCTTTTCAACTTGTTCATTTCAATATTCGTAACTCTTTTATGGGGAAGTTGTTCTTTTTTTCTATTCAAAATTTTACTCTCACGCGGACAGGCGCAGGCCGATTGCGAAGGCTCAGAAAAGGCAGACAGCCAGGGCGAGTAATCTTGTGTATAAATTAGTTCGACCCCATTGCGAGATGTGTTAAATTAAGAGAGTCATCAAAAAAGAGCATGAGTACGAAAACCATTGTGCAATGAACATGAACTCTCGCAGAAGATGATACACTGCAAATGACGAAACCAACTGCCTGCGGATGGAGCAAAACAATTTGAGCGGGGCGAAGTGGATATCATGCCGGGAAACGCTTGAAGCGAGAGAACCGGATGCTCAAAGAAGCGATCATCAAGTTGCCCATAGAATTAAAAAACAGAATTGTTATTCCCTATCAATGGTAAAAAATATGACGAGCTGCAATTACAGATATTGCTGCAGATTTCAGTAATATTCCACATCGCAATTTTCAAACTCACAGCTTTCTGCGAAATATTTCAAGTAGATTTTCTCCGTACCTTCCGGACATCGAAAAAATTCCGGCGGTGAAACAAAAATACAACCCGCACCCGGATATTCTTTCGCATATTCCGCCGCATTTCCGAAAAACCAGATGCCATCCCCTACGTCGAACTCTCGCAGCTCCGGCAACCGTCCCGCCTGCAACGGAACCCGATAACCGTCTTTCATGAAAGACAAAACACTCCGCAGCGTCCAGGGCGCGGAGTAGAGCACCAGAGGTTCCGCCCTCCCCTCCTTCACGACCATTCCATTGCGCACTTTCGGCAGAGTGTCGGAATATAACATGAGCGGAAGCAGCAAAATAACCATACAGCTTCCTGCCGCCGCAACGAGTTCACGCCTTCTGATCTTCCCCCAGGCAAGATATCCCCCCAAGCCGATGAACAGCAGCAGCGTCAACCACGATAAGAGGAAATTGGAAAACGGCAGTTCGCCATATTCATGAAAATCCAATAGAATCCCCCAGTCGAAAACACTTGCCGCAGAAGCTGAAATCACCATCCCGGCAAACGCGCACCAGCTTCGAACTTTGCCGATCCCCGGATTAACGCATAAATGATGCCGCATCCCCACAGAAATCCCGCAATTACGCCCCTTTCCACCAGCAACGTCAGATGCGAATTCACCAGCGTACGACATTCGATGTCATCGAGCAGAAATGTAGAGAC
The DNA here is from genome assembly GCA_944389815.1 of uncultured Victivallis sp. Lineage (GTDB taxonomy): Bacteria > Verrucomicrobiota > Lentisphaeria > Victivallales > Victivallaceae > Victivallis. The sequence goes on along the minus strand of CALXNS010000007.1, from coordinate 33,306 downwards.
AAGAATCCCGGAATATCCAGATCCCACGCCCATCGGATTGGCGGCATAAAGTTTTCCGCCGGCCAGCCAGATTTCCGGCCGATTCAGGAGCGAACGATCCAGGGTGAAACGTGCGAGAACCCCGACAGATGCCGCAATGACGGTCACACCAGCAGCCATTAAAACGATCCATTTCCAATTCCGCCGCCAATTCCAGTTCCATCTTTCCGACAGCAGAAACCAGGCCGCCAGTTCAAAGAAAACAACAATGATTCCGGTTCGCGAATAAGTGAAAGCCAGCGCAATGGCAAGGAGCAGAAAAAGTGCCCATCCCAGCTGCGGAAGACGTTTCCATCCCCACAGGAACGGCATGAGCGCACAAATCAATGCCGCTGCGTGGTTCGGATTGTAGAAGCCGAAACCGTATCGAACCATTCCATCGCAGGTGAACTCCATCATTTCCGCCACAGCTCCCGAAGAGTCCGGTTGTAAAGCGGATTGCGGAACTCCACGTCGATATTCCGGTCGATCTGCATGGTGTCATCTTCACCGAACTCCTCCGGCTCGGCACCGGAAAGCAAGGCGTCGAACCAGGCACGGGCGAGTTCAAGAGCTTCCGGATTGAGTTCATGTCCGCCGGGAAAAGGTTTCCAGAGCAGGAGACCGCCGTTTTCGCGATAGCGATAGAGAAAATGACGGCTGATCTGAAAACGTTCGGCGTCCTGAATGCCGCAACTGATGAGCGCCGGAGTGGAGACATGCCGCACCGATTCCGGATAAACGCCGCAGCCATGCGCTCCCCAGGCGGCGACCCGCTGCGGCATCCAGTCATAAAAGAGCGCGGCGCACTGACCGCCGGCGGAATATCCGTAAAGATAAAGTTTTCCCGGTTTCAGACGATAGTTTTTTTCCAGACGGGCGACGGCGGCAAGAAGAGTACGTCCCGACCAGAGGGCCGGTTCCCAGTATTCCCGATCTTGGAAGGAGGGGGAAATCAGAAAAAGAGAATGATCGTCGGCAAGCTGATTGAAATCGAACGTCGCAAGCGTCTTTTCCCCGGGCCAGTTGCGTCCGCCGAAAAGAACCATGATCCGGGAATTCTCATCATATTTTTTCGGAACGCGGCAGGCAAATGAAATATTGTTGATGGTCAATTCCCGGGCGCGGTTCCCCAGAGGCACAAAAAGGCAGAGCGACAGCAGAATAAAGAGTGCCCACCGTGAAGTTCGTATCATTGCGCGGCCCTTCCCCACGCCTCGGCGATGCGGCGATCGGGCAGATTGACGCGATCCTCCGGAAGAACATTTTTCGCTTTCGCCGAATCTGCCGGATAGAATTCATGTTCCTGATCGTCGCCGACGAAGGCGACGTTGGCGAGTGACTGGCGTGCGGCAGGAGGACGACCGGTCAAATCATAAGAGTAATATTTGTGATAATATTCGAGAAAAGCGCGGGCGAGTGCGAGTGAATCGGGAGGCACATCATGGGGATGATTCGGAAATGATTTCCAGATGATGTTAATTCCTCTGGCCCGGCAGTTTTCGACGAAATTCCGGCTGATGATATAACGGGCCTGATCGGCATCGCCGCATGTGACCAGGCCGGGAACATTGCGCATACGGGTGGAGGGTTCATGAAAGACGCCGCAGGCATGTGAGACCCAGGCCCGACAGTTATTGGGATTCCATGCGGCAAAAAGGTTGCTGGCCTGGCTGCCGGCGGAATAACCGTAAAACATGAGCTTATCGATACAGATATTATAATCACGTTTGATTTGGCGCAACGCCTGCTGCAACGCCTTGCCGGACCATTCCTGAGGCTCCCAATAGTCATCGTCCTTGAATCCGGGAGAAACCAGGAAAATATTCAGTCTATCGGCCCATTCGCCCCAGCCGAGGGCGCCGGATGCCTCGCCTTTACCCTCGGCATTGCGTCCGCCGAAGATCACGAGGACACGGCATGCGGAGCGTGCGTCATAATTTTCCGGAACGCGGAACCAGACGGAAACAACGCGATTATTTTCCGCCCTGGTTTTGACCGTCACACTCCTCACCTCGGCTGCCGCCGTCGGGACAACACCGATCCAGATGGATAACGTCGTCACCAGTATCCAAAGTTTTGTCCACATATTTTATGATCTAACGTTATCAATCTATATCTGCCGTGCTTAATTATTCGCAATTTTTCCGCAATGCTTAAAATACTCAATTACCGCAACACGGGAAAGTTTTGTATCAAGTCTTTCGTGATCTATGATTTCTTTCACTTTTTCTTGAAAATTTTTAAGCGCGTCCCCGGCCGTGTCTGTATTTTTTCCTTTCCAGAGCAGTGTCGATTCCGGTAAATCATTACTCTGGCAAGAATCAATGAACCCATCGCGCTCAAGTAATTTTTCTTTTATGCTGGGATCATTGTTTTCCAAATCATAAGAGATCAGGAAGAGACTGCTTGAGTTCCATTGCTTCAAAATATCGACCAATGCTTGCTGAATCTCATCACGCTCCGTCAAATGATACTCCTCGAGAAGTTCCAACAGTGACTCCTCTAAACGCTCCTGTGACATTTCTGACTCAAGGAACCTTGAAAATCCCAGATCGACCATAATATAACATCCTTAATATTAATTATTTATAATTTAATTTCCTCTTAAAAAATCACCACGGGTTTCTGTCAACGTTCCAGAGGCGGAACATTATTCTCCGTCAGAATACAGCGTGACGACACATTGCCCGCACACAGTTTCCCGGTCCTTATTTTCAATATCAACTGCCTGCCGGCGCATCTCCTCCGCACTTGTTTTTATGTACTTTTCAAATTCTTTCCAGCGCCTGCGCTGAACACCGCGACAGCGGGCCGTTTCGGTGACATGCCATCGATCATCCGCATGGCTGCAGTTGAAAATATGTACATTCTTGACCTCGCCATCTTTATAACCGTCGATGTATTCCGGGGGGAATCATCAGACAGCCGTCAGCCTTTTTCATACTTAAATTCTAAATTAAATATTATTATTTATAATTTATCTATTAATTATAGAATATGGTATTTTTTTATAAAATCAAGCTTTTCAATAAAAAAAATTGCAAATTATTCAAACGGAAAATATTTCAATTAATGAAGTATTATATTGTGTAATGCCCCCGGTAACGCAGGGTTCGTTGACATAAGTACTTGCACCGCGCTTAATCAATGCAAGCCCGTCCCAGACGAAGTTTTCCTTTTTTCCGTCGTGTATCGCCATAGCAAGCTGACCGTCCACGTAATAATCAAACCGCCCGGTTTCTGCTCCATTCTCATTGATGCTCAGCACCTTATCCAGATAACCGTAACGGTAAACCTTGTCGCCTTCCTTCACCAGCCGCCCCGCCGCGTCATACGCGTATTCCGTGATAACGCCGTCGGTTTCACTGGTCTTCAACTGATTCGCCGCATCGTAGGTGTAAACGGTCGTCTTCCCCGCCACCGTCTTTTTGAGGATGTTTCCGGCTGGATCATAGATGTACTCCTCCACCGGAAGATTCTTTTCATCCCGAACGGCGAGCAGCTGACCCTTCCGATCGTACTGATAGCTCTGATATTTGCCGTCTACGAGCCGCCCGAGAACCATTCCATCACTGCCGTAACGGTATTCCAATTTCGAGATCAGCGCATTCCTCCCGCCGAGAATCTTCGATTCAAGCTGACCGTATTTCGTGTAGGTGAACTCGATCGGCACGTTGTCCACGATCTGCCGTTCCAGCTGGTTGACGCGGTTGTAAACGTAAACCACGCTCTTCTCACCGGACTTGATCTCCGTCAGACGGCCGAATTTATCGTAGCTTCGTTCTTCGCTCAGTTTCAGGCCGTCAACTTCGGTGGTGCGCGAAATGCGCTGCCCCCACGGATTGTAGGCATAGGTGGTTATGAGGTTGCCTTCGCGCTTTTCCACAAGCCGCCCGAAGTAATCGTAACGCATCGTCGCCTTCCGCTCCCCCCGGGTCGCACAAATCACACGACCCCACGCGTCATACTGGAAACTTTCCGTCTCGCCGCTCCCGTAGGTGACTTTTTCCACTCGATCGTATTGGTCATAGGTGTACGCGATCGAACGATCGACCTGCTGCTGCTCTCTGGAGTCAACACGACTCAGTAGACCATATTCATCATAAACGTAATCGGTCAACTGACCCGCCGCGGTCGTCTTTGACTCCAACCCGAAACGGCTCCAGTCGAACTTCAATTCATTCGCATTCTGATCGACCACCGAAGCAAGCTGACCGAGCGCATTGTAGGCGTATTCCACACAGCTTTCATCCGGGAAAAACTCCCTGACCACCCGCCCCAAGGCGTCCCGTTCCAGCTTCTTTGACCGGCCGGCCTGATCGACGTATCCAACCACTCGCCCATTCCCATCGTAACTGATGGCAAGCAACGTAAGCAACTGCCCGTCTCCGTGACGTTCAATCCCGATGAGCGCGCCGGATGAATTGTATGTGTAATGCGTCGTCACTCCGAAATGATCCGTCACGCTTTCAAGACGGTTGTATTTATCATAACGCAACTCCTGTACCCGGCCGAACTCATCACGCAGCCGAATCGGATAACCTGAGGAGTTATACGCGATGTTTTTCTGAAATTGACCGTTCCCGATCTGAATCGGTTGACGATTCTGATCGTAGCGGATCGCCGTCGTCACTACCGCCTTCCCCTCCGCGTCCAGCGTCGATACACCAATGCGGTTGCCGCGGTCATCGTAACGGAACGCCGTCACCGGTTCCGCGGCATCCTGAGTCGAGGCACGACGGGAAATCAACTGCAGATTCCCCAAAGCATCATAGGAGAAATCAAGATCGTTCTCCGCCATGTCACGCACGCGAATTACATTGCCGGTCAGCTTGTCATAACGGTAATTGACGACGGTGCGACCACGACCGTCCACGATCTTGCGCACTTTGCCGAGGTATGCTACATCGTAACGCATGAAATAATATATCGTGTATTTCTTCCCGGAAAATTCCTGAATTTTGAAAATTCCCGTGTTCCGGGCATAATCGTATTCCGCGGTCTGATTGAATGAATTCGTCAGTTTCACCCGCCCCGGTTCACTGCCGGAGTAACTGTATTGAAACTGCGCATCCGCCAGCAGCCGCCCCGCCACCCGGCCGGAATGTTTCACACCGCTCTTGCGATCCAGAGAACGCAGATTCGCCAGCCGATCCTCCAGCGTCTCGGTCTCCACTCTGAACTTTTCAACAAAATCACCGCGCCGGATCTGACGCAGAAAACTATTCTGATACGCAAATTCAATCGGATTCAGATTGCCGGTTTGAATGGTGAAGAGCCGCGGACGCTCCGTCCGGATCAATTCCCCCGCCGTCGTCTTCGGCAGAATGATCACTTCTCCGTTCCGGTATTGGAAACGAGTCACTACTCCGTTGATCTTCGCCGATGCCACCCGCGTCCCGTCATAGGAAAGTTCGACCAGCGCCGCACCCTGCTGTTCAATCCGGACAAGCCGATCATTCGAATAAACAAAGGAAAGCGATCGGCCGGACGGGGCCGTAATGGAACGAAGTTTCGCTTCCCGATAGATAAATTTCCAGCCCCGGTACTGGCGCTTTCCAGTAAAAATCCAATCGCCGGACTGGGCCACATTGCGCGGTGAGGCGCTCGTATTGGCCTCCCATTCGGAATAAGGCGCGAAGAAACCGCGCCCTTTCTGCGCTTCCTCATACAGTTCGATCTTCACCGCATTTGCCGGCTGATCCGCGTCTTTCGGAAAGAACTTGATCTCTTCGCCCCACGGCGTCATCCACAACACTCCATCCTTGTCATAATAGGCGGAACTTTCCAGCTGCGGGGAACGCCAGCCGAAACCGAATATCCCGCTTTTTTCGCTGGTGGAATTGTACAACAGCTGAATCGGCAGACGCAATTCCGGGGAGAAATTCGCCCGGCCGAGTATTTCAGCAAGAATAAAACCATTTTCCGTCAGGGACGCCTTCCCTGCCGTCAACGGCCGGGAAATGAAATTGACATTTTCCAGCGCGCCCGCAACCAGCGTCGCCAGAACCACTCCACAAAAAACTTTTTCACGATTTCTCCTCCAGCTCCTCTATTCTGTGGCGAAACTCTCGTGCAATTTCTCAAAAACGTTTAACAACTTACGAAAAAAAACAACAGTTCCCCCCCGCCGCCTCCTTCCGGCGGTTGAACTAATTTCCCCTCTTCACTATTCCGCAAATTGATTTTATATATTTATTATGATAAAAAACAAGCAAAAAGTCAAGTTTTTTCTTAAAAAAAACATTTCTTTGTTCCGGCGAACATGAATCAATCTGTCTGCTTTTCTTAAGCTGCAACTCCTGCGGACGCTCAAAAATGGCAGAAAAAGTGATAACCGGCGTAACACACTTCCTCCGCGCAAAAATCCAACAATGTCTTTGACATGGCGTATACCGATGGCCCTCCGGCATATAACCAGTCGAGCATGAAAAATCATTTATCAACTTGAACGTCAAAAAAACAACGCCTAATCTTCTGGTAAAGGCTGTTTCTGAAAACGGGATTGAGTCCCGGCAGGCTATCAACACTCCTTACGATGTATGAAAGGCAACGCTGTCGCGCAAGATCAACTTGTAGGGAATCACCGTGTTGTGCGGAAACGGTTCCCCGCGCAACCGCGCATCGAGCAGATCCGCCACCGCGGCCGCCTGCGCCGCGTAATCCTGGGAAATCGTCGTCTGCGGCGGGATGCCGTAACGGGAAAACATCGAACGCTCAGAGGCGATCAGCGAGATATCCTCCGGAATGCGGCGATTGTAGAGCGAGAGCGCGTAAGCGGCAATAATCCCGGCATTCCCCCCCGGACAGAAGAGACCGTCGATGTCGAATCTCAAAAGTTTTCCGATCTCTTCAACATAGGTGTCCGCCAGCGCAAACCGCACCAGCTGATTCGAAAACGGCAACCCGTTCCGCTGCAACGCATGAAGTACGGCGTTCCGCCGGGTTTCCGCATTTCCGATGCCCGCTTCGCCGTAGATGATGGCTCCGATTTTGCGGCAATTATTCCGCGCCAGATGATCAATGCCGAGATTCATTCCCTGAACTTCATCCGACCGGACGGAATAGATCTCTCCTCCGACGCCGCCGGCAGGTATGTCGCGATCGACGACGATCAGCGGCGCGGCAAAACACGCCTCCCAGTTCCCGAACTTCTCCGCATCAACGCCGATCGAGACCACGCCGCAGAAACGAATACGGTCAAGACAGCCGAGATTATCCTGCGGCAGCATTTCAATGCGGTAGCCCCGCGCGGAAAGTTCCAGCGTCAGTTCGGAAATCACCATTTCCACATAACTCCGGATCGGGTATATCTCCCGGAACGGACTCACAATCACCACATTCTGCCGCTTCTGCGACTGCCGGGGATGATAACCGTGCCGCCTCGCCACCGACAGAACCCGTTCCCGCAGCGCTTCGCGGATATTCGGGTGATTGCTGAATACGCGCGACACCGTCGCCGTCGAAACGCCGGCTTCCTTCGCAATTTCCTGTATTTTCATCGTTCATGTTCCATCGGCTCCGCCGGAGCGGCGCCTGTCGCGTATGATTTAAAATTGATTCATTTGCAATATATTGATGTTTTTTCTGAAAACAAATGAATTTTGCAACTTCTTTTACAAAACATCGTTCCCTTTTCTCTTGTAAATATTTTTTCCGTTGTTAAAATATTCCTTGCAAACACCAAAAAAAGGAAAATATTCATGCGGAAGATCAAAATCGGACAAATCGGCATCGGTCACAATCACGCCTCCGACACGATGGAGTCATTGCGACACCTCTCCTCGCATTTTGAAGTCGTCGGCATCGTCGAGCCGGACGAATCCTGGTGGAAACAGCGCGGCGATCGTGAGGCTTACCGGGGATTGCCCCGCCTCTCGATGGAGGAGCTTTTCAACATCCCCGATCTGGACGCGGTTACGGTCGAAACCGATGTTTCCGAGCTGGTCAGGACAGCTCAGCTGTGCGTTGAACGGAACCTTCACGTTCACATGGACAAACCTGCCGGCGAAGATTTCGGACAGTTTTGCGAACTCCTCCATGAATTCCACCGCAAACATCTCACCATCCAGCTCGGCTACATGTACCGCAACAATCCGGCGATCAAATTCTGTTTCGATGCGGTCAGAAACGGCTGGCTGGGAGAGATTTTCGAAGTACACGCAGTAATGAACCGTTACGACGGTCATGATGAAGCCTATCGCCGCTGGCTCGCGCAGTTCCGCGGCGGCGCAGTCTACATCTTCGCCTGCCACATGATCGACCTGGTCGTCACGCTTCTCGGCCGCCCGCTCCGGGTGACGCCCTACCTGACCAAAACGCGCAACGACAACCTCTACGACACCGGAGTAACGGTTCTCGAATATCCGCGCGCCGTCGCCACGGTCCGCACCGGCGTAACCGAAGTGGAAGGAATGAAACATCGCCGACTGATCGTCTGCGGAACGATGGGTTCGATTGAAATCTGCCCGCTGGAACCGCCGGCGGACCGGTTCCGAATCGATCCGCTCGAACTGCGCCTGACGCTGCTCGAAGGGAATGCGCAGTTCGAAGCCGGAACCCACATCGTCAACGTCGGGACGATGAACGGCCGCCACGACGATCAGTTGATCGAATTTGCGAAAATCATCCGCAACGAGATGGAAAATCCTTATCCGATCACCCATGAACTTATTGTCCAGGAAGCAGTTCTGCACGCTTCAGGCGTTCTGCGGTAAGAGAGGAAAAGAATCATGCAAAATCAATGGCAGGGAAAAAATGCCCTCGTAACCGGAGCGGGAGACGAGATCGGCCGGGCGACAGTTCTCATGCTCGCCTCATACGGAGCGCGCGTCGCAGTAACCGCCCCCGTATTCGAAGAAGCGCGGCGCATCGCTGCGGCAGTCGGTGACGCCGGCGGTGAAGCGATTGCGCTCCCCGCCGACCCGACCGATGTCAATCAACTCCGGCAAATGACGCAGAGTGCGGCGAAAACATTCGGTCCAATCGATATTCTCGTCAACAACGCACCAGGGAATCTCCATTCCGCCGAATCCGGCGGAAAATTCACGGAATCGGAACCGACGCAATGGGTTTCCCGCCTTGATGCTCTTCTGCTGGGAACCATTGCGACCATTCGCGATGTCCTGCCGTCGATGGTCGAGCGACAGACGGGCAGAATCGTCAATCTGGTGTCGGTGGCGGGAATTTCCGGATTGCAGGGCGCGCCGATTCGCTCGGCGGCAGAGGGCGGAATCATTGCCCTGTGCCGGACTCTGGCGATGGATTACGGTGCGTACAACATCTGCGTCAACACCATTGCCACGGGCGCCATCCGATCGGAATCCGATCCGGACTCCGTCATCGGCGGCAGTGTATTCGGTCGCACCGGAACGCCGGAGGAGGTTGCGAAACTGGTCTGTTTTCTCTGTTCAGAGGAGGCCGGTTACATCACCGGCCAGAGTTACATCATCGACGGCGGCTGCATCCTCGGGCCGAAGGAGGAGTAAGGAAAAATGGAAATGAGACTCAAAGGGAAAACCGCCGTGGTTACCGGCGCGGGCGGCAGGATCGGCCTGGCAATCTGTTCGCGCCTTGCGGCGGAAGGCGCGGCCGTCGTCTGCGCGGATCTCAGCAGTGAAAACGCCGAAAAAGCGGCGGCGACAATCCGTTCCGTCGGGGGACGCGCCCTCCCCTGCCGGATGGATGTGACCCGGAGCGAAGAGGTCCGGTTGATGGCGGAAACGGCACTCCGGAATTTCGGTTCGGTTGAGATTCTAATAAACAATGCCGGGGGAAGCGCGGGGTTGTTCCATCAGCTCTCCCGCTTCGAAAACACAACCGAAGAAATCTGGCGCCGGATCATAGACCTCAATTTGAATGGAACACTCAGTTGTATCCACGCGTTGCTCAAACAGATGATTCAACGCAGATACGGAAAAATCATCAACATGTCTTCCGTCGCAGCGGAAAAGGGACTCTTCGACCGGGTGGATTATGCCGCAGCCAAGGGCGGAATCCTCTCCCTGACCCGGGCACTGGCACTTGAAGTAGGACAGTACAACATCAATGTCAACTGCATTTCGCCGGGGATGATCACAGGCCAGACGGCGATTCCCCATCGGGGCACCTGGCTGGGACGTTCCGGAGAACCTCGGGAAATCGCGGCACTGGCGGCGTTTCTGGCTTCGGACGATTCCAGTTTCATCACCGGCGAAAACCACACCATCGACGGCGGACGCGTCCTCGGCGTGCACACTCACAGCCGGAATGAAAAACAAATCTCAGCAATCAACTCAATCCAACCGGAGAAAAAACAATGAATTCCAACAAGAAAGTTCTGGTTCTCGGCGCCACCGGCGCCATGGGACAATATCTTCTTCCGCAACTGCTTCCATCCGGATACCGGATTGACGCGGTCGCCCTCGACAAACCAGTGCAGGAACTTCCCGGAATCAACTATATTCAAGCCGATGCGAAGGAACGGAACGTCTACCGCGAACTTTTGAAAGGCGGTTACGACGGAATCGTCGATTTCCTCACTTACACCACCTGTGAACTTGCCTGGTATCTGCCGCAGGCGCTGGATCATACGGAGCACTATATATTTCTCTCCAGCTGCCGGGTCTACGATGATCTGGAACACCCGGTCAGGGAAAGTTCGCCGCAGCTGATCGACACGACGAAGGATCCCCTGCTCCGGAATTCGGATGATTACTGCATCTACAAGGCCCGGGGAGAGAGAATTCTGCGGAGTTCTCCACGCCGGAACTGGACGATCGTCCGCCCGGCGACGACCTATTCATTGATGCGTTATCAGCTTGTGACGCTGGAGGCGGCCAATACGGTCGGGCGCGCTTTCGCCGGAAAGAAAGTCGTCGTCCCGGAACAGGCCCGGAATCGGCAGGCGACGTTGAGCTGGGGAGGAGACGTCGCCCGGATGCTCGCGGGGTTGCTCTTCTGCGAAAAAGCGCTCGGCGATGACTTCAACGTCGCGACCGGAGAACATCACTCCTGGGGCGAAATCGCCGACTACTACAAGGATATCTGCAACCTCGAAGCGGTCTGGGTTGACAAGGAGGATTATTTGCGCATCCTCTGTCCGGATCCCTATGAGAAAAGCCCGCGCTGGCAGCTCGAATACGCCCGGCTCTTCACCCGGATCACCGACAACAACAAAATCCTCTCCACGCTGGGCATAAATGCGAAAGACCTCATGCCGCTGCATGACGGTTTGAAACTGGAAATTTCGCGCTGTCCGAAGGATACGGTCTGGCCGGTCAACACCGCCATGGACGCCTATCTTGCGGCGATGAATCCGGGAAGGAATTCATGATGAAAACGCCCTGGAAAGTCGGCATCATCTTCGACACCGCAGGTCACGGACGCGGCAGCCACGGAACGCACCTGGCCTTCCGCGGTCTTCCGGGCGTCGAAATCGCCGCTCTGGCGGATTCCCGCCTCGACGGCATCGAAGAACGCATGAATGAGGCTGGAGCGGCACGACACTATCAAAACTGGCGGGAAATGCTGGATCGGGAAGAGCTCGACATTGTCGTTCTTGGTTCCCGAGAACCGGGAGATCATCTCGAAGTTATCGAATGCGCCGCCGCACACGGCTGCCACATACTCTGCGAAAAACCGATGGCGGCCGATCTGGAAACCGCCGATCGAATCGTCGCACTGGCAACCGCCGGCCGGATCAAAATCGCCATTGCCCACCTCGGTCGTTACTCGCTGATCTTCCGGACGATGAAAAAATTGATCGAATCCGGAGCCATCGGCAGGCCGCTGACCTTCTACGGCCGCGGCAAGGAAGATGAACGCGGCGGGGGCGAAGATTTGATGGTGCTCGGCACGCACATTCTTGACCTCGGCTGTTATCTTTTCGGCACGCCGGAAACCGTGACGGGCCATGTTTACACCGCCGGGCGCCCGCTGCAACGCACCGACCGGACGCCGACGAGCGAACCGATCGGACCGGCGGCGGGAGACGATATTTTCGCCTTCTTCCGCTTTCCCGGCGGGATCAACGGGCTCTTCGAAAGCCGCCGAAATCTCTTCCAGGGCAAGCAGGTGCGAATGGGAATCACCGTGGCCGGAAGCGAAGGCGCACTCGCGATGCGTTACGATGACGGCGAACGTTTCCTGCGGATCACGCATTCGCCGTTTCCGCCGGAAGACGAGGCGCATTTTGAAAAAGTTCCGCTGCAGGAGGAGTGGACGATTCCCGGCGCGGAGCCGATCGATTACGCAAAGTGTCGTTACATGAAATATTTCGTTGACAACAACCGGTTCGCGGCCTGGGATCTTCTGCAGGCAATCACCGAAGACCGCCCGCCGCTCGCCTCGGCCGCAGACGCCCGCCTGGTACAGGAAATGATTCAGGGGATCTACGCCTCGCAACTGGCGGGAGGGACTCTGCGTTTTCCACTTTCCGACCGCAAACACCCACTGGAGGATTGAAGCGATGCATGTCATTAAAGTTGATGAACAAAAACGACTTGTCTGGAGTGAAGTTCCCGATCCGGTTCCGGCTCCCGGCGAGGTTCTGATCGAAATCCATGCCGCGGCGCTGAACCGGGCCGACCTGCTGCAGCGGGCAGGCAAATATCCGCCGCCGCCCGGCGCCCCGGAATGGATGGGGCTTGAAGTCGCCGGCGTAATAACCGAAATCGGAAACAATTACCACGGGTCGTGGCATATCGGCGACCGGGTCGTTGCGCTGCTCGGCGGCGGTGGTTACGCGGAGAAGGTCGCAGTTGATCCGGCGATGCTGCTCCCGATCCCGTCGGGATACGCGATGGAGGAGGCGGCCGCGCTGCCCGAAGCGTTCGCAACCACCTATCTGAACCTCGTCATTGAAGCAGACCTGCGTCCCGGAGAAACCGTACTCATTCATGCCGGGGCAAGCGGACTTGGAACTGCGGCAATCCAGATGGCGAAATTCCTCGGGGCAAGAGTGATAACGACCGTGGGCTCCGCGGAAAAGGCGGCGATGGTTCGTCGCCTCGGTGCGGATATCGTCGTCGACCGGCACCATGACGATCTCGGGAAAGTGCTCGACGCCAATCCGGTCGACGTCGTCCTCGACTGCGTCGGCGGCGCCGATCTCGGGCGGAATATCGAAAAACTTGCTCCCGGCGGACGCTGGGTGCTGATCGCAACCCTCGGCGGCGAACACGCCGAAATCGCGCTCCGACCGATCCTGAAGCGGGGAATCCGGTTGATCGGCAGCACATTGCGCAGCCGTCCGGCGGCGATGAAGGCGCGCATTCTTTCCGAACTGCGCGAAAAAATCTGGCCGGCGCTCGAATCCGGCAGGATCCGACCGGTTATTCACGCCATCGTACCGATCACCCGGGCAGAGGAAGCCCACGCGATTCTGACTGGCGGAAAGAATATCGGCAAGGTCGTTTTGCAGATACGGAACTGAACCGGAAACATTCCCGACATGAACCACGCCATATCCTCCGGTTCCGGGGCGGCTTCGCGGTTGCCCTGCAGCCGGATGCTGCTCCTCGTATCGGCGACACTGCTTTACTTTTTCGCCAACATCCAGCGCGTCGCGATTCCCGGAGCGATCTTTGATTTACTGCAGGCGGATCTGCACTTATCGGCACCGCGCGTCACCGCTCTCGGATCGAGTTTCATGTACGTTTACGCGCTGAATCAGTTGACGATCGGCGTACTGATCAATCGTTACGGCGGGCGACGGGTGATCGCCGCAGGCGGATTGCTTTTCTGTGCCGGTTCACTGCTTTTTCCCTGTTCTGCGAGCCCGTTCTGGCTCTATTTCAGCCGCGGGCTGACCGGGTTGGGCGCCAGCGCGATTTATCTCTCGCTGATTGATGAAATCATCCGGAGCTGCCGGAAAAATTATACGATTGCAATCTCCCTGGCCATCATGGCCGGTTACGCGGGGGGAATCGTGGCCAACGCGCCCTTCGTCGCCGGAGTTCACCTTCTCGGCTGGCAGTCGTTGCTTAAACTCATTGCCGCACTTTCGGTCGGGTGTTATCTATGCTTTCTCGTTGCCGGAACGGGAGATGAAACCACTTCATCCATCCGGATTTCCGGGGTTTTCACTACCTTCAGGCGGGTGCTGGCGCGGCGCCATAACCGGGAACTCTTTCTCTTCAGCGGAATCAATTTCGGACTTTATTATGTTCTTCAGACGGTGATCGGGAAAAAATTTCTGGAGGATTTCTGCCATTTCGAATCCGAACCGGCAGCGTGGATTCTTTCGCTGATGGGAGCGATTTCGGCACTCTCCTGTGTGCTCTTCGCGCTGCTGAGCCGCCTGACTGGAAATCGCCGTCGAATCTTCTGTCAAGCGGCCGGGATCGTCTGCGCCGTCGTGTTCACGCTGGTGACACTCCTGCTGGCATTCGACCTCAGATGCGCGGGGATGATTGCCGGGCTCTTCTGTCTCCTCGCATTGACGGCGAGCACCTCGTCCATTACGATTCCGCTGCTTCACGAGACCAATCCACCCGAACTGGCCGGAACGGCGGTCTGTTTCATGAATTTCAGTTTTTATCTTGCGGTGGCGATATTCGGCAACGCGGTCGGATTTCTGCTGAATCTTTATCCGCCGGAACAATCAGGAGGGATCAGAATTTATCCGCGCGACTCCTATCTGGCGGTATTCCTGACGCTCTCATTCTTTTCGTATGTCGTCTTGAAATATTCGCTGCGCATGCGTGAGACGATGGGACGCCCCTTCGACAGCGACGCTCCGGAACGGCATGACCGGTTCTGACCCGTTTCCCGTTTCCGTCCGTCAGATCCGCCCCCGGGCTCCCGCATTCTCCCGGCTCAATCAGTTTCAGCCGGAGCCGGACTTAGTCGATCTTTTCCGTTGTCCAGTGATTGATCTGCACTTGCGTATCGTTGGCGGTCTGGCAATCGAAGTTCCTGCGGCGACATTCCCCGGCCTCTGTGACGAATTCCACTTCAATCATGCCGTCTTTGACCGAGAGAGATTGAACTTCAATTTTCTTTCCGATCAGATAATTGGCCGAATTCTCCCCGTTTTTCCAGATGCACAAATTGCTCTCGGTCCCTTCTCCGAATGATGACATGACGTGATAATTCGTCGGTTCAATAACGCCGATCCAGTAAACATTTTCCGCCGACTTCACCACCCGGCAGAAGGGAATGCGAAGCTGTCCGATCGTTTCAAATACCGGAATGTATTCCTCGTCGGGCTCAGCGGGGATCAAAAGATCCAATTCTCCACAGTTCAAGGAAATACATTCATCGTGAAACCGTATCGGCGCATCTTCCATGGCGAGAAACGCCTGACGCACCTCCTCCGGCACGGTCAATTCGAGGAAACGATTCTTCAGCCGCGCCTCTGCTCTGCCGCGCTGGAGCAGCGGTTCGATCGAACCGTCGGTGATGGGCTCCTGATTGCGGCGTTCAACCCAGCGCTGCCATTGCAGCTGATTCAGAAGCAATGCGAGCCGTTCCTCTTTCGTTTGGAGCGTACCAAGTTTGTATTCCAGCGCGGCAATCATCCGTTCCTCGGCGTTCTCCGCCAACATGGCGGCGGCGGCGTTCATTTCCAGCTGCGTGACGGCGTTCTGCAACCTGGCTTCGGCAGCCTGCCGCTGAACGCTCTCCCATTGCGGCGGAACCGGCGTGCAGCCGGCAAACAGTAAAATCGGAATGAAAAAATAAAAACCTTTCATCAATCATCTCTTTCGTTGGGCAATTTATATTCTTCACTCGCAGGACATTCCGGGTCATGCGGAATTTTCAGAAGTTCAAAGTTCTTCAGTTCGACGAAATTGGAATTTCCCTCCCCCTGATAAAGGATCGTGAAATATCCGCCGAGAAAGAAACTCGGCGCATAAAGCACCAGTTCCTCATCGATGTATAAGCGGAAAATCTTCGCCGTCTGAAGCATTTCGACTCGGTGGAATCCCGGCGTATCTTCCGGCTGGCTCACCGGGCGGAACTGAAACTTCCGCGCCCCATTTTCCCCCTGATATTCCAACGGATTCAGCAGCAACCGTTTTCCGGCTCTCTGGAGCGTCCACTGATAATACGCGCGGTCGACTCCGGCGCCGTTCAACGCCGCAATCTGGAAAATCAAGAGATCCTCAAGCTTCTCGTAATCGATTTCGAACCGGATCGCATAAGAGTAATCGAGCGGCAGCATCAACCGTATCCCGCCTTCGGCATAGGAATTGATCTGAAGCGTCCTGCCGGATTGTTGGAAATTTCTGGAGTAAATACTCCGCCATTCATCCCCGTAAAACCGCGTGAAAACCTTCTCCTGGCGGCGCGGGGCGGAATCGAGCACCTGAGGAGAGTAATTCCGGAAAACCGGATCAATATAACTGGTCTGCGAAGAATCCAAATCCGGATCGCCCGTTCCAACATTCATCGAAAAATAGGTGCGATTCCGAATTTCGCCGAGCACCAGCGGCTTCTCCTGAGGAGCCGCGTTCCCGGAAGAGGCCGTTTTTTCCGGCGAAACAAAAGCCGCCTTCGACAGCAGAAACCCGATTGCGCCGCAAAGGATGAGCAACAGCACCCCGAGCAGCCGGTAACGCCACCGGAACAATGTATTCCGGAACCGTTTTCCCCGGGAAATCCCGTCGAACAAAGCGAGTTCGAACTCTCCGGCGCTCCTGAAGCGCAATCCGGCATTTTTATTGCACGCGGTGAGCAGAACTTCATTCAAATGACTGTATTCGTCGCTGAGCAGCGAAAGCGGGAAAGAGGGATAATCCTCCACCTTGTTTCCGGTCAGACAGCAGTAAAGCACTTTGCCGAGCGCATAAAGGTCATCGCCGCTGTTGCGGCTGCTTGAAGAGCCGCTGTTCAACCGTTCCGGCGGCAGAAAGCCCAATGTACCGCCCAGGCTCAATGATTGAGAGACGGAACGCATCAGGCCGATGTCGGAAAGTTTCGGTTCGCCGTTGACGTAGAGAATATTCTCCGGTTTGATGTCCCGGTGAATGAGTCCGGATTGATGAAGCGTTTTCAATCCGGAAAGGAGTTTTCCGCCCAGTTCGACGGTTTCGGCCGCGGAAAACCGTTTCTTTACCCGCAGCAGATTGTCGAGCGTCGCCGGAATGTAGAGTGAATCGGAGCCGAGGTTGTCGGCAAGTTCCATCGTGTAATAGAGAACATTTTCCACCTCGCCGACGTGAAAGATCCGGATCAGATGCACCGAACCGCTTATCCGGGAATAACTGCGCAGTCCGGCCAGCTCCTTTTCGATCTGCTCGGATTTTTCGACCGTTTTCAAAGCGACAAGAGTTCCGGCGCGGTTCCGGGCGATCCACACGTCGCCGTAGGCGCCGTGACCGCATTTGCACAAAATATCATAATCGGGAATCTTCACTTTCTCCGGGGCTCCATCATATCCTTCCTCACGCGCCGTTCATCAATCTTGTCGCGGGGCAGACATTTTCGAAAGTTCAGCCACCGCCCGGCAAGCGGTTGCCGCCGGGACGCCCGAACCACGGAAAAGGCCGCAAAGGCGATCGGAACAAAATCGGGCACCCTCAGATATCGAACATTCTTTTTGCAAGCGGGAAGCGGCTAATTTCGATTGCTTCATATCGACGATTCCCGTTTGTGCCGTTCTTCTTCGAAGATTCCGCACAATTTGCGGTATTCGGATGGATTTTCCGGGACATCCATCCGCTGCTCGGACTGCCGCAGTTCGGCGAGAAAGAGGTCATCCTGTTCCAGCTGCCGCAGCTGTGCGCGACATTTTTGACAGTGGAGAAGATGGCAGCGACACGCAAGTCGCCGGAAGAGGTTCATCGTCCGGCTGCGATATTGATCGAGTTCATGTATTGCGTAATGCATAAAAGAACCTACTCCTCATCCTGCAGTTGTTTGACGATTTTCCGGAGTCTGCTGGTTGCACGGCTTTTGGCGACATAAACCATGTTGACGGAAGTCTTCAGAAAACGCGCGACCTTCTCCGGGGCCTCGCCTTTGACGGCGTAGAGCTCAAATGCCTGAAAGGTGGTCTCTTCGATCTGGAGCTGCAATTGTTTCAACGCCTGCGTCAGAATATGTTGTTCCCACTCCCGGTGCCAGCGGGAATCGTCTTCAGCGGGCATCTCCAGCTCCCCGTCCCCGCAGCCGATTTCGTTTTTGCGCCGTGAACGGATGATGTTCAACGCGCAATGATAAATCATCACGCCCAGGTAATCCCGGAACCTCCCCTGCGAACGATCGTAAACGAAGCTCCTGCTCCGGTTGAAGAAACGCAGCATGACCGATTGGATTAGTTCATCGATCTCGGCGGAGTTGAGCTTGTAATCGCGGCCGCGCACCACGATGAGCGGCCGATAGGTTTCATAGAATTCATACCATGAAACCTCATCGCCGTTCCGTATCGCTTCCAGCAATGATTTTTTCGTCGTATAAGCCATCTCTATCGTGAAGAACTCAGCTTAGCTTCTTTGCCGTAATTGATTTTCCGCAACTGAATTGAGGGAATCCTTCATAAAATACTTCTGCAATTTGCCTGATGCAAATATGATCGCTGCCGGGAGCTCCATTTTTTCAACAACTCCCCGTGATTTCCGGGAAAAATCGAACATCTCCCCGTCCCTCCCGGCACGAATCGTATCCTGTCGCATCATGTTGTAATACACGGGAAACAAACTCTTTCTTGCACAAGAATCAGGAATATGAAAGAAGAAACAATTCCACGACAGATCAACATGAAACAGAGTGTGCCACCGCTTCCGCAGATCGATCCCCTCTCCAGACACTCTTCCGTGGCGATGAGGAAACACCGCTTCCCGGAATTGAACAACTCTGCCGCCCTGCGCAATTTAGAATCACACACAAACTGCTGAAAAATAATCGTTTAAGTGTTGCAATCCGCCAACCGCATTCAAAAACATTTCAACCGCCTCCACCGTTCCGTCCCGGCCTCCCGTTTTCCGGAGGAAACGGCTGGAATCTTTTCCAGGAAAAAACGATATTTCTCCTTGCATTCCATCTTGTTACCGCATATAGTATCTGCGAATCCAAATTCAATGTTGTTCCTGTTCTTCGTTGCCGAAAAACATTCAGGAGAATTCGAACCATGCGGAAAAGATCTTCGACCATCGTCGCCGGGTTGCCGTTGTACGACATCGCCATCGGCCCGGATCCCGAAAACAATGAGACGCGCGGGCGGGCGAAGGGCATCATCGCCATCGGAGACAGCGCCGCCGGCATAGTTGCCATCGGCGGCGGGGCGCTCGGGATCGTCTCCTTCGGCGGATTGAGCGTGGGAATATTCTCCATCGGCGGGGTGGCGGTGGCATTGCTTCTGGCCATCGGCGGTTTTGCCCTCTCGCTCGGTCTCGCCCTCGGCGGCACCGCGGTCGGTTTGTGGAAGGCTCTGGGGGCGATCGCCGCCGGATATCAGGCACAGGGCGCCGTCGCGCTCGGATATTATGCCGAAGGCGCCGTCGCAATCGGCAAATTCGTAAAGGGCAGCGTCGAAATCGTATTATTCAAGTAACGCCGCCTCTTCGTTTGAAACGGAAGCGCGCCGCCCCTCACGAAAAATCTTCTCCCGGAGGTGCGGCGTCTTTATTTTTCCTGAAAAAATTTATCACGGCCAGTTGACAAACAAAAAAACAGTGATATAGTTTGCTTTGAAACAATGAGGAAGCAAACTATTTTTTATTTTGTTCACTCCGATGAACATGCCGTTTAATTTATTGATTTTGAAGGTGTTTCATGCGCAGAAGAACCAGGTTCGCCCGCGGATGGCGGCGATCGGGCTTTCCCCCGGCCAGCCGAAGGTGCTGACGTTTCTTGCGCTGCACGGCGCGTGCCTGCAAAAAGAACTGGCGGCGGCGTGCGACATCGAACCGACGACGATCTCCAAGATGCTGAACAACCTTGAGGAGAAGGCTCTTGTGCGCCGTTCCGCATTGCCGGGCGATAAGCGGGCGGCTCTCATCGAACTGACAACTCAGGGGCGCACCCTCGTCGAAATGGAGATCCTCCCGCGCTACAACAGCGTCAACAGCCGCTCCCTGAAGGATTTCACCGCAGAGGAACGCGAGCAGTTTGAACAATTCCTCCGCCGAATGTATGACAACTTGACCGGCACGCCGCTGGATTTTCAGGAGAATCTTAAATGACCCGCTCCGAAGCCGAACAGAAACAATTCATCCGCATGACGGAAACCCCGATCCCACGGCTGGTTACCACTCTTGCGATCCCGACGATCTTTACGATGCTGATCGGCGCCTTCTACAACATGGCCGACACCTTCTTCGTCGCCCGGCTCGGCACCAGTGCCGCCGGCGCCGTCGGCATCGTCTTCGCCGTGATGGCGATCATCCAGGCGCTGGGATTCATGGTCGGAATCGGCACCGGCAGCCACGTGTCGCGCGCTCTCGGCAAACAGGAACGCGCAACCGCCGACAAATTCGCTTCAAGCGGATTCCTGCTGGCGCTCTTCTTCGGCGCACTGCTGACCACATTCGGGCTGCTCTTCACGGAACCGTTGATGGTTCTGCTCGGGGCGACGCCGACGATTCTGCCGTTCGCACGGGATTACGCTGGTTTCATCTTCATGGGCGCAATCGTCATGTGCGGTTCAATCGTCATGAACAACATCCTCCGTTCGGAGGGCAAGGCGGTGCTCTCGACCGTCGGACTGGGATTCGGCGGACTGCTCAACGTCGCACTCGACCCGATTTTCATTTTCCAGTTCAAGCTCGGAATTGCCGGCGCGGCGATCGCAACATTGATCAGTCAATGCGTCAGTTTCGGCATCCTCTTCTATTTCTTCTGCTCCGGAAAGAGCATCACCCGCCTCAGCTGGAAGAGCGTGTCGCGGCAGGCGGCCGATTATCTGGAAATCCTCAAACTCGGATTCTCCTCTTTCTGCCGCCAGGGACTGGCCGGCATCTCCACCGTGGCGCTCAACGTCTCCGCCGCAGCCTACGGCGATTCGGCCGTCGCGGCAATGTCGATCGTCGGAAGAATCTTCTTCTTCCTGCTGGCGATGCTGATCGGTTTCGGTCAGGGATTCCAGCCGGTCGCCGGATACAATTACGGTGCGAAACGGTTTGAACGGGTTAAGGAGTCGTTCCGTTTCTGCGTGAAGACCGGCACGATCTTCCTGAGTTGCGTCGGCGCGGTCGGATTCCTTTTCGCGCCGCAGCTCATCTCGCTCTTCAAGGTCAACGATCCGGCGGTGATCGCCATCGGCGCAACGGCGTTCCGCGCTCAATGCGTCGCGCTGCCGCTGCAGGCGACGATCGTACTCTCGAACATGTTGTTCCAATCGATCGGAAAGGCGCTTCAGGCGACATTGATCTCCGCCACGCGGCAGGGGATTTATTTCCTGCCGCTGATTCTGATCCTGCCGCGTTATTTCGGACTGGCGGGAATCGAATTCACCCAGAGCATCTCCGACGTCTTCGCCTTTTCCAGCGCAGTGCCGTTTCTCATTTTCTTCTTCCGTTCGCTGAACCGGGAAATTCAAAAACGAGAATCCGCTGAAACGGAAAATCTCACTTGCGGCCAGGCCGCATGACCCATCCCCGCGATGTAACCAACGCTCATTCAATTGCCGCAGTTCAAACCGCAGCGCTCAGACGACGCTGCGTCGCGCCCTGAATGAGCGGGCGCTTCAATTCAACGCGCCCGGAAACGTCACGTCCCGCGGCAACATCCTCTTCGGTGAAGACCGCAAGCAGAATCTCCCCCTTCGTACGCAACCGGTCGTACTGCACGAAAATACGCCCGTCAGGATGCACGAATCCATCCGGATACGAAATGGAGTCGCGCTCGTCAAGCAGCAGTTTCCCATACCAGGAAACTCCTTCATCATCAGAGAGAAACGCGGTAAGATGCGAACGTTCCCCCTCGGTATCGTGCCGAACCATCAGCCATTTTCCCGACGGCAGCCGCGTCGTGAAGAACCGGGCGCTGGCCGTGCGCCATTCGCGCCGGAAGGGTGTCCAGTGCCGACCGCCGTCGGCAGAGAGCGAACTTACGATGCCATGCTGATCGCGGGCGTACATCATAAGCGTTCCATCCCGCCGCTCCAGTACCATGTTTTCATCGAAACACGGATCGACCGAACGCTGCCGCCCGCGCAATTCCCAATTCCGGCCGCAATCAGCGGAAACGAGCAAATTGGCGCCGCGCAGATCGTCAAGTTCCGCATAGAGCGATGAATCCACGTCATTCCAGTTGAAATTCCGATCGACCCAGATTTGTTCCCGGCGCCAGAGTGAGACCGGCAGCGCCCAGGAACCATCGGTCAGGACGGTCGGCTTATTGAGCGCACACCCGTGCCAGATGCGAAACGGCGTTCCCCATTCCGGAGTTGCGGCATCCGGGTTTTCGCAGATCACCGCCCAGACCCCGGCACGTCCGTCGTAATAACCGACGCTCTGTGAAAAAATCCACCAGAGACGCCCGAGTGGATCACACCACACCGTCCCGACCAGGCAGGAGAGATGGTGTCCTTCCGGAGTCCGCCCCGGATCGATCAGATATTCCGGAGCACTCCAACTTTTCCCCTCGTCGTCGCTGTGCGCAAGCAACATGACCGTTTCCGGCCCGTCGTCTTTTCCGAACCACGCCAGATAAAGCCGTCCGCCGGGAGTCCGGGCGATGCCGCTGCTCATCGTATAATCGTCGCATTCGGGAAAATATTCCGCCGGAACCGGAGTAATCAGCCGGGGAGGCCGCATCGCCAGTTCGGCATTGTCGATACAGACACGGGTTTGCTCTTTCATGATTGATTTCCTTCATCACCGCTTCTTCTGCCGACAGCGGAACCGATTCCTGCCGCCGTCCGGAAAATTATATCATCACCCGCGGTGAAAATCAAACCAGAAAACAAAATTCCGATCAATGATTTCCGAAAGAATTTTCTCAGTTTTCTTTTCGCTCGACATAACCATCATCCGTGCTGTGCCGGCACTCCCGGAGCAGACGGAACATCTCCCGCAGATCACGCACTCCGCCCCAGGTCATCCAAACCGCCGTCACCGGCGCCAGAAGCGTATGAATCCCCAGATAGAACATGAACCAGTTGAACCACCATTCGTCCGGCCACATTCGAATGAATGACCCGGGAAACAAATAACC
This sequence comes from uncultured Victivallis sp., assembly GCA_944389815.1. Classification (GTDB taxonomy): domain Bacteria; phylum Verrucomicrobiota; class Lentisphaeria; order Victivallales; family Victivallaceae; genus Victivallis. The sequence goes on along the minus strand of CALXNS010000007.1, from coordinate 10,200 downwards.
CAATACATTCCAAGCGGTAATGACAATAAACGCCCCGCCCCAGAAAAACACCCAGCACGAAACCGAAACCGAAACCCATTTGTCGCCGCGGCTGAATTCTTCGTCAAACCCGAGAAACAGCCTCCGGTACCAGGAAATTGGCGTAACTGCCTTCTTTTTTTCCACAGACATTCCGCAATCACTTGCATTGCCGTCGCCGTTACCGCTGCCGTTTTCCGGTTCGCTTCCGGGGGCGGGATCGGCATAGGCGCCGCGATGGAGCAGCCGGTCAAGGTTGAAGGGTTTCCGGTTCAGAAATGCGAAGAGAACGAAGACAATCTGAGCGGCAACGGTCGCAATCAAACTCAAATACGCGCCGTTGATCGGACACTTCTCCGTCGCCGCCAGCAAGACGGCGTTTTCGGGGAAAAATTCCAGCAGAATGCCGCGCGCCACTCTCCAGCCGCGCACATCAAGCAGCACGATCGCGAGCATCGCCAGCAGAAATCCGACGATCGTTCCTCCCCAGGCACTGGCCCGGCCCGCCCGTTTCCAGTAAAGCCCGCCGATGATCGCGCACCCCGCGCCCGCGGAGAAAATCACCCCGGTCAACATCTGGAACATGTTGATGTATTCACTCTGCTGATAAAACCAGCTGAAAAGAAACGCAAAAAGCGCCACCCCGATCAGAGAGAGCCGCAGCAGCAGAAAATGCGTCCGGCAACTGACCGGTTTCCCATACGCCGGCAGCACGATGTCCTGCACGAAAATGACCCCCCAGCTGTGAATGTAGGTCGTATCGGTCGAAAGCATGAAGAAGAACAGCACCGCCGCAAACATCCCGCGAATTCCGAGCGGCAACACCTCCGAAAGCGCCATCGGCATCGACATCTGATCGGCCACCTGCGGCGAAAGCGTCTCCGAAAGATGCCGCAGCAATGCCGCCGCCTCCTGCTGATAATTCACCCCCAGCAGCACCGTCAACGCTCCCAGCGCGAAAACCGTGTTGAACAATGTGATCGACACCTGGCGCCAGGTGGAAAGAATGTTGCCCATTTTCGCTTCATGCGGATTCACCGCCGACGCGGCATATCCCTGATTGCCCTGCCACGCGCCGAACTGCGCCACCACAAAATATAAATTGATCAGGAAAAACCAGAAATTAAAATCGGCAATCTCCGCCGTATCGAAGGGATTGATGAAGGATTTCCCAGGCGGATGATTCAACAGCACCTCCCGGAATTCGCCCCAGCTGAAAAGGCAGAGCACCGTGATCGCCACCACCACGCACATCGTGTAGACGAAGAGCGCCTGAACCGTATCGGTCACCATGTTCTGCACCTGGCCGCCGGAAGCGGCGATCAGCAGCGCGCCGCCGAGAAAGAAAAACATCATCAGTGGATAAGTCGGAATTCCGCCGAGCCTCTCCGGCAGCCCCAGAAAACAGATGAAGAACCGCGCCCCGATCGCCGGAAAAATCCCGAAATTCAAAATTCCCGCCAGAAAACAGATCGCCCCCATCACAATCCGGTAACCGCGGTCGTAACGCATTTCAAAAAACTGCGCCAGCGTCAGCGCCCGCGTCTGCCGGTAACGGTAATAGACAAACCCGGAAAGATTGAGAATCGCAATCAACAGAAACGCCCCTTCGCTCCACCAGCTGATCGCCCAGCCGGCATGATGGAATTTCTGCGTATAGGCAACCAGCGTAATCAATCCCATCCCGGCAAGACCGTTCGCCGAGGTGAGCAAATATCGTCTCCCGGTTCGTCCCGCCGCAAGAAAATCCGTCACCGAACGTACATATTTCTGCGTTCGACACGCAATGACCGCAAGGATCGTAATCGAACCGCCGAGAATGAGCCAGTCGATCCACCCCATCATCACACCTCTCTGGACTCTTCATCACCGGCGACAAGCTCGAAAACGCGCCATTGGCCGGGCTGGAGTTCAACTTCGTTTTTCCGTTCCGCCGGGAAAATGCCGACGATCCGGGCGTTCCGCAGCTGCGGCGTAACGATTTCCGTACTTCGGCCGTTATTGACGAATGCGGCGAACATGCGATTCTCCCCCGCCGGATGAATGGTTACGGACACGTGCGGCGCAGCAACCGTAATCGGCCGTTGCGAAAGCACCTTCTCCGCGACCGACTCGTAAATGCGGTAATATCCCTGTTCACAGGCGCCGGGCATGGTCGCAACCTCCCTCTCCAATGGAAATGCGAAATAACACAATTCTCCCGCACCGACTCTCCGCCGGAAGAAGAAGGGGGTACCTCCATCGTCGTTCCCCGTCGCGACGACCGCATCCGTCGGCAGAAGACGTTGACGCACCACGTCGTGAAACGACAGCTCCTCAGACCCGAACTTCACCTGCGTTATCCCATCGGCAGGCGTGTCATACCCGTCGGATTCCACTCCGAACGCCGTTTCAAACGGCGACAACGGCCCCCCGGTGGAAGATATAAAGATTGTCGCACCTTCTTCCGCACGCCGGAGCAATCGATTGAAAAGTTCCGGCGTGATGCCGCCGCACCCATCCACCGACGGCACAATATATAAATCATATTCCGGCAGCGGCTGATCGGCATAGCAGAATTCCACATCGAAATGAGCCTGCTTCGCCAGCAGAAACGCCCCCCAGCCCGAACTCCACGCCGCCTCAGGAGATGTGAGAATCACCGCCGCGTCACGCCGGAAGCTGGGAAAACGTCCCTGCTCCGGGAGCTTCGAACGAAATGCTTCGAAATCCCGCAGCTCCCCGCCCACCGGTTTGAGTGAACCATCCTCCCGGAACAATCCAAGTTCCCGTTCGACCGCACACCAGCGGTACGGCGGGCGCCCGATATGCGCCTGATCGAACGCACACCACCACAACAGCGCCCGGCAATCGTGGAAAAATAAATTGAGCAGCGTTCCAGACAGATATTTTCCGGCGGCCTTCTCGCCCGCAGTCACGCCGGAAAGAGTGCCCAGCTCTTCCACAAAACATCCCTTCCCGCTCAGATCCGCGTAAAACCTGCTCTCCGCCGTCGCATGAAAAAGACTCTTGAACGAACCGATCCGATCCGTCGCCGCATGAGGAGTGAACAAGGGATAAGGGTGCGTCGTAAGCAGATCGCACGCCGCGCCCACATCCCCGATCCGCCATTTGACCTCCGGCGTCAGCGAATCCGCCGCCGCCGGCGTCAATCCATGCATTCCCGCCGCGACCGGACGGGAAGAGTCCGCCAGGCGAATCGCTCCGACGATCGTTTCCAGCCAGAGCCGGGCAGCCGGACGCGAACACTCCGCCATGCAGTTGCATTCATTGCCCGGTTCCCAGATGACAACCGCTTCGTGATCGGCAAGAAATGAGACGATTTCACGCACGAGGCGCGTCTCGTAAAATACCACCTCAGGATCGGTCAGAAGGTTACGTTCCTCAAATGCCGCCGGTACGAAAAGCCGTCCCGACATCCAGCCCGTCACCAGCGAAACGATCAATTTCATGCCGTGCCGGGCTGCGCAGTCGCAGACGAAACGGAGACGGAGAAGCATTTCCGGTTCGACGGTCGAACCGTCCGATGCCAATGGTTCATCATCGCGCCGGGCCAATGCGCGCGGCACACCGCCCTGCCCCCACAACACTACCAGCGGCTGGAAATCCGGCCACAATGGAAATATCCGCAGCATCTTCACGCCGATTTTTTCCAACCGCTCCAGATCCGATTCAACCACGGATGCATCCCAGTTGCGCCACATGAAACACCCGGCGTGACTGGCCCAGTAATTGCATCCGACGGAAAATGTCCCCGATTCCAGCACCATAAGATTCAACGCTCCTCCCAGAGAATTTCCAGCGCGTCATCCAGTTCCGCGCGGAATTTCCGAAGCTGCTCCGCAGTCACGTCGGCCTGCGAAATCGGTCCCGACCACTCCAGCTTCAATAATTCAAGAATTTTCGCCGCTGCGGGATGATCCGGATTCTCCTTCGCCAGACGTTCCGCCAGACGGAAATGGGCGAGGTCTTCGATTCCCTCTCGGATCAATTCGAGCCGGAGTGACGGAATGACCTTCCCGTTCTCCGGATAAACGAGGAAACCATTGCCGCGCATCGACGCCTTCCACGGTTCCGTCGTGCGATCGAGCCCGCCGAAATGGTTCAATCCCCAGTACAGCGTCGCATCAACCCCGAACTGATAGAGTTTCCAATAATGGAAACGCTGCACGGCGCCCGGGACGTCGATCATGTTGAAGGTGGTCGGCGCGCCGGGGGCGCTGACATTGAAATACCAGCCGATCTTTTTTCCCTCCGCCTGAAGCGACGCAATCTTCTCCAGCAGCGCCGGATCCGAGAAGTAGGAGTTGTTGAAGATGTAGAAATCGACCAGACCGGCGTAATAATCCAGATATGCGCTCCCCTCGAACGGTTTGTCGAAACAGGTAATCAGCTTCAATCCGGAACGGCGCTTCATCTCCATGAGGATTTCGCGCACCTCATCCTGACCGATGCCGATCTCATCGTAATATGCATACCCTTCATCGAGCCGTCCGGCATCCTTCAACTGCCGCGCCACTTCGCAGTAACCGTCGATCAGGTGTTCGAAATACGCTTTCGCGGTCGGATATTTCCGATTCGGATTCTTGAGGTAATAGGGCGGAAACCATTCGATCCACGGCATCGCTCCGGCGAAGATGAAACCGGAATCCCCGGCCAGCTGCCGCCACTCCGGTTCGAGCGCGACCTGGTAACGGTCGAGATCCCCCGGCAGCGCCACCGAACGAATGGGATAAAGCCCGTAGTGACAACTGATCGCGCGCAACTCCCGCCCGATCTCCTCCGGTGGACGTTGCCAGTCACCGGCGGCCATGAACGGTTCGTAATTGACCAGCGACAGCGTCGGCATACTCTCCGGCAGAACGAAGTTGCGGATCCGCAACCGGATCGGCATGGCAATTCTGCAACCCGAGTCATCGGCGAAAACAATCTCGCCGCGGCATTCGCGTTCCTCCGCCATCGCCAATTCTCGGGGAATCTCGCACGAAACATAATAGATCACCGAATTCTCTTCCGGCGCAAGATTCGTTTCCAGTTCTTCGGAAAGCGGATCCGGCACGAGAATTCCGTCGCCGACGTTGATCTCCTTTTCGCGCCGCACCTTCAGGGACGCTTCCGGAATTTTCCCGTGAAAGGTGTACCGCACCGGGCGGAGATCCCGCACCGGGCGATCGAAGGGCACGACCGCCAGCTGAAAATTCGCCACGCCGCCCGGAGTGCCGTCGAGCACGATCTCCGATGCGATCCGCCGCGCAGGCGGAATGATCGCCCCCGAAGCAACCTTTTCCATCGAATCGAGCGCGTAAATGCAGAAATTCCCCTCCAGAAGCTCCGGTCGGCCGGAATCCACCGCCAGACGAAACCTGGCAAGCTCCGCTTCATGCGCGTCGAGAAACGCCTCCAGTTGCGTCCAGTCGTCGCGTACCGTGCGGAATTTTTCCGCCAATTCCGCCAGCCGGGGGTGTTCCGGCGCCCGCGCGAAGAACGCCTCCACCTCCCGCAATCGCAGAGAAAGCGCGCGTTTCGGGAAACGGCACGGCAGCGAGGTGAACAATATTTTTCCGTTTTCATCGGCAACGTGCAGCGTGAACGCGCTGTCCTCCGCCGTAAGCGTGATTGGAAGCTTCAGTTCGGAACGCCCCGGCGGAAGTTCGAATTCAAACTGTTCCGGCACAGCCGTCCGCCCGGCAAATTCACACCACGCCGTCACGCGAAGCGGTGCAGTTCCCCGGTTGACCGCCGTCAAATTGAGCTCGGACTGCCCGACCGGAATCGCCAGTTCGTGCGGAAGTTCAAACGAAACGGCCGACCGCGCAAAATGAAACCGGACAAAACGAAACGCTTCATGGAAGGTCTGATTGAGATCTCCCGCGGCGCTCACCTCCCCCGCATCCGGATTGCTTCTTCCAATCTGTCCGAGAAGAAAATCCGTGGAACCATTCAATCCGAGAGAGTTACGTGGAATCGCGATCTCGGCGCACCACTTCCCGTCTCCGGTCCGCACCGCGGTGCGGACCGTCGCGCGGTCGAGCCGGTTGAGCGGGATGTCTCCGCCGCGATATGAGAGATAAAGCTCACCGAACCGATTCAATATGAGCATCTGGTAATTGCTCGAAATCGCATTGACGCTGTTGTCGGAGAAAAATTCAACCGTATCCGCATCCCACACCTCCGCGCCGGGCGCACCTCGCCCCGATTCCGGATTGACCGCCTCCACGCCGAGATAGAGGAATTCATCGTCCGCCACCATTCGGACCCGGGTCGGATATTCCGGACGCCGGTCGCCGGAGGGCGGCGTTTTTGAACGCACCAGCTGCAACGGGCACTCCGGCGCGTTTTCCCAGACAGCGTCTTCGAGCACCCCGTCGATAACCGGAGCTGTTTCTGTGCGGCCGACCGGAATCGCCGGATCGGGCACCGCGCATCGAACCTCCACCGGGGCGGCCGGCAGCAGTACAGCCGTCGACAGCAGCATCAATGTGGCAATCAAAATTTTTTTCTTCATAAATGAACCTCAACATTTCACAAGGTAAAAATCAATTTTCGTCGAAAATACTGAATCACTTCTCCTGTTTCAGCGACACGATCAACTCCGCCGCCCGGCGTTCCAGATCCCGGAGCATCTCCGGCGTCGCCGCGGAATCATGGATCGGCCCGAGGCACTCCAGTTTGAGGAGTTCCCTCGCTCCGGCGGCCGCCGCGGACTCGGGATGTTCGGCCGCGAGAGCGGCAAGAAGTTCGAAATATTGCGCCGTTTCAATTCCCTCAAGCAGAAGTTCGAACCGCAACGACGAGGCGAAATGTTTCCGGTCGCACGCCGGATAGAATAAATACCCGTTTCCACCGCTTTCCAGCACATACGGGAACGGCGCCTTTTCGTTGACTTCATCCCGGCGCCAGGCGTTCAACCCCCACAGCAAATTGCAGGAAATTTTTTCGCGGATCATATAAAGGCTCAACGCCTTCTGCAATCCGGCCGGAGCCTCGACCACATTGAAGCTCGGCAGCGGCGGATAATCCGTATTGAAGTACCAGCCGATCTTTTTTCCTTCCGCCCGGAGCGAATCGAACATCTCCCGGAAACGGTCGTCACCGAAATAACGTCCGCAGAAAATCAGCCAGTCCGGCAACTCCCGGTAGTAATCAATATATTCCACCCCGTACTGCGGTTTGTCGAAACAGAGCATCAACCCCGCACCAGTTCGTTCCTTGAGTTTCCGGAGCATCTCCGCCACCTCCCGCTGACCGGTGCCGATCTCATCATAATAGAAAAAAGTTCTTTCCCGCTCCACCCCGGCGGCGGCGACGGCTGCGGCATTGGCCGCGATCCGGTCGGCGGCCATCGCGTAATATGCGGCGGCGCTCTTGTACTTCGCCTCCGGCTGAATCGCGTAATAGAACCGTTCCAGCCATTCGATCCACGGCAGATTGCCCAGATTCACCCGGCCGCCCGCCTTCGCCATGCGCATTTGAACATCCGTGAGCGACCAGTCGAATGAATCCAGTTCGCGCGGATGCTGCATGGAATTGTTCAACGTCACCTTGTGCCCGGAGACATAATTGAGGAACCGCGCCCGCTCCTCCGCCGTCGCCTGCGGCAGATGTTCTTCGAAACATGCCGGGCCCCAGGAACCGGAAACGAGCATTTCGGGAATCTCCGGCAAATCGAAGGGATAAATCTCCACCGGGATGGAGAGGGTGAAGGTGGAAGATGTTTCCCCTTCCGGTTTGAACACCACACTCAATTCATGCCGTCCCGCCGGCGCCCCCTTCGGCACTTTCGCCGCGACGAACAAATTGACCGCTTCCCGGTCGAAATCGAATTCACTGCGTTCCTCAAGCATATCCGGATAACTCCGCGGCCCGACGACGACCGGCAGCACTTCAAACAATTTCGCCTCATCAAATTCAATCCCCTCCATCCGGGGCGCCGTCACGGCGATTTTTCCCTTCTCCAGGCCGAGCGGCAGCAGAACCAGTTGAAAAAACAACGTCTGACCGCCCGCCGCATGCAGCGTAACTTCTTCTTCCGGAAGAATAATTTCCGCTCCCGGCATCAACCGTGCCGTCGACGGCAGCACCACGGCGGCAACATCCTGCCGCCCCAGTTTCGCCGCCGCGGCAAAACAACTCAGGCGTCGCAGCAATGCAGTGCATTCCGCCTCCCGCTGCGACAGTTGCTCCGCCGTGGCCGGATTGCTCCGGCAGAGTTCCGCCAAACGGCCATATTCACGGGAAACCGCATCCAGCGCGGCGGCGGGATATTTCCGCCCCGCATCTTCAAGCATCTCCTTCGCCCGTTCGAGCATCGGACGCGCCCCATCGGCAAGGATGCCCAGCGGGCCGCATCCCCCCAGAGTTTTTCCGTCACGAACAGCCACGGCCCGGAACGAAACATCCCCGCCACAAAATTCAATCAACATCGATTCCCCGCAACCGGAATACGAACGCTCCCGGCCGTCGCCGCCGGTTACAACAGCCGTCAGATCCGAAGTCGCATCCGCAGCAATCCCTTCAAACTTCAGGCGGTTTTCCCCCTTCGCCAGCGGCAGAAGACGATCTCCGCAATCGAGAAAAAATGCCGCATCCTCCACCGGCTGAACCAATTCCGGCTTCAGCTGGATCATCGGTTGAAACGAAATCACAAATTCCGCCCGGTCCCCCGCCGGAACCGGCGCGGAACGCAGACAGAAGGTTTGCAGTTCCGGCAGAAAATATCCGTGAAACCGCGCGTCGAACAAATGAAAATACGTCCCGGATATCGTCAATACTCCGCGCCGACCGGTGATCGACATCTCCCGGACATCCGGCGTCAGACGCCACAATGATTTCCGCACCTCCGCATCCGGCGCCCGGCACGGCAGCGTCACCGTTTTCCCATTGCCGAACCGGGCTTCGCCAAGCGCGTAATCCTCCTGATCGAGCCCGATGAACCATACCGTGTCATCAGCGATTTCCGGAACATCGGTGTCAACCGCCCAGGTGATTTTCAATTTTTCCGCATCGATGATTTCAAACGTCAGCACCCCGCGGCTCTTATCCTTCTCCATCGTCACTCCGAGCTGGCGATTCTCCTTTTTGACGATCTGCCCGGCACGAACCGCGCCGGCGAATTCATCGCTGCCCAGAATCGGATTCCACTGCGGACCCGCCACTATTCCGCACGAACTGCCCGACGACAATTTAACCCCATCTTTGTCAATGGTAAATCCCCGGGGCGTCACGCGGACTTCCCAGCCGTCCCGCGCAATCATCTCATCAGCGCAAAGCGTGCTCAATCCCAGAATCAGGGCACAAAGAATCCCTGCTGTATGTCGTATTCTCATTTTTCCACTTCTCCTCGAGTGATAACTTCAGTAGGCGATAAATCCCATGGCCACAAATTCCCCGTATGACGACGACGTCACGTGTCCATCGCCGTACATGGCATTGCCCTGATTGTTGTGCCGGACGACCAGCGCATCAGTGATACTGCTCGAGGGGAATACCACGCCGCCCGGCATGAAAAACCGGTCATTGGGAAGAAGCTGTCCGTTGAGCCAGCGGGAATTATTCCCCTGATCGGCCGCGATCACCAGCCCGGAGGGACGTTTCACCCGGCCGAGATTCACCCAGGCGTGAGCCGATCCGAGCCCGTTCGAAGAGTTGTAATCCTTGAAGCCGTCCTGATAGGTGCTCAAAACTCCAGCCGGCGCCCGGAAATTGACATTCAACCCGTAAGTGTTCTCAAAGTGCCGCATGAAATCCGCCCCCGAATCGGCGGTCACATTTACGCCGAAAAATCCGCTCTTCGGACAACGCAGATAGGCCACATCGCTTTTGGAAACGATTCCGGCAAGATACATGAAATACGGCAGAAATTGTGATTCATTGTAATTGCAGTAATAGAGAATACTTCGAAACTGATCGGCATAGACCGCCGTGTAAACCCCATACGTCTTCAGCTGCGACTGGCAATGCGTCCCCCGTGCTTTCTCACGCGCCTGATTCAACGCCGGCAGCAGCATCGATGCGAGAATGGCGATGATCGCAATTACGACGAGAAGTTCGATCAATGTAAATCTACGATAACGTTTCATTTCTGCACTCCTTTTTGATGATATGGGAGAAATGTGAAAAGATAAACCGTTGCCAGTCGTCCCGCCGCGCCGACCGCGCACTGCGACCCGTCGAAATTCACCG
>CALXNS010000006.1 GCA_944389815.1 uncultured Victivallis sp. | reverse complement strand
CATTTAGCCAGATAGAACTGCGCCCGCTTTGATCCGCTGGCGGCGGCCTTCTGATAATGCGGGATGGCGGCAGCGTAATCCTGACGGTTATAGTATCTGGTTCCAAGCTCAAGCTGTGCGCGGGTCTTCACGGCGGCGCTGACTTTCATATCGGTTTCGGTCTCATTAGCGGCAATGGTTTCGAGCCTCATTACCGGCATCTCCCATCTGGACGTGTTTGGTTTGGGATGGCGATTTGCGTTGGCAGGGAACGAGATGGGGTAATTATTCTTTTACTGGAAACAAGTGGCAGAATATCCGTGCGCCGGAACGCAAAGCCTATCAGATCAACGCGTATCGCGTACTTTTGACGCGAGCGCGTCAAGGCATGGTGCTCTGCATTCCCGAAGGTAATCCCGATGACGCCACCCGTCTGCCGGAGTTTTACGACGGGACATATCAATACCTGAAACAAATAGGCATTGAAGAGATATGATGCCGAAACAGTACGGGTACAATGAGGAGCCGGCTTGAAATTTACCCCTGCCGAAAAAGGAAACGTGCCAATTCCCGCCGATGCCGTCGCCCGCTTCGAGTGTCGTTTCGCCGAGGCATGACTTGTGCCCCCTTTCCGGCTTGAGTTTTCCCGATCTTTCTTCTCCGGCTTGAGACCTGAATCAGATCTCTTTTTTGCGGGCAAAACGGCGTTTTTCGATTTCCTTGATCACTTGCCTGAGTGATTGATACTTTGCCGCGACTGAACGGATGTTCCATTCCTGACGGGCCATCTGAATTCGACAATCGAGATGGCCCGGCTGCTTCCGGCGGGTCCCGCTTCTTCGGCGGATGCGCCGCCGCAGAGTTTCATTTTCAGGCACCGGCGCCTTTGACCAGCAGCGGAGCGATTGTCACGCCGAATTTCCGCACCCGGTAGTCGCGCGTGAAACGGTCGCCTTCGGTACGCCACGCTTCCGGTCCGATCCACGGAACCGGCCAGGAAAGGTGGAGGGCGCCGAAGCTGTTGACGCGGCTGCCGTAGACGGTGATTGCCAGCGCATGCTCCCCGGCGGCAAGCGTTCCGAGTTCGCACTGGAACGGGGCGAACGCCACCGATTGTTCCTCGCCGCCGTCGACCGATACGCCGATCACCGTCGCCCGGAAACCGGCGAAGTCACATTCGCGCGCCGCATCGTTGTTGCGGAGTCCCTCCGCCAGCCGGGTGCCGCGCGAAGGAAAGCGCAGAGCCGTCGCTCCGGCTTCCGTCAGCGTGAACTTGCAGTGATAGGTCAGGTTTCCGGAGTAGAACGGCAACCCCTGCGAGGCGACGTCTCCCCAGTGCAGGGTACGCGCCGGCGCTGTGAGCCGCATCCGGTCGCCGCCGAGTTCCACTCCGAAATCACCGAGCAGATAGATTCGTTCGATATCGGTATCAAGACGGTAATCGCGGCGCAGAATCAAGGTGTGGATTCCCGCCGTCAATTCAGGCAGCGCGGTTTTCCGGACCGAGCGGTCAGTCCAGAATCCGGCGTCCGCAAAGGTCAGCGGCTGACCGTCAAGCTCCAGTTCGGTGTTTTCGGGCTGTTCCAGCGCGAGCATTGCGCCGGTTACCGGGACTGCACATTCGATCGGGTAACGCAGTTCCAGACGGCCGTACGTCTTGCCGTCCGGCGGGTTGACCCACGGCTGGACGATATGGCCGCTCTTCGGCCGCAGGCCGAATCTGGCCCGGACAAGATTGTCGAGCCGCAGAATCTCTTCCATCGGCTCCCAGTTGCCGTCATCGGTGCGCCATTGCGCCTGATCGAGCACCAGTACGTTCGGTTCGTCCAGCGTGACCGGCAGCGCGAAACCATTCAGACGGCCGAGAATTCGCGCCTCCACCTCCGCATCGGCATAAGGAGGCCGCGGCAACTCTCCTCCGACGCTCGCCGCGGCCGGAGTCAGACGCAGCAGCAAATGGCCGTGCGCATAGAAATCGTATTCCAATACCGTCCAGCCGTGTTCATGAGCGGCGGCCAGCGGCTTCTGTTCGCCGGTGGCGGTATCGAGAAACTCCAGCTGCCAGCCGCCGCGAATGCGCACCCGCCCGGTGAACGTCTCGCCGAAACGTTCGGTGTTGACCAGAAGAAGGAAACGTTCGTTTCCGGCATCGCGCAACTGATAAAGCAGTGAGGACGCGGGAAAACCATCATCGCTGCGCACGACTTCGACATCGCGGCGCTCCCGGAGCGCTTCGAGCAGCGCCGCTTCCGAGAAATCGATCCGGCGGCAGCGGGCGGCCAGCCGGGCGGCGCGGTCGCAAAGCACTGCGTCGCAGCAGACGGGAATCCGGCCGGCGAAGATCAGGTCGCCTCCGGCGTCGGCAAACGCCTCGAGCCGGTCGAGGGTCGTGCCGCGCAGCGTGATCGCCGGCGGGACGACGACGGTTTCATAGCTCATCTGTCCGACTTTGAAAGCGGCGCCGGATTCCATGAGGTTCTGCGTCGGCAGCAGCGACTCCGCGATGAAGTCGAAATCGATCAGCCCGTGAAGCACCCAGCGGCACAGCGAACTGAAATCCTGCTCGGCCTGACGGCGGGCGCCGGCGGTCTGATCCTGCGGGCCGTAGACCAGCCAATAAGATTCGACCGGGTGAATCACTCCGACGCGGCAGAGGGCGCGGCCGCGGCTCATTGCGGTGTTGACGCGCGCGAAGTGATCGGCGATCACCGGATACTTCCGCCACCACGGCGACTGCTCGCTGATGGAGGCGGGATAGTCGCGCTTTGCCTCGCCTGCCATCGACAGCCATGCCAGGTGGGGAACCCGGACGGTGACACCGAGCGCGGCCTGCCAGTCTCCGTGGCCCTTGTGACCGGAAAAGTTGAAATCCCAGTCGGTCACGCCGTCCAGTTCGCAGAGAACCCCGCCGCAGCCGTATTGACGGGAAGCGCTGGCCGCCTGCTTGACGGTGGAAAGTTCGACCCAGTCGCAGAGCATGTCAACCCCGGGCAGCTGGAATGAGCGGTAACTGCGCATCACGTCGCCGAGGACGGCGGTCTGCGATTCCAGCCTCGGTTCCTCCAGCAGGTGTCCGGAGAAACGGATGCCGTGGCGTTCGCACCAGTTGCCGACGGTATCGGCGAACGCCGAAGCGAACCGCTCCGCAATGTGATCGTGATACCGGTAGCGGGCGGCCGACCAGGCGCCGTCGGCCCGTTCCCAGACCAGTTCCGGCAGAGTGTCGAAGAATTCGGCACCGTATTCACGGCGGTAGGTTTCGGGCAGGTCATCGGTATAGGGGAGCTGGACATCGCGCCGTTCGGCGGCAAACCGCAGCACGGTTTTATGGGTGAAGTGCGGTTCGTCGGTAAAGATCGCGGGGATCGATTTTCCGAACTCGTCACCGACCGCCTTGAAATAAGCCTCGTAGGTCAGTTCGACGAACCGGCGGATCGCACGCGGATTGAGGGTATCGACGTAAGCCTGGTCATTGAACCAGGGATTGCGTGATTCGACGATCAAATAAGCGTAGAACCGTTCGAAGCCGGGCGCGGCGGGATCCCCGTCGGCAAGCAGCCGGTAATCCGCCAGCCGGTGTTCCTGATCGAAACGGATCGCATAGACGGCGAGAAGCTTCCCGGAACCATCGTTGGCGGGGTCGGGCGCTTCGGTCCGGCGGGTGGAGGTCAGGAGCAGGTGGCGGGCGCGGAATGCCGGATCGCGGGTGACGAGTCCGCCGGCTGCGCCGGAGGGAAAGCGGTCCTCATCGTAAAGCCAGGCGAGCATCGATCCGGCCCTGGCATCGTCGACGCACTGCCGGACCAGCTTCATGAATTCGGGGCCGAGGTACGGAGTCCCCAGGCCGGTGCGGGCGTGCATGTGAAATCCGCCCATGCCCATCTGGTGGAAGATTCCGATCTGACGATGAAGCTCCTCGCCGTCGAGACGGCAGTTCCAGGCCCAGAAAGGGGTGTCGCGGTAGAGGGCTCCGGGATTGGCGAAGAGCCGGGAAAAGGAGACATCCTGATCGTCAGAGTATAAATGTTTCATCATTCCTCTCAATGTTCGGTTGTTTATTGCGCAGATTGCTGCCGGTAACCGTTTGAGCGAAAAAATTCCCGGAGAAGGACAAATCCTGTTCCGCACCGGGAATTTTGCGCTGCGGTCAGCGGGTCAGCAGATAGACCATCACGCCGCCCGGACGCGAAGCGGTGTCCGCCGTGAAACGGAGCCTGCCGTCTTCATAAGCCGCCGGGACGCTGCCGTTCGGGGAGCCGTCGAGTTTCAGCGCCTCGACCTTCATCTCCGGCAGGGAGAGTTCGACGTCGGCCCGGCACTTTTCGAGCAGGATCGGCAGCTGCCCCCAGCTTTCGAGCAGGCTGCGGCGCTCATTCGAAAACTTCTGCTTGGTCGCGCCGAGGTTCGGCATCTGGATGAACAGGAGCTTTTCGCTTTCGGCCAGCTTCTTCCCGTCGAGTGACAGCAACGCCGCCGTCTGGTAACGATCGGCTCCG
>CALXNS010000005.1 GCA_944389815.1 uncultured Victivallis sp. | reverse complement strand
ATACTATAGCACGGAGTTTCTTCTCTCGCCTTTAAGCTGAAGCTATTCGGCTACATACCGGCGCAGCCGGTAGTTTTTTTGCGCTTAAGCAATATAAAAACGCCCGAATGATTCGGGTGTTTTTTGTTTTTAAATTCTCTGATTGGGGAATTTGGAGAACGGAGAATCCATAAAAGCAGCCGAAACTCTCCGTTTGGAGAGTTTCCGGGACACGGCGTTTATGCTCAAATATGCCTGAAAAATTCGTTCTCTGAGTGGAGAAAAAAAATTCTGACTATTTTTCTGAAATAAGCCTTTCCGATCTTTGTGTTACCGGCTTTTCTATTTAAATACTTTTGTTGTGAAATATGGATAAATGGTGACCATTTATGTCTAAATCACAACTCCGATCATCTTTCGAATTTCAAAACCAGTGACGCCGCAGCACGCCCCAATTGCATCAACCCCTATTAAAAATCAGTAAAAAAAATCTTGACAATATCTCTATCTTATCTTATATTATTACAACAAGGTCGGAATCTTGTATATATGTTATACACCAGGAGAATAAATTATGAAAACAGAATGTCCGTTCTGTATGCATCAGTATGAAGTATCAGATGAATTGCTTGATAAAGCCGTTGAGTGTCCGGAATGCAAGGAAGAGTTTTTCGTACAAGTGTTATCGGAAGAAGAGCCCCCAATTCCCCCTCTTCCTCTCCCTCCCCCTCCCCCTAAAACAGCTTCGACTCCTTTGCCGACATGCAAACCAACTGATGATTCGTCAGAGGTTGATGCAAAAATGAAAAATTTATTTGATCCGACAGAAGATGAATTTGTGTTAAGAAGTTTGAAGCGATTAAAAACCAGCAATCTTCGTGTTACCATTTTAATAGTTTCTTTGCTTTCTATATCAGCCGTCTTATGTTTTTACAAAGGATTATCGGGATTTGGTATATCATGTCTGTTGATTACGCTACTGATACTGTACCACTGTTTTATAGTAAATATTGCATTAAGTTGGCTGCGAGGTATATATAGGAATATAATGTGGTTTTCATTTTCACAGACAATGCCTGAGACTAAATTAAAGAAATAATTATGGAAGAAGATGATGGCTGGTCAATGTCCATCCTCTGCCTGTAAGGGGTTGTTCCGGTATTCAGCAAGAGACTGGATAAGCCCCCAACAGGCACGATGCCCCCATTGGCAATCGACAAATCACCCGGCAAGCTGTTGAAACGTCGGGTGCGAATCTAACAGCCAAAACGGCGAAATCACGTTATTGATAGTGCCAAGTATGAAAAGATTCGCTGGAAGAATATATCGGTATTGTAAGATCTTTTATTAATATTATATTTTTTTATACATGAATTATTCGAAATGGTCTTATTTTTCAGGAATCTAAAAAAAATTATGTTTTTCCGGAGAATTTTCAACTAAACGGCAGGGGCTTGCAATACCTCCTCCCGCCCGAAAACGATGTCCGGCAACTTCGAACGGCAGGAATGTTATGCAAGTTGATCGACGGCACGGGGCGCCGTTTCAGAACGTTCCATTCACCAAAATTCCACTCAGCGCTCCCGGGGTGCCGACAACGCCTCGAATTCGCGGAATTTTTCTCCCAGTTCCCGATAAATTTCCGCGTTGGCCGGGTTCGGCACGGTAAATTCCGTCGGTTGGGAAAACATCGCCGCAAGCTGGTCGAAATCCAACGCTTCAACCACATTCGCCGCCCGGAACGCCGCACCCAGCCCGGCGGAATTGCTCACCTGGATTGTCTCAATTTCCGCCTGAAACACATCGGCAAGAATCTGCCGGAATCCCGCCGATTTCGATGCCCCGCCGGTCAGGCGGATCCGTCGGAACTCCTCCCCCTGCCAGCTGGAATGCAGCCGCAGACTCAGCGCCTGAGATTCCAGAATCGCCCGAATCTCTTCCGCCGGCGTCGCATGAATGTAATTTCTTCTGACGCCGGGCACGACGACGGGCGGCGTGCTTTCCGGTTCGAAGTACGGCAGCAGCAACCGTCCGCCGTTCCCGGGCGACGTTTCCCGGAGCGCGTCGCAGTCGAAAAATTCCCAGCTCACATTCTTCTCCCGACGAACCGCGTCGCGGGCAAGCGAACCATTCGTAAAACAGATCAGGCTCATGAAACCGCCCGCCGGATTCCCGAAGACATGACCGCACCCCTGCGGATCGGTTTTGAAGTCGCGCATCGGCGCAAAAAAGGTGTCGCTGGTGCCGAGACTGATCCCTGCCATGCCCGGAGTCGCACTTCCACTTCCGACCAGACTGTTCGGATTGTCCCCCGACCAGACGATCACCGGAATGCCGGGCCGGAAACCGAATCGGCCGAACCAGCGGTCAAGTCCGCCCGCCACCGTCGCGGAGGGGACGACTTGCGGAAGTTTCTCAAGCAGGCCCGGCGCGATAAATTCCGCAATTTCCGGATCCCAGCGCAACGTTCGAAGATTCAGAAGATTCATTCCGGCGCCGTCGCCGAAATCAATCGGCGCTTCCCCGCCGCACAGCACCGAACAGAGAAAGGAGCTCACCAGATGAACGCGGCATGTGTCGCACCACGCCTCCGGCTCCGTACGGGCAAATTTCCGGATCTGCGGTCCGGTGAAACGTTCGCTGGCCGGGCTGCCGGTGTCGCGCTGCAGCCGGGAACCGAATTTCGCATCCAGCTCGCGACACTCCGTTGTGGTCGAACGATCCATCCAGATCGGTGCGACCGGACGGGAGAGACGCGGCTTGATCTGTTCAGCAAGAGTGCGTCCCGGCATCAGAGACGTGATCTCCTTTCGCAGATAAACCGAACCGTGCTGCTGTCCGGAACCGGAAATTCCGTCGATCAGCGCCAGATCAAATCCGCTCCCGGCCAACCGCTCCAGCGCCAGTTCCATGCCATCAAGCCACATCAAAGGATCCGCCTGTTTGACCAGGGGATCGTCATTGAACAAAAATCCGTTGGGTGAATGATGCCCGGGCAAATCCCGTCCGAAGTTCACCGAACTTTCCGCGGCGACACGTCCCCCGTTTCCGGTATCGATGATGATGCATTTCACGCTTTGCGTACTGACGTCAATGCCGAGATAAAAACCCATTCCTGCACCTCGATATTAAGAAAAAAACAACCTGTTTCCACTGGTTTTCTGCAATCCCATTCCGCTTTCGCCCGCCGGCCGGGAACAATCATCAATCCTTCGACGGAGCGCAACCTGTGATTTGCTTGAAAACCCGCGAGAAATAAAACGGATTGGAAAATCCGAGCCGGACGGCGGTCTCCTTGACGCTGAGTTGTTCCGCATGCAGAAGTTCGCGCGCGGCACGAACCAATCGGCGCCGCACGTATTCTCCGGGAGAGATTCCGATTCCACGCCGGAAGAGCAAATTCACCTGCTGCGGAGAAAGATTGAACTCCCGGGCAAGTTGCGTCCGGGTCGGATGTTCGAGCATTTTTTCATCCAGGTAACGGAGCATCCGGGCAAGGCGGGGGTCGCCCGGATTGTCGAGCGGATTCCGCCTCCGCAGATAACACCAGAACTCCTGTGCCAGCAAGCCGGCCAGCAAGGCCGCATCCGGTTCCGCCGGCCCGTTCAGCAGCTCTTCGAGCCGGTCAGCGACGGAAAAAAGCGGATGAGCGTAATGCAAGATGGCCAGCCGTGGCGGAAGACGTTCCGGTTCCGGCGGTCGGACGCTCAATTCCAACCGCAGATAGGGAACCGGTTTCGGAGCATTCGATGAGCACAGCGCCTCCTCTTCCGGACGCAGCATCAGGACGCAGTGGCGGCCGATTCGAACCGGATCGCGGCTCTCCGGGAGGAAAAATTCGATCTCGCCGTTCACCAGAAAAAAACGGAAGGTATTCGCTCGGACAACGATGCGCTGCGGAGTCCCCGGCTGCATCATCCGGCGTGCGACGATTTCCGTGAATTCCGGAAGTGCTTCGTCCTTTTCCGCGGGGAAAATTTCCATTCTCATCACGCGTTCCATTCCGGTACCGGGCGCGGGAAGACCAGTTCCGCCGGGAGCAGCAACTGTTGTGCGGGCTTTTCCGGACCGCATTCCCGGCGCCGCATCAATTGATCGAAAAGCGAGAGTCCGAGCTGCCGGTTGTTTTTATCGACCGTCACCAGCGGCAGTGTCGTTTCAAACAACCGGTCGGGGCAGTTGTAATAATTGTTGTCGTAACCGGCAATCCAGATATCGCGATTCGGTTCAAACCCGAGTTTCCGGCAGGCGGCGGCGATGGAAAAAGTGACCCCGTCCGACGCGCAGACGATCGCATCGACCGGGCCGTGGCGCATCTGATATTCATGCAGCCGCCCCATCGCCTCATAGACGAGACAGTCGAAATCCGATTGCAACGGCGGACGATTCTGGTCGAAATGGTTGTATTCGATTGCCGGGAGAAGTTCGAGACCGGCCTCCCGAACGGCCTCCTCATATCCCTGATTGCGCCGCACCAGCCAGTCGGGCCGTTCCGTCGACGGAAAATTCAGCCGCCAATAGCGCAGTATCCGTCGTCTCCCCTGCCCGATCAGCCAGCGGGTCAGTCGGGCGCACCCCTGTCGATGGTCGGAAGCGACCACGTCCGCACCGGGATCTTCCTGGGCGTCGGCTTCATAACGGACAAGCGGAATTCCGATGGTCCGGCAATCGTCCAGCAACCGCCGGATCCCCTCGGAAGGCGCGCCCAGCTGATGGAGCAGCACCACCCCCAGCGGGCGCTCCCGCACGAGCTGTTCGGCCTTCGCCAACGTAAAATCATTGGTTTTGAAGCTGAAAATATGACAGTTCCGCCGAACAATTTCCCGGCTCAGGTGATAGAATACCTCCCACTCCCCCCAGCAGCTCGCCTCGTCCTCCGGATAGCTCTGATCGTCGAGAATCGCCACGGTTTCCGTAAAAAGCGACTCATTCATGCCCGCATTTCCGGAAACGGTGATGAAACGTCTCCGCCCTTCACTGCGCAGAAAACGCTCTTTTTCCAGCTCCTGCAACGCGGCCCGCACCGTAGTTCGCGAAACCTGTATCGCTCGACACAATTTCTGCTCCGACGGCAGCCGGTCGCCGGAGGAGAAGATCCCGTCCGCGAGGCCTTTGCGCAGGTAATGGATCACCCGCGCGCGCGGCGACAGCGCCATGGTTTGCTCTTCGGTTTTCATGTTCTCTCCACGGGATTGTCCCTCTTTTGAGGATAATTGTTTTTTCTCGATTTTCAATACCATAATCATACAATTTTAAAAAAAAGATACCAAAAATGTATTTTTGGACAAATTACCCTGAAAAACGGCGGTTTTCAACCTTATGTGAATATTATAATATTACAATAAGATATAAAAAATATATTATAAGATATTTGATTACCATTTCCTCTGAGGTATAATTATAGTAAAAATACAAACCAATTCAACACGGAAATCTCCTTCATTCATGAAACAGCGGAAAAGAAAGATTCTGGCGGCGGCCGCGACGGCGGCGGGTGGCGTTGTTCTCTGCGGAGCGCTTGCGGCAGGCGAACTTCCCGGCGGTCCCCTTACGGTGGAAAGTTCGGCGGCGGGATATTATCAAATCCTCGGCCTGGATCGTGATCGGCGCGACTTCGATTTCAGCGCCACACTGCTGAAGACGGCTCAACCGGGCAATTTGTACTTTCCGGGAGAAAAACCGCAAATCACCGTGCAGATACGCAATCTCTCAACGGAGACGGTGAATTTTTCCGGAAACTGGGTGGTCATTCCGTGGGGCAACCGTCAGTATCCGGGAAGCTGCTGGCACTCGACAGCAGAGAAACTCGGCGAGGAACAACGTATTCCAATCGAACTCGAACTTGCTCCGAACGGATTTGCCGATCTGGAACTTTCAGTGCCGCTTCCGGAAACATTCGGCGGTTATGCGCTGCTGCTCGATTTCGGCGAACCTTACGGGCGGCGTTTCGTCTGCTCCTTCGCCCGTTCAGTGCGCGCGGAAGCGCGGCCGGGGCGGTTCCCGCGTCAGGCGGTGGAGTTGTTCGACCCGGAGGTGATGGAACGACTCGGGTTGAGCGCGGTCCGCTTCGGCGTTCCATTCAATCCGGAAGGCACTCCGGAACGCGAAGCTCAGGATATTGCCCTGCGCGCGTTATGCGAAAAAATGAAACAGCATCACATCGTCGGCGTGCTGGAGATCGGTGCCGGGCTCACCGGTTTTCCGATGGATGTGATCCGCCCGCATCTCCTGGATAACGACGAAATGGTTCCGGAAGGGAAATCCGATTATGCCTGGCATCCGAAATACGATGCGGATTTCCGCCGTTTCGTCGAAAACATCGTCACCGAATACGGCTGGCCCCGCGGCCCCGTGAACGGCATCAAATTGTGGAACGAACCGTGGGAAGGACTCTCCATTTCCGGCTGGGGCGCGGATATGGTCCGCTACCGGGAACTCTACCGCATCATGGGAGAAGCGACGCGCGCGGCGGAAAAAACGTCCGGCAATCAGGTGCTGGTGGGCGGATGCGATTCATCGAGCAACACCTTCGACAAACTCTTCCCGAATGAAAGTGAGGAATTCACCCCCTACTTCGACTTCTGCAGCATTCATTATCAGGGATTGAGCGCCCCCTCGCTCTACCGCCGCTGGATCGAACGCCCCGGTCGCGACCGGGTGCTGATCTGGGATACCGAAAGCTGGACCGCCAATGCCGACGATACCCTCGCAATGGTGATCGCCGCAAACCGGGCGGCCGGTTACGACCGTTCAATGGGATTTTACTGCGGTTACGTCTTCGGCAATTACGAACATCACGCGCCGAATCACAAGGCTTCGGCAAAGATCATGACCGATGCCGGAATGCGTCAAACAGAACTTCCGCTCCACGCCTTTCCGATGGCCGCGGCGCTGGGCGCGGCGCAAAAATTCATCGGCGAACGCGAATTCGACCAACTGCTCTTTCCGGAAGGGTTGCCTTACGTGTTCCGATTCCACGGCCTGGATGGGAACGCGGATGATGCGACCATCCTTATCGCGGGGGATCTCGGTTCCTCCTTCGCCGATTACAGTCGCTACGCGGCGATCCGTCCATTGAGTGAAGTACAGGAGAAGGCCCGTCGCGTCGCAGAACTCGACCAGCTCAAGCCGGGCACCCCGCAGTGGGAGGAGGCAAAACAGGAGGCGGCCCGGCGGCTGCCCTTCTTCCGGATCGGCGACGACAATCTGATTGCCGAATGGAAGGACCTTCTGAGACGGCCGTGGGGATTTGAAGGCGTGACATTCCGATTCCCCGCGGCGGCGGGAGCGTTCGCGGTATACGATCGTTACGGAAACGAAATCGCACCGCAGAACTCCGAATATGTGCTCGATCTTGCCGATGCAAGTCATTTCGTACGTCCGCTGCGCAAGGGCGGCGCCGCAGAAATGGATGCCGCACTCAGGAAGGGACAATTATCCGGCATGACTCCAGTTGAGCTCAAGGCGCACGATTTCCTTGAGCCCATAAAGGCGGGAACCACACTGCGTCTTCAGGTGCACAATCTCCTGAACCGGCCGCTCAGCGGCACGCTGAAGACCGCCGTCGGAAATTTGAAACTTGAGTATCCGGCTCAACTGACGCTGGCGCCCTTCGAAACCCGGGATGTGGCAGTCAAAGTGACGGCGGGCGAAGCCAATCCGGACAATCTTTATCCCGGAAGTTTCACATTTGACGCCGGCGCGGACGGCACGGCTGAAATCCGCGACACGATGCACGTCAACCGGATCGCCCGCAGAACCATTGAAATCGACGGCGATCTCTCCGACTGGAACGACGTGCTGCCGTTGCGGGTCAACGGAGCGGACGATACGGAACGCTCCCGGATGGAGGCGGCATGGCTTCCTTTCGAAAAACTCCCCGCGCGGAATGCCGCAGGTCAGGCGGAGGCGAAACTGGCGGCCGACGATCAATATTTCTATTTCAGCTGTCAGGTCAACGATCCGCAGCCGGATGTCGGCACCTTCCGTTTCGAGACGCTCGACCCGGATCAATTCTTCTATCCCGAAACCAGTTATTCCCTCGACCGCGACCGCACTTACACGGTCACCGTCGAACAGGAGAATCCTGAAGTAACCGCAGTCGCCGGCGCGGAAGATCCCGAAAGCGGCCGGCGGCTCTCCTCGACGATCCGTCCGGAATCGGATCGGATGCGGTTCGACTTCACGCTTCCCGCCGAACGCGGCACATACGTGACGGTTTATTTTCCTTACGGCGACTTCCGCGCCGACCGGAATGCGGAAGTGCGCATGCTGGAAAGCGCTACCGGCCGAGTGCTTGCGTCCCATCCGGTGCGCCGGTTGAGAAACGGCGGATTCTTCCGTTTTCTGGCCGCGGGCAAGGTGTCGCTGGAAGTTCAGAATTTTCACCGCTGGGAACCCGGTTCGGGGCGGATGGCGGGAATCTTCTTCGACCCGGCCGAGGAGGCGGTCGACGAAAATTCCGCCAGGTTTCTCGGCGTGGATGAAGAACGTCCCGGATTGTGGAAAGGCCGGTACGGCAGTTCCGGCTGGATTCTGCCCGGCGAAGGGAAAATGCAACTCGCTTCCGGCATCGAAGCCGAACAGCGCAATGACCGCGTCCTCCGCACCCACACCTGGCCGGAAGGGGTGCGCCGCTTCAGTTACCGCAAATGGCCGGTGCTGCCCGACGGCGGCGAGAGCGGATTTTCCAACGTGCAGATCGCCTTCAACTCGATTCCGGCGGATCGCGATCCGGTGATGTTCGATCGGCGGCCGGGGGTGCCCGCGGGGTTCATCAACCATCGGACCACCGACCGGGAGTTCGCATTGAACAAAGTTGCCGAAACCTTCGGAGGCGGCACGGAGATATGGCAACTTGAAGTGCCCGACGCCCCCCGCAAACACTTCTACCCGCGCCAGCCGAAGGCCGCCTGGGAGGGCGCGGTGAAGGATGGGAAACTGCTCATTCACAGCGATGAGAACAACATCCGGATCGTCGAAGCGGCGATCCCGTGGACAAAAATGCCCGAGGTCAAGGCGCTGATGGATGCGGGCAAACCGGTGAAGTTCACGTTTCGCGTCAACCGTGCCGGCGGCACACCGGTGGAATTCGCCCGGGGGCGTTCGGCGTCGTACCGGGGCGGCATGAGTTTTCATCCGGATTGGAAGCCCTGTTATGCCAATGAGATCGAATTCTCGTTCGAACCGAAGGAGGAAGAGTTGTGATGAACAGCGGAATTTTTCTGCCGGCGACCGTGCTGGCAGTCATGGCGGCAACCGGCCTGACACTGCCGGCGGCGGAACTCGTCCGGGTGGATTTCAGCCGGGAAGACCCGGCACAATTGCCGCGCAGCACCACCTACGTCCAGGGCGAAGTGCTCGATCTGCCAACCGAATTGCCGAAAAAGGGCGCGAAAATCGTCGACGGCACGCTGGAGTTAAGTTTTCCTGCAAGTTCGTCCAACGAAGTGACAGCCTACTTCGGCGCGTGGAATCTGGCAAGTTCCGGGAAAGTCACCGTCGTCTGCAATCTGGCGGTGACGGCTTATCGAACTCCGTCCGACGGACGGCCGGAAACGATCCTTTCAGCTCAGATCCTCGGCGATCAGGGACGAAATCTGGGAATGCTTACGCTGGTAAGTGAAAATGACCGCAATGGTTACATCCAGTGGAATCCCGTCGCCGGAGCTTCGGAGAAAATCGGTCGATATCAGTTTGGCGAAATCATTTCGTTTCAAATTACTTACGATCCTTCCACCGGAGCCGCGTCCATCGCGCTTCCCGACGGAAAAACCGTGCGGAGCACCGGAACGACCGCGCAGCCGTTCCGTCAGTTCCGGATCGGTTCCGGCTGGGCGGTCGGCGGCCGCGACGGGGCGGCGACAGTCAGAATCAATCAGGTGACCATCCGCGATGAAGCCGCAACGTTGAATGCACCGCTGCCGAAAATCACCGCCGGGCCGAAAACGCCTCCCGGCGTCGGCGAGTGGGACGGAAAAACCGAACAAGCCGAACTTGCCGGCCCCTACGAAGATTCTCTGCAGCAGGAAATTCCCTTCGGCAACATCTCCTATTACCTTGCGCCGTGGCGGGCCTACATGGATACGCATCCTGCGGTACGTTTCCGCAACATGCCGGCGGTGAACTGGAGCGAATTGTCCGCGCCCGAGAGCGAAGCGGTCATGCAGCTGCTCCGGGAAGCGGGATTCCACAGCTTCCGGCTGGAGGTCGGCTGGGGGCATTTCAATTTCGACGACGAAACGGAACTTGCGCCGCGCGAGGTGGAACGGTTGAAACTCGTACTGCCATTGGCGAAAAAATACGGTCTGCGCCCGATGATTCTGCTCAACGCCCACTCCGGCGGCCCGTGCCCGTACCGGCGCATATCGCTTGAACTGGCCGCGCCCGCCCCGGCGGGAGCGCGGACGCTGCTGCTGAAAACGCCGGTGCCGGAATTCCGTACCGGGCGCACCGGGTTGAACGGTCAGGAGCAGTATCCGGCGTTCCCGCTGATTACCGAACTCAAACCCCGCCCGGACACCACAACGGTCGAAGCGGTTCTTTCCGCGCCGCTGAATCAGGCGCTCCCGGCGGGCAAACTGGAGCTGACCGAATTCAAATACGCTCCGTTTGCAGGTGACGTGCTTGAAGACGGAACGCCGAATCCAGCGGCGCAGGAGACGCTGGAAGGTTGGTGCCGTTACGTCCGGAATCTCACCGCGCTGGTCCGGGACATCCTCGACTCGGACGATCCGGAGGATGCCGGTTTCGATCTTGAAGTCTGGAATGAATTTTCATTCGGCAGCCAGTTCGTCTGGGAACAGAATTATTACCGTCCGGCGCGGAAATTCCGCAGTTACCCGGTTTATTCGATCGCCGGGAAAACCTCCGCCGACGCCGAGGTGCAGGCGGAGATCATCCTTCCGTTGACGATCGAAACCGTCAACGCCCCGGAATCGCGCCTCCCCGGCGTCCGGGTGGTCAGCGGATTCTCCAATCAGCGCCCCTGGGACAACGGTTCGGAGATGTGGCCGGGTCAGGCCGGCTTCAGCCGTCACTATTACACCAATCTGGATTGCTCCGACGTCTGGCGCGGCAACACCGGATATCTGAGCGCGGCCACGGAAAATCCCGATCAGCTCCGGCAACCGCCGCTCAACGCGCAGGGCAAATCCGATCAAATATTCGTGCCGGAGGTGCGCTTCTCGCTGCCGGAGGCGACCTGTTTCGGCACCAAGACCGAATTCATGATCCGCGATCTGCAGCCCTTCCCCGGCCCGTGGTCGCACCATCACCGCTTCACGCATCCGGGCACCGGCCGCCCGGCGCTGATGTGGGAAACGGAATTCAATCTCTACCGGCGTCCCTTCGCGGAATTTCTGGAAAACGCATACGGCGTCAAACGGGGCGATTCCCGGCTTCAGCCGGTGTTGCAGCTGGTGGCGACCAGGGCGCTGGTCCGCAGTTTCGTCTTCTATTGCCACAAGGGACTTGACACAATGTACATCTTCGCGGTGCGCAACGGGGAGGATGAATTCAGCATTCTTCCGGAAGCATTCTTCCGGGCGCTGGCGCGCAACCGTTATTCGTTGAACGACGAAACGCGCCGCGCCGCCGGACCGCAGATCAACGCCGTCTCCAATTTGAGCCGGTTGCTGGGCAACGGGGAAATGCTGGACACCACCCGGCGTCTGACGGTGAACAAATTGATCGAACACCGTCCGCGGCTGGTCTTCAAGGGCAACGGCACCGCCGCCGCGCCGGATCGTTTCCATCGCGACGATTTCGCCTGTCTGCCGTTTCAGCTCGACGCCTCGAGTTATGCGATCGGATTTTACGTGGTGACCCGCAATCTGCTGCACGGCTGGCACCCGGAACTCGATCTGCTCGACGTGCGCCGTTATGAAATGCCCGATCAGCGATTCGACCTGACGCTCGGCAATTTGAACGGCGTCGGCGCGGAACTGGAGATTTACGATCCGATTCTCGATCGAACACTTCCAATTCAGGCGCTCGACGCCACCGAAAACACCTTGAGTGTTCCGCTGCCGACGGTGGATTACCCCCGTTTCCTGATCGTGCGGGAAAAGAGCGCCGGGCCGCTCGTGCGGAATCCGGGCCTGAAGCGCCTCGACACGGAGACGGCAACTCTCTCATTTACGCCGAACGTCTCCGGCACTGCCGAAATCTCCTGGGGTAAATTCCCGGAACGGCGCGGCGCAGGAGCCGTGACGCTTCCGGTCGAAGCGGGGAAACTCCAGAATGTCGAATTGAAAGGCTTCCAGAAAGAATACGCTGTTCGCGTCACGCTCCGGGCCGGAAAACTTGCCGCAGTCTGGCCGCAGTGGGATCACGATGTCGCCGGCGTCCTGGAGTTCCGCCAGACCGGCGGCAACGTCGCCCGCCCCGAACGCACCGCCTTTCTCCCGGCATTCGCCCCGGAGGTTCGCAGGATTGCCGCCGTCACCCCGGATGACTCGTGGCAGCCTGACGGTACCGGATTCCGGCGCGGAGAAATTCAATTCCGGAAAATTGCCGGCGGCCCGGATGAAATCGCCGCACAACTTCCGGTCATCGCCCGCTCCGACCGCAGAAACGCCGCGATGGTCGAAGCCGGCGGAACGGCGGCGTGGCTGGTTACTTACGAACTGGATCCGACCATGCATCCAGATTTGAGGAATCATGCGCTGAGTTTCCTGATTCTGCCCGGAACCGACGGCGACTGGATTCTGGAGGCCCCGGAAAAACATGACGCTGAAACAATGAACGCATTGTTGCCAACCCTCACGTTGAAACATGAGAAATAAAAAAGGAACCAGGATGATGAAGAAAATGAACCGTCACTGCCGTTTCACTTTGATCGAATTGCTCGTTGTAATTGCGATCATCGCAATTCTCGCTTCGATGCTGCTGCCTGCATTGAACCAGGCACGGGCGCGGGCGCAGAAAATCTCCTGCGTCAACAATCTCAAGCAGATCGGCACCGGTCTGGGTTTGTACATCAACGATTACGGTCCGTATCTTCCGGTGTTCACTGATCCGACCAATTACTGGATGCGCGGCTGGGGCGGCGCGCTGCTGCCGTACCTGATCCCGAAGCGGAGCGACGGCGTGGTGTCACCGCAATCCGGTCAGGTATTTCATTGTCCGCTCGACCCGATTGCGGCATTTCCGGTGGGGTACGGCGGATTCGGCGAAGCATCCGCCCGGCGCAGTTACATTTTCAACCAGGGAAGCGGTTTGGCCAGTTCCGACGGCACTCAGAGCGTTTATGTCGATCTCATGAAACTTGACCGCAAAGGCTACGGTTCGGGAGCGCCCGGAATCATCGTGGACGGGATGAAGCGCACCCAGGAGGGCGCGGTTGGAACCTATGATGCCAGCGTCTGTGATTTCTGGGGGCTTCTGATCAGCGGCGAATATATGGGGCACCCCGACAACTCCCGGAATACGTTGCGGTCGGATCTGGCGGTTTTCAGCTATACGAGAGAGACATTCGTCAGTGAGAACCTGCTCAGGCCGCCATTTTATTATGAGACGACCGCAATCGTGCGGTAGATGGGATTCAGAGATGAACAAAAACCTGAAAGAAGAACGTCGGCTTCTGGCATTGCCGGGTGGAGTTTCAATTGAATTCCGGGAATCCGGCGGCAAATTCACCGGTATCGGCCATGTATGCTGCAACGGAGTGGAACTGCGGAACCCGGACGAACCGATGTTTTTTGTAATCCGCACGCCGGACGGAGTGGAGTTTACCGACTTCCGCATTGCGGAAATTGTGCCGGAAGGCGAAGGGTTTCGGGTGAATTTCACGATGAACCGCCGCGAAACCGACCTGATGGAGTGGATGACCCATGCGGTTCGTCCGCGCCGCAACCTCAACCCGGATCGAATGCAGCCGGTTCCGGCGGAGAATACGCAACTCTCGCTTGAAATACGCCCGGCCGAACGCCGGTTCGGAACGTTCCGCGCAATCGGATTCGCTTATCGTTACCGCTTCCGGAGCGGCACGGACGCGATCTACAAATTGACCGAATGTTCCAGCTGGGAGCCGGGCGGACGGGCGACGGGAAACACCTTTGTCATGCGCAGTTGTTTCGTCCCGTCGATCACCCGCTTCCACGGGGCGGAGGATTTCTACTCCTCGGAATGGTATCTGCCCGAATGCGCCAACACCCGAGCATTTCAATTTCTGCCGCTGCAAACCGAATTGCAGGGCTTCACCTTCACCACAGGACGAAAGGGCACGATCGTGACCTGGGCAAATCAGGTCAGTCACATCCGTTCGCTCTTCGAAAAGGAACGCTATTCCGAAGTGATCCGGCACCGGCACGAATTGTGCGGCGATCTGTCAAACGGGTTCGACACGGCGGAATTGGAAGTGCTGCTCCTGCCGGGGAATTTGAAGTCGCATGAGGTGTTCAATCTCTATGAGGCGGTGAAGGAGACCGTGCACGAAACGCTGCATGCCGAATTGAATTTCCGCCGGGAACGTGTCTCCACCTACGGCATGATCGAGGAGTGGGGCAACGCCGACATGGAACGCTACACGGCGGCGGGCGTCCCGAAACTTGCGGCGGCGGGCGTCCGGAAGATCGGACTTGCCAACCATTTCCAGAACAACATGAACGTCTGGGGTGTTTCAAATATGTGCTGCACCGTGGATTACAAAATCGCCGAAAGCGTCGGCGAGGAGAAATTCAAACATTTCTGCACCGAGGCCCGGAAACGCGGCATGAAAGTGGAGATGTGGGGCAACACCGCGCTCTCGACGTTGACCTGGCTCTTCAGCCAACGCAACGGCCGGGAGGCGAACATCCGCTTCCTGCCGGAAGAGGATTCGATCATGGCCGCACTGAAAGACGCCGCCGACCCCTTCGTGCGCACGCCGTCCAATGCGCTGGAGGCGGATCATTACGCGCCGGTCTTCGCGGTATTGAATCTGCGCGATCCGGCGGTGCGCGCCTACTGGCTGAAGCGCTGGGGATACGCGGCAACGGAACTGGGGTTGCAGGGAATTTTCCTCGACAGCAGTTTCAATCTTTCGAGCGACAAATTCCACTGGTGCCAGAATCCGGACGCCAATCGTGCCGGTGCGACCGCGGACGAGACCGGTTTGCTGGGGCGTTTCCGCCCGGCACGGGAACCGGCGGGACGGATCGAATCGGAGTATTTCGCCCATCTCACGCTCATGCGGGAAATGCAGCAGCTCGGGTTTGATTACTGTACCGAGGATCTCGGGGTTTTCGGCATTCACCGTCACGGCCCCGCAGCGGCGGCGCGGATCGATTCGCTGCCGCTGTGGACGGAATGTCTCTGCGCGTTCGACCCGGACGGCATCGCGGTTGCGGGATATGACCCGGACGAAATCTTCTTCCGCGGACTGGCGTTCCGGATGATGTGGATTCTCTTCTGGGACATCGAATATGATTGCCTGAGTTTCCGGATCAGCGGCAATTGTGCCGGACAGGCGCGCCCGCCCCGGGAATACCATCTGCAACTGCTCCGGACCTTCAACGCGGCGGAGCACGCCATGCGCGGCACCAGGGAACTTCTGAGCGACGATCGGGGCGTGCTCTACCTGAATGGCCGGGAGTGTGTGCTATGGAGCTTCCGCGAGTTCAGCGTCACACTGCCCGACGGTGCAGTGGTTGCGGAATTTTCCGACGGCACTCCGCGCGAATGCGTCGGACTGGTGGATTGTTTCGCCCGGCATGTGTATCGTTTCACGGCGCGGCAGCCGGAACAACTTGCCGATGCGCTGCGCAATGCCCCGGGGAAGATGGAACAACCAATCTTCGCCTGAAGAATTTTTTAACCCGGAAATAAAAAAGACGGCCGAAAAATTCGACCGTCTTTCCGAGCTCTTTGCCGTATTCTCGAAACGCTTCAGCGCTTCGAAAACTGGAATCTGCGCCGCGCACCCGGCTGACCGGGCTTCTTGCGTTCCTTGACACGCGAGTCGCGGGTCATCATGCCGTTCTCCTTGAGAACCGGCCGGAGCGTCTCGTCCATCCGAACCAGCGCCCGGGCCAACCCATGACGCAGCGCACCGGCCTGCCCGGCCATGCCGCCGCCGTCAAGAGAAGCGGTCACATCGACTTTGCCTTCCTGTCCGCAGGCTTTCAACACCTGACAGACATATCCGCAGAGCGCCTCGCTCGGAAAATATTCATTCATCGGCTTGTCGTTCAGAACGATGCTGCCGGTACCCGGCTTGATCCGGACACGCGCCACCGCGCATTTACGCCGCCCGGTAGCCCAAACTTCATCACTCTTCTTAACCATAGTGAACTATTACTCCACGGTAACTTTGGTCGGTTTCTGCGCAGTGTGCGGATGTTCCGCGCCGGCGTAAACTTTGAGCTTGCTGAACTGAGCCCGGCCGAGACGGCCGTGCGGCATCATTCCCCAGACGGCGTCCTTGATGAAACGCTCGGGGCTCTTCTCGCGCAGCTCCTTCGCGGTCCGTTCCTTGCGGCCCGAACGATATCCGGTGTAGTCCACATAGACCTTCTCATCGGCCTTGCGGC
The DNA here is from genome assembly GCA_944389815.1 of uncultured Victivallis sp. Taxonomy (GTDB): domain Bacteria; phylum Verrucomicrobiota; class Lentisphaeria; order Victivallales; family Victivallaceae; genus Victivallis. The sequence goes on along the minus strand of CALXNS010000005.1, from coordinate 20,718 downwards.
CGGTGAACACCGACTTGGAAGCGTTGATCACGATTACGAACGCGCCGGTATCGACGTGCGGGGTATAGGTCGGCTTGTCTTTGCCGCGCAGCGCATTGGCAATGCGCACCGCCAGCCGGCCGACCGGAGCTTCCGACGCATCGAACAGCAGATATTCGCGTTCGATTTCGCCGGTCTTCGCCAGATAAGTTTTCATGACTGTTGCACCTGATTCCAAATAAACAGTTCCCAACAAAAGCGTCACTCCGCCGGGTTCGCACGTGCCGACGGCATACGCTTCGAATTTTTCCTCCGCCAGACAGCGATGAAACGGCAGTGATGATCGGGTACCGCCTTTCACCCCCCCGGCTTCAGATTTATTTAAGATAGCATGTTTTCCTTCTTTTACCAGCCGCAATGCCGTATTTTTCACAAAAAAACATCATTTTTTCCGGTCTTCCGCCCGACGCACGGAGGAAACTTTTCCTCATGATGCGGAAGATTTGCCGAAGACTGCGCATTGAAAAAGCAAGATTCCGGAGGTATATTATGAAAAACACAAATCACGGATTGCCATTCACGGTTTCCGTGAAGGATCTTTTTACAATTTTCTGGAGATAATGATGGATTCAGCCGCATTTGAATCGTTGTTGCTTTCCGCCATGGAAACGCCCGCAAAGAAAACCCTCGACTCCCTGCACGCGCTCATCGCAACCGCAGGAAACCCGGTCCCGGAAACGATCACTGAACAACTGAACCAACTCTGGGAACAATGGAGCAATGATGAACTGGATGACGCCCAGGGGGAATTCTGCGTCGGTTTGCTCGAACTGAATCTGCCCGACTCCCCCCTCTTCCGCAAAATGCTCGTCGGCGGAGTCAAAGCGGTTCTGCCTCCCTACCTCGGCCGCAATCCGATCATGAAGGCCATCGGCGTCCGTGATGAAAATGTGCCGCTCGCGGAAATCAATCAACGCCTCCGCCGTCTGCTGGCGCTCAAAAGCGGCGTGATCGTATTCCTGCCGACCGCCGGCCGGTGGGGCGTTGCCGGCGCCGTCGACAACATCAGCGCATCGTTGACGCTTTCCGCATTCAACAACGTCGGCGGCACGGCGGCGATCCCGCTCGAAGTCGTCCTTAAGGAAGCGGTTCTGCTCACTCCCGGAATCGAATTGAACCGTCTGGTCGACGCGGTTCGCGCACCGCAGAGCGCCGCCGAATTCCGCGCCATCGTACAGCGCCGGGCGCTCACTCCGGTGAACGACAACCAGATGCTGCTGATGGCGCAAACCGGCTGCGGCCGCCACATGGATCGCGTCGCCTTCGAGAAGTTCTGGAAGAGTTCCGCCGCAACGACGAGCGCCCCCGGCACCCGCCGTTCCTGCAACGGACGCAGCCTCAAGGAGATTGACCTGCTGCTCGGAAAAGAGGAGGAGTCCGGCGACAATGCCGCATTCACCGATGAGGAAGCGGAGGCGTTCAAGAAGTTCTTCTCCAATCTCAAGGCCGACACCGCCGCCCGGGAGGTCAAACTTCTCGCCTCCATCGTCGCCCGCCTGGTCGGACGCTCCACCCCCGAACAGCTCAAGGCGATGCTCGAACCGCTCCTCGGGAAGGCGCCTTTCTGGCCGGCCAAACCGGTCAAGACTCCGCTCGAGCGCATGAGCGCCTGGGGCGAACTGCCGGCGAAACTGCTCGACAGTCTTGCCGCAGCCACCGCGGCGATCTTTCCGGAGGAATATCTTGCGGAAAGCGCGATGCGGCTTCCGCTTAAATCGTTGACGCCGATCTGTTCGCGCATTTCCGACGAACTGCTCTACGACCTTTATTGCGAATATAAGAGCTGCAGCGCCGATCTGCTGCTCTGGATCTGGAAGAACCGCAAAAAACGTGACGCGGAACTCCTTCAGCTGGTCAACGTGGAAAACGTCACCCGCGCCCTCTCCAACGACTCTCTGCCGAAAGCATGGGGAAGCGCACTGCGTGAACTGCGCGGACTGCTGCTCGACAACGCCGATTTCCAGAAACATCTGATCGGCGCCGCCGACGGCGACGTCATGATGTTCGCCGCCGTGCTCCAGGGAGCGATCTTCCTTTCGTCGGGCGAACGGCAGAGTCTGATGGTCAAACTCGCCCGCGTCTCCCCGCTGCTTCGCGATTATCTGGAGAACGGCGCAGGCCAGCGTATTCTCAAGGCGGGCATCGGCGTCCAGCAGGGAACCGACGCGCCGGCGGCGAACGAGCCGAATTACACCAGCGTCAAATCCCACAAACGCCTGATGCAGGAACTCGACGACATCATCAACATTCACGTTCCGGAAAACCGCGAAGCGTTGAAGGCCGCCCGGGCTCACGGCGACTTCCGGGAGAATTCGGAGTTCGACGCGGCCAAGGAACGGCGCAACTTCCTCTCACGTCGCCGCTCCGAACTCGAACGCGAACTGACCCGCATTCAACCGGTTCACATGAAATCGATCCGGGTCGAGGACACCGCCGTCATCGGTTCGGAAATCGAACTCAAATACGACGACGGGGAGACCGAAGTTTATGAACTTCTCGGCGCCTGGGACGGCGATCCGGAACGGAAGTTCCTCGCCTACCGCACCCGGCTCGGCCAGGCGGTGCTGAACCGGAAGGTCGGCGAACATATCGAAACCCCGGACGGGCGCGGTTGTGTTCTCGCCGCGGTACGGCCGCTGCCGGAAGCGATCGCCGCGGAACTGGATGCCTGAAAAACGAAACATGGCAGTTCCGGAATTTTTCCGGAACCCGTCCGGACGGGGACTCCAGCGGTTACGGCACTGGACGACGGTGACCGATTATGCCGGAGCGGAGATTCTCCGTCACGGGCCGATCGATGTGGTCAGGTATCCGATCCGGGTGGATTTGCACCGCCTGACGGGACGGAAACTTGCCTTCATCAGCGATGTTCATCCCCATGCCGGCAAAGCTGCGCGACACCGCACCGAACTTGTCGCGCAGCTCCTGCGCGAACTCGCGCCGGATTATCTGCTGCTCGGCGGCGACATGATTTACGACAGTTGCGACCTGGCCGCATTTCACGAACTGCTCGGCAAAATTCGCGACATCGCACCGACGATGGCCATTCCCGGAAACTGGGAGCGGGGCAAAGAGTGGCTCTCCCCCGCGTTCTGGCGCGAATGTTATCGGAAATACGGCATGCATTTTCTCTGCAACCGCGGCTATGCCGACGGAGATTTCTTCTTTTACGGCGTCGACGATTTCTACAATGGATATCCGCGCCTCCCTGCCCTGATGCCGGAAAACGAAACGTTCAACATTCTCCTCGCCCATAATCCGGACACCGTCATTGGTCTGGACACGGAAGACGCCCTGCGTCCCTATCGACTCATCCTCTGCGGACACACCCACGGCGGACAGATCAGGCTGCCGTTTCTGGGACCGCTTTACACATCGTGCCGCTGCGGACTGCGTCTCGCTTGCGGCCGGTTCCGGCGGGAGGGGTTCGACAGCGAACTTATTGTGAGCTGCGGAATCGGAAACCGGCGCTTTCCGGGGCGGTTCCGCTGCCGCCGCGAAATCGTTCTGATCGAATTCACGCCGGCATCCTTGTAAAAAGGGCAATCATGGAGTATATTAAACGACAGGGAACAGGAAACAGTGCGGGCCGGTCGAACCGGTTCGCGACAACCATTCTTGGAGATTTGCCATGCGTAAAGTTTTAATTCCTACCAAACTGGACAAATTCGCAGCCACTCTTCTCTCCGATCGCGGGTACAACGTCGTGCTCGACAGCACCACGCCGCTGGCGGACCTGGTCAAGGCCAACAACGACGCGGAAGTGCTGATCGTACGCAGTGAAAAAATCACGCCGGAAATCATCGACCAGATGCCCCGCCTGAAGTTGATCGTCCGGGCCGGCGCCGGTTTCAACACCATCGACATCAAATATGCCCGCAAACATGACATCGACGTCATGAACACCCCCGGTGCGAATTCCAACGCCGTGGCCGAAGAGGTCGTCGCCATGATGCTGGCCGCCTGCCGTCATCTGATCCCGGCGGACATCTCCACCCGGGCCGGCAATTGGGAAAAGAGCAAATTCATGGGCAGTGAACTGACCGGAAAAACGGTCGGTATTCTCGGGCTCGGCCACATCGGTCAGCTGCTGGTGAAGCGTCTGGCCGGATTCGAAGTGAAAATTCTCGGATTTGACCCGGTGCTTTCGCCCGCGCTTGCCGACAAGCTCGGCGTCGAACTTGCCGGAATCGAGCGGATCTTTGCGGAATCCGATTTCGTTTCGCTTCACATTCCTGAAAACGATGAAACCCGCGGCATGATCAACCGCCGGCTGTTCGAACTGATGAAACCCGGGGCGATGCTGATCAACTGCGCCCGTTCCGGCATCCTCAACGAGGAGGATCTCCGGGCCGTCAAGGCGGAGAAGAAGATCATTTTCGGCAACGACGTCTATCCCAAGGACGTCGCCGGCCCGAAGAGCGTGGCCGACATCGCCGACATCATGCTTCCGCACCTCGGCGCGAACACCCATGAGGCGAATTTCGTCGCCGCACGGCGCGCCGCCGAGCAGACGATTGATTATTTCGAGAAGGGAATCACCAACTGCGTGGTCAACAAGGCGCTCCCGGATGGACTCGACGCGAAATATCAGAAGCTGGCCTACGTGCTCACGGCATTGACCAACGCCTACCTCGGCAAGGAAAACAATCCGACCCGGATCGAGACCAGTTTCTACGGTGACCTCGCCCGCTACGCCAAATGGATGACGCCGCCGATCGCCGCTGGAATTGCCGCGGAATTCGCCGCCGACCAGGGGCCGACCGATGCGGAGAACTTCCTCTCCGAAAGCGGCATCGAACTGGTCAACCGCGAAGTGGACAACAACAAGCATTACGGCGAAGCGATGAGCATCGACCTTTTCGTCGGCGGCAATCTGATCTTCAAGGCGGGCGCCCGCGGAACCATCACCGAAAACAATCTGATGATCTCGCGGTTGAACGATTTCGATCAGCTCTACCTGGAACCGACCGGCCATCACCTTTTCGTCGAATACAAGGATGAACCCGGCGTCATCGGCCGGATCGCCGGAATCCTCGGCGAAAAGAACATCAACATCATCGACATTCGTGCGCCGCAGGATCTGAAATCCGGCCTTTCGCTGACGGTCGTCAAAACCAATGTGGAAGTACCGGATATGCTTGTGGAGAAAATCCGCGAAACGGTGAAGGCAAGCAAGGCATTCCAATTCACCTATCAACCGTAACACGACTGCGCCGTTCCCCCCCGGACGGAGGCTCCGCGTATGCGGGTTTCCGTCCGGAAGGGCGAGTTGCAGAACCGCACAATGAACGCGGCAATGGCGGGGGGTTTTCGTGAACATCAAGTTTCACAATGAAATCATCAATCAGGTGCGCCGGACCTGGGATTATATCCGTCCGACGGGCTCCCGCAATCCTGCCCGCCGAATCGATCCGCTGGTCAAAATGAACCTGCCGCCGTTGATGGGGCGGCGTGATGCGGCTTACGATCGGGCGGCGCAGTTGATCCAGGGGGATTTATTTGCGGGCACGGAAGAGACCCGCGCCAGAACCTATGAGGAGATCAGTGGACTTCTGACGCAGGCGGCCGAAGACACCCGTGCGGTGCTTCGGACGCTTTCCAGTCCGGATACCGAGCGACGGGAAAGGAATTTCCTCAAATTAATCCTGATGCAGGAAAATATTTCACGTCTGCTGGAAAATCTCGTCCTGCTTGAAGAGGGCTTGTTCCGCAACCTGGGAAGCACTCCGCTGAGTGATTTCGATGTCCACCGCGGCGATGCGGAGATTGCCCGCAATGAGAAAACGTTAACGGAAACTGAAATCAATCTCGCCAATCAGATGCGAAGCTATTTCGACCGTGCCTCCGTAAAAGTCAACCGCTATCGGGAATATACGGCGAAAAATTTCAGCAAATCCAATGCGCTCCGATATCGGAAAGCATACGACATCCACTCCGGGGTCTTTACCGAAGAGAAACAGAAACAATCGTAAGCGGAAGGGATCCTGCGCAATGGCGGCCGCAAAGGAACTGGCCCGGATGACGCCACAGGAGCTTGGACGGCTTTTCCCGATCATTCTGAAAGAACACGATGAGCGTCACTTTCAAGATTACGAGGCGGAAAAACGGCTGTTGCAGAAAATTTTCCCCGCTGAAGCGATATTTCGCCTCTCTCACATCGGCAGTACCGCCGTACCGGATTTGATTGCAAAACCGACCGTCGATATCCTGCTCGAACTGCGGGACGGATTTGATCCGACCCCCTTTCTCCCGGCATTGCGTGACGCGGGATATCATCCCGACCGCCATCCGGAAAATCCACCGCCGCACTGGAGTTGTTACAAAGGCTACACGCCGGAAGGATTTCTGGAGAAGGTCTACCATCTTCACATCCGTTATCCGGGCGACTGGGGCGAACTTTATTTCCGGGATTATCTGCGCACGCATCCGGAGAGTGCGGCAGAATACGCCGCGCTCAAACAGATTCTGGCGAAAAAATTTCATTACGACCGGGATGGCTACACCGCAGCCAAAGGCGATTTCATCCGCCGCGTCACCGAAATCGCCCGCCGGGAATTCTCCGGTCGCCACAATCCGGAAACCTTCCGCAACGGTCAATAAGTTAATGACAATAGAGAATATTGTGCACGCGCCGCTCTCCTGCGTGGTCGAATTTCTTGTTGTCGCTTGGATAACTTACGATTCCTGCGCCCCTCCAATACATCGCACTGGAACCGCCGCCGTCGAGATTCAACGCGTCCCGGCAACCGAGCGATTTCATGATCGCAGCCAGCTCACGCAGCGTAACTCCGGCACTCTTCTCGTTCCGGCCGTCCACGACCAGCAGTATGACTGCGCCATCCTCATCAATACCGACCGCCGTCCGCGGATGGCGGTCCGGCGCGTCACTGGCGGTAATCCGACCGGATTTGAGCAACAAATCATTGCCGTAAACGATGGAATCCAGTTCGTCAAGCTTCACTTCACCGGGCGCGAGGATTCGAGCATCTCCCTGCGGCGTCAAAGCAAAATATCCGCGATTCGTCGCGCCTTCGCGAGAATCATTGTAAACCACGCCCGCGGCTTTGAGCATCCCCGCGGGACGCGACGCCGCATCGAACGTGAAAAAACCTGCGTTGACTGCGGCACGGGCATCGTATTTCTTTGCCAGAGCGGAAACCGTTTCACGCTTGCCATCCTCGCAGACTCCGATTCCGTAACGAGTTCGCCTGCCGCCCCGGAGAATTGAAACCATCTGCGGTCTGCCGAAAAGCTCCTTGAAATAATATTGTTCGAATTCGAGTCCGCCGACTGCACGGGCGTCTTCTATCCGATTCTTCCTGCGCCACTGAATCTCCTCGTCCGCCGCGGCGGTTTTCGCCGGAACGATGAAGGAAAATAACACCGCCGCCAGCAATATCAGCAGCAACCGGCGCACGGAAAACCTCTTTTGCAACTCTCTCATATCCCTCCCTCTTTGAAAAGGGACAGCCAGGCCAACCCCGGCTGTCCGAAATCCCTGTTTTCCGCCACCACCATCGGTTCGAACCATTCCGTCCCCGACCCTCCCTTCCTCCCGCGCGCCGATCGTCGGGAATGGACCGGGAGGCGATGATTCCGGTTCAAAAAAAATGCTCCGAATGTTGGAGAAAATCCCAACTCGGAGCATTTATCAGTTCCTCATTCATTCATCACGGCAAGCAGATCCGGCTTCCGCCGCATCTCCCCTCCCCCCGGAGGGAAGAAGGGAACCGCGAAGTGATATGAATGACCGCTTATTTGTCGTAAGCGTGGCCGGCGGAACCGAGCACTTCGATGTTCTTGTGCTTGTAAAGTTCCTTGAGCGCCGTACGAGCCGGGCCGAGATATTTGCGCGGATCGAACTCTTCCGGCTTTTCGTTGAAGACCTTGCGGATCGCCGCGGTCATCGCCAGACGACCGTCGGAATCGATGTTGATCTTGCAGACAGCCGACTTGGCGGCGGCGCGGAGCTGATCCTCGCCGATGCCGATCGCATCCTTCAAACGCCCGCCGTTCTCGTTGATGATCTTGACCAGATCCTGCGGAACGCTCGACGAACCGTGCAGCACGATCGGGAATCCCGGAATGCGCTTTTCAATTTCCGCGAGAATGTCGAGACGGATCTTCGGATCGTCGCCCGGCTTGAACTTGTAGGCGCCGTGCGAGGTGCCGATCGCAATCGCCAGAGAATCCACACCGGTGCGCTTGACGAAGTCTTCGACTTCTTCCGGACGGGTGTAGGTGTGCTTTTCCGCCGAAACTTCATCTTCAACACCGGCGAGAACGCCGAGTTCGCCTTCGACGGTGACGTCGAATTTGTGGGCATATTCGACCACTTTGCGCGTCAGGGCGATGTTCTCTTCGTAGGGAAGATGGGATCCATCGATCATCACCGAGCTGAAGCCGTTGTCAATGCAGCTCTTGCAGGTTTCAAAATCCGGACCGTGATCCAGGTGCAGCACGATCGGAATGCCCTTCCCGCCGGAGATTTCCTTGGCGTATTCAACCGCGCCCTGCGCCATATAGCGCAACAGCGTCTGATTGGCATATTCGCGGGCGCCCTTCGACACCTGCAGAATGACCGGGGATTCGGTTTCGACGCAGGCCTGAATGATCGCCTGCAGCTGTTCCATGTTGTTGAAGTTGTACGCGGGGATCGCGTAGCCGCCCTTGACCGCCTTGGCGAACAACGCGCGGCTGTTGACCAAACCGAGATCTTTGTAGCTGGTAGCCATTTTCCGGACTCCTTGGTTGAAAGTTGTGTCAAGAGGATTTTTCATCCGCTTGTTGTTTAAATTATCCTTATATGCCGAAAAATTCAAGTCAAAATCACCTTTTCCGGTTGCATAATTGACGAAAAGGCGTTAATATAACCTGCAACGAAGGAATGCAACCCTTCCAGCCAACCCAAAAGAAAGGATTTTCCAATGCGCAAATCGACCCTTCCTCTGTTCGCGCTGGCGGGAATGCTTTTCGTCGGCGGCTGCTGTCTCTTCCGACAGCCGGATCCGGCGGAAAACTTCACCGTCCACAAAGTCTACGGCGACTACATGGTTCTTCAGCGCGGCAGGCCGATCAAAATCAGCGGTACGGCGGAACCCGGCAAGGCGGTCAAAGTTACGATCGACGACAACTCCACCGTCGCAACCGCTGACGAAAACGGCGAATGGATCGCCACGCTGCCGGCCATGGAACCGGGCGGCCCATACACGGTCACCGTCACCGGCAAAGACGACAAGGGCGTCGCATTCGAAGATGTGCTCATCGGCGAAGTGTGGATGTGTTCGGGGCAGTCAAATATGGAAATGCCCGTCTCCAGCGCGGGACAATTCTGGCGGGTGCTCGGTCATGAACGGGAGGTCGCCAATGCAAACTATCCGCAGATCCGCCTTTACAACACCGCCGCGCGCAAATCGGTCGCGCCGATGGGGCCGGTCAAGGAGATCGCCGGTCCCGGCTGGGTGGTCTGTTCGCCGGATACGGTCGGACCGTTCAGCGCGGCCGGATATTTCTTCGGTCGTCAGATCCATCAGGATTTGAAGGTGCCGGTCGGCTTGATCAACAGCAGCTGGGGCGGCACTCCGATCGAGAGCTGGATCAGCGAACAAGGTTATCGCAGCGCCGGACGCACGAAGGAACTGCTCCAGATCGACGCCATCAAAATGTCTCCGGAAGAGTTTCAGAAAGCTGCCGCAGAATTGCGGGCGAAAAGTGAAAAGGAGTTCAGCGACTGGGAGAAACGCTTCTTCTCCACCTACGCGGCGGAAAGTGCCGCGGCCGCCGACTGGAAAAATGCTGACTTCAACGATTCCGACTGGCAGGAAGCCGAAGTCCCCGGCGTTCTGCCCGGCGATTATGACGGCGTCGGCTGGTATCGCGCCACCGTCAACATCCCGGAAGCGTGGGCGGGCAAGGCGCTGGTTCTCAAACTCGGCACCGTCGATGACTGTGATGAAGCCTACTTCAACGGCGAGAAGATCGGCGCCACCGGAACCGATACGAAACAATACTGGAGCGCCGAACGCGCCTACCCGATCGCCGGCGACATGGTCAAACCGGGCAAGGCGGTGATCGCCGTCCGCGTCATCGACATGTTCGCCACCGGCGGCATTCTCGGTCCCAAGGTTTCGCTTGCGCTTCAAGACGACCCCAAGACGGCAATCAATCTTGCCGGAAAATGGAAATACAAAATCGAATTCAAAGTGGATCTCGCAAAAATTGGTGCGCGCCCGGAACCGCCGGACAGCGTCAGTATCGGGTCCGACAGCCCGTTTTTCCCGTCCACGCTCTACAATTCGATGATCGCTCCGTGGACGGTTTATCCGATCCGCGGCGCCATCTGGTATCAGGGAGAAGCCAATGCGGGTGCCTACGTCGATTACATGACGCTTCACCCGCTGCTGATCGCCGACTGGCGTGAGCGGTGGAACAATCCGGATCTGGCATTCATTTTCGTGCAGCTTGCACCGTTCGAAGCGCACCGGCCGGAGAATCGCCTGCCGGACAATTTCTGGAAATCGCGCGAGCCGGAAGACCCGAGCTGGGCGAGACTGCGTGAAGTTCAAACCGCAACATTGAAGGTGCCGAACACCGGCATGGCGGTCTGCATTGACGCGGGCGACCACTCCGACATTCATCCGGCCAACAAGCAGGTTGTCGGCTTCCGCCTCGCCCGCGAAGCGGAACGAATCTGCTACGGACGCGAAGAGGTTTCCGCCGGCCCGCTCTATGATAAGATGGAGATCGAAGGCAACCGGATCCGCATTTACTTCACCAACGTCGGCAGCGGATTGAAAACCAAAAACGGCCCGATGGTGCAATCATTCGCCATCGCCGGGAAAGATGGAAAATTTGTCTGGGCGAATGCGAAAATTGACGGCGATACGGTCGTGGTCTGGTCGGATCAGGTCAAGGAACCGGTCGCGGCTCGTTACGCATGGGCGAACTATCCCGGCAATCCCAACCTCTTCAACGAGGAAGGGTTCCCGGCCAGTCCGTTCCGAACCGATCAACCGGATTATCTCTTGAAATAAAATTTCTGCAATACAACCCGGAAAATCCGGAGTGTGCCAGTGGTATGCTCCGGATTTTCTTCCGCAATATGGGAGATGCTGATGTCTGAAAATTCCAATATCCCCTTCGAACAGGCTCTGGAAAAGCTTGAAGCGCTGGTAGCGAAAATGGAGAACGGCCAGTTGCCGTTGGAGGAGCTGATGAAAAACTTCGAAGAGGGCAGCAAACTGGTCAAACTCTGCAGGGGAAAACTCGATGCACTGGAACGGAAGATCGAAATTCTGACCCGGGATGACGGCGGTTCCGGTCAATGGCGCGATTTCGAAACCGACGCGGCGGCCGGAACCCGAAACGCACCGTCACAGGATTCACTCCTCTGAAAAATTCGATTTTTTTCAAGGAAACGATTTGACAATTGGAAAACTTTCAATATAGTACCGGAAGAATCGGAAGACTCCAGGACGGCATTCAATGCACGGAGCCTCCCAATACACGGTTCCTCTTCCTGCCGGCGGCGTCTCGCGCCCGGCGGTATGGAGGCGGAATGACCAGAAGTGATGTGTTGTGGCGAGGGTGAGAGATCACAGGAGGGAAAAGGAAAAATGGCTACGGTTTGTCCTTATTGCAATATCGAAGTGAGCGAAAGTTCCATTGAGGCGGAAGACGGCTGCTGTCCGGAATGCGGTTCCGTAATCAGCGCGACATCCTCTTTTCTGGAAGGGGATGACCCGGACGATTTCGACGACCTCGACGAACGTGATGATCTCTTCGATGATTTCGACGATGATGACGATATCTTCGACCGCGGCGAGTTCGGCGACGACGGATTCGACGATGAAGATCTCGACGAAGAGTTTGACGATGAAGAGTTTGACGATGAGGAGCTCGACGACAATTTCTGATCGTTCGCACGACTTCTCCCGAAAGAACGCCGCACAGAGGTGAATCCCGTGCGGTGTTTTTTCTATTTTCCAGCTCCCGGCACTGGCGCTTGAAAACATTTCATCTATGTTTCAACCAGTTGATGACGGAAAATCCGCCTTTCCCCGGTAACGACGTCTCCCGCAATGCATCACCAATTATTCGCGTCAAAGAGCCCCCCCCTTCGCACCCCGTCGGATCACGGCTGCAACGGAGAACAACACTCCGGGTGCCCCGGGGCCACGACGATGTCAATTTCAGTTCAGTGACGACAGGCCACAAGCACGCGTTGCCGTCTCTTCCACTGGCCGACCGCTTCACAGCGCAAGGAGAATACGCGCTTTTCCCCGGAACTCCGGTTGAGCGGAGGCGCTGAGCGCAAAAGTGTCGCCGCGCTTCAATTGAAGTGTTTCGTCCCCGTCGATCAGGCGCACCTCGCCGTCAAGGACGGTTCCGGCCATGAAGACTCCGAGCGATTCGGGCCGCCGCCAATATCGGAAAAGGTCGAGCTGCAACGCACCGAAAAATCCAATTCGTTCCCGGTCGATCAGGCGGGTGAGGACGGCGTCATCATCCCGGAAAAGTTCCTGTGGCGTCAGAAACACCTTCGCGCGAAGTTCCTCCGGACTCAGGACTTCGCGATGAAAGACGCTCAACGCCTCCTCCGGTTCGAGGCCGCCGAACCGATCCTGCAGCGTCAGCGGTTGTTCGCCGCAACAGGCTTCCGGCTGAATCACCCAGTCGGTCGGCTCCATGATCTCCTGAACAAACACGCCGGAACCGATCGCATGCGGAAATCCGCCCGGAATCAGAATCACCTCTCCAGGTGTGATCGGATGACGATGCATCATATCGATGCTTTTCTCCATTACCCCCGCGAGCGCCTCCCGCCGGAAAAGTTCCCAGTCGAAGCGCTCATTGAACCCCATAAGCAAATACGGTTCCTCGCCGTCGATCTCCCGGCCGCCCAATACGATCCACGCCTCGGTCTTGCCGTTCGGCGAATGAAACAACCGTCGCGCCGTCGCCCGATCGGGATGTGCCTGAATCGGAAGGCGAATCGCCGAATCGAGCAACTTCGTGAGAAATCCCGGCGTCCGCCCCCCGGTGGCGGCGTACCGCTCAGGCCCCAGCAGCTCCTCGCCCGCGCGCGCCAGCAGCCGATCGAATCTCTCCACCGAACCATCCGGAAACTGCACCCGGCTGATCCCCTCGCCTTCCACGCCGCGCTGCGGATTCAAGGCCGTCACCGCCGAGGCGATCCACTCCTCCGGAAACGAACCATCCGTTGGAAACGGATCGCCTCGAAGGCAATCCAGATTGGCTCCGCCACGATACACCCGCCAGACCCGATTCGGCAGAAATTTCAAAAGTTTCATCGAAATACCTCACTTTTTGGGGATTCGGGGATTGACTTTTTAATGGTATCAATATATAATACCATAAAATAAAAATCAACCTTTCACTCCGAGAAAAACGATGAAAAATTCCACAAAACTCTTCAATACGGGTCTGGAGCTGCTGCTCTCGGCCAAACTTCAACAGAAACAATTGACCTCCTGGTTCGAATATCAGGAGATCCGGATGCAGGAACGGGAAGCGATGCGAGCGGCCGGACACGATCCCGACGACGCGCGCTATGCGGGTGAGTTGCTTTGCCGCTGCGTAAAACGCATGCCGCTGTCGATTCCGGAAGGAAGCGTCTTTGCCGGGACGCAGGATGACGCATTTTCTCCGAGTTACGCATTGATCAATCCGAATTTCCGGGTGGAATCCTTCACCGGTTACTGCGATCCGGTCGCCATTTACGCCGATATCGAACCGTCGGAAACGATCAGCGCGGAACGGATCGAAGCGGTAAAAAATTACTGCCGTGAAACCCCTTATGGAAAAAAGCTGGTTGAAATTTATCAGAAGACCGCCACCTTGACCGATGAGGCCGCATTCTTCATGGAACCGGTCACCGGCCACATGATTCCCGACATGCGCCCCATCCTGGCAGAGGGACTGGAAACTTTCATGGCCAATGGTTCCTGCGACACACCGTTTGTCGCAGTCATGCATGAAGCGGCGCAGGCGGCGGCGATTCTGAGCGGCCGTTATGCGGAACTTGCGGAAGAACTTGCCGGAGAACGATCCGCCGTCCCGGGCGAAGCGGAACGGCTCAGGATGATCGCCGCGAACTGCCGCAAAGTGCCGATGCAGAGAGCGGAAAATCTCCATGAGGCGATGCAGTCCTATCTTTTGCTGTGGCAGCTGCTGTGCCTCGAACAGGCGCCGAATCCCTACGCATTCTCCGCCGGCAACCTCGATCGGGTCTTTGAACCGTACCGTCCCGGAACCGATTTCGAAACGGCCGTCGCGTTGACCCGGCATCTGCTGGCGTTCTACATGGTCGGCGCCCGCGGCTGGGCGATTTCGCAGAATCTGCTGCTCGGAGGCCGCGACACGGCGGGAAACGATCTCTCCTGCGAAATGACCAACGTCATTTTCGAAGCGTTTTTCCGCTCCAATCAGCCGCAGCCGGCGCTGTCGGTGAAGATTCACCGCAACACGCCGGAGAAACTTTTCCGCACGATGGGGAAATTCTATTTCACGCCCGGCCACTCCACGCCGTCGCTCTTCAATGACGACATGATGTTCGAAGTGCTGAAAATCAAGGGAATCGATGATGCGGACATCCCCGACTGGGCGGTCGCCGGCTGTCAGGAACCGTTGATCATGGGCAAGGAGAACGGAAACACCACCAACAGCTGGCTGAACCTGGGCAAAGTTCTTGAGTTGACGTTGAACGATGGGAATTCGCTGCTCACCGGACGGAAGATCGGGCTCTCCGGTGCCGAACTCGGTTACGAGTCGCTTGAAGCGGTCTACCATGATCTTGAAAATGCGTTTTACCGGCAGCTCGATTATGTTCTTCCCCGGATGGCAGCGGCGGCAAACCGCTGCACCTGTCTGATCGGAAGCTGGGCGACGCCATTCGGATCACTGCTCTTCGGCGGCCTTGAAAGCGGTCGCGACATGCGCGATCCCGAACACCCCGGCACCCGTTACTGCGGGAGCGGCTGCCTGATCCACGGTCTCAGCGTGGTTGCCGATTCGCTGGTTGCGGTAAAACATTTCCTCGCCGAATTCCCGGAGGGGGTAAATACGCTGCGAAGCGCTCTGCAGAATAATTTCTCCAACAATCCGGCGCTGCGGGCCCGATTGCTCAATTATCCGAAATACGGCAGCATTCTTCCGGAACCGGATGAAATCGCCGCCCGGATCGCCTCGCGCGTCAGCGACAAAGTCGCCGCGCTGCGCAACCCTGCAGGCGCCCCCTTCCAGCCGGATTTCTCCACGCCGAGCACACATCTGCTGTACGGTTACTGGGTCGGCGCGACTCCCGACGGGCGGCCGGCCCGCGCGATGCTCGGTTACGGCGTCGATCCGCGCCCCGAGGTTTCCGACGGCGAGCTGACCGATCAACTGCTTTCGGAGCGTGAACTGCCGTTTGTGAAAATGACCGGAGGCTACGCCTCCCACATCGGGCTTGCACCGGCCACCTTCGCCGACCGGGAGACACTTGAGGAGAAGGGGCTGGCGATGCGTGACCGGGTGATCCGGCCTCTTTTCCGCTTCGAAACGGAAGCGACGGCGAATGGTTCGCCCTATTACGTCTATTTCAACATCGACAGCGCGAAACATCTTCGCAAAATTCTCTCCAATCCGGCAAAATACGTTCCTTCCGGAATTTACATCATGCGCATCCACGGTACATTCGTCAATTTTCTCGATCTGTCGCCCGCCATTCAGGAGGACATCATCCGGCGGCTGGAACGGAGCGAATGCGCATGAAGAATTTGACCGAACAAGTACGCTCGGCTCTTGCCGAAGCAATCCTCGCCGGCAAATACGCTCCCGGCGATCGCCTCCCCTCGGAACGGGAATACGCCGAACAGACCGGAACCAGCCGGGTCACGGTTCGCCGCGCTTACGAACAACTGGAAAACGCCGGGATCATCGTCCGCCTCCGGCCGCACGGCACCCGGGTGGCCGACACCTTTCGCGCCCATTCGGGGGAGCTGGAAAGCGTCGGACTGATCACTACGCTGCCGCATGAATTCTCCGGACGTTTCGTCGAAGCGGTCAGCCATTGCTGCCGACAGCTGGATGCGCTGCTCGTTCTCGGCATTCCGGAGTCGGACACCGGAGAGGAACAGCTCGAAATCGCCGTCCGGATGGCGACGCGCGGGGTAAAGGATCTGATTATCTGGGGCGCCGACCGCAATTTCGACTTCCGGGTATTTGAACGGTTGCGGATTCTCGGGGTGAATCTGGTTTTCTTCGACCAGGTGCTGCCCGGAAATTTTGCCGATTATGTCGGACTCGACAACCGGGACGCTATAAAACAGTTGTTGAAACGGGCAGAACTGGATGGCGCGGAAAAAATGTTTTTCATAACCTATTCCGACCTCGACGTCGACACCAATGCCGAACGCGAAGATGCATTTCGCACTACGCTTGCCGCAAAGGGAACCGCCTCGGAAATACGCACGATCTCCCGGCACGCCACCCGGGCCGAATGCCGGAAGCTCGCCGCCGAACTGGAAGCGCAATCGGAAGAAACTCCAGCCGCAGTAGTTTGCGTGAATGCACCGGTGCTGCGGATGCTTTTCCATCATCCGGTGGCCCGATTGAAATTCTATTGCGTCGACCATACGCCGGACCTTGCCGCGCTCGGCGCAGTCGGCATCCGGCAGCCGATCGACGAAATGGCCGATGCCGCCGTCGCATCACTGCGGAAACAACGCAAACTGGGAGCCGGATGGCATGCGGAAATTCACCGTTTTCCCGGGAAGTTGATGGAAATATGAGATTTTTTGCACAGGGGTGGTCGGATCGCAAAGACGGTCCCGGACACCGCAGAATCTACTACCTCAAGGGATGCAACCTCCGCTGCCGCTGGTGCGCATCTCCGGAGAGCATTCATGCGGAACCGGAACTTTTGTTCTATCCGGAACGAGCCGACGGTGAAACGCTCGACTTTCTCTGTCCGCACGGCGCAATCAGAGGCGATGTTCTTGACCGCGAAAAATGTCGCGACTGTGACGATCACGCCTGTTCAAGCTTTCGCCATCCTGCGATCGAATGGGTCGGATTCGAACGGACGCCGGAGGAGATCGAACAGGAACTTCTGCGCCTGACCTCACTCTGGAGTGATTTCAGCGGAGTCACCTTCGGCGGTGGAGAACCGACACTCCAGGCGGAGGAATTGATCGAATGCGTCCGGCTCCTGAAACGCCGCGGAATCCATACCGCCATTGAAAGCAACGCCACGCCGCAGAGATTTCCCGTGACGGCTCGGGAAGTCAATCTGGTCATCGCCGATTTGAAGGCCGGATCAGAGGAGTGTTTCAAAAACTGCACCGGCGGAAACCTCGCCACCGTACTCGACCATCTCGCATTTGCGACAGAATACGCCGCGTCACTTCTGATACGTGTCCCGCTGATCACCGGCATGAACGACGCCGACTCCGAACTCAATTTGATTGCAGAACATCTCGCCGGGCTGCAACGGATCAGGCGAACCGCCCGCGGTGAACCGCTCGCGGTGGAAATCCTGAAACTGCACCATTACGGCGAACCCAAATATCGGGCGCTCGGTTGCAATTATGAACTTTCCGGCCGTCCGGAACCGGCGCCGGAGACAATCCTCCGCCTGGAACAAATGCTTGTTTCCGCCGGAATCACACTGCAAAGGAATTAACTCATGCCAACCCTCGGAATCGATCTTGGAACCACCAAAACCGCCGTCGTTCTCTATGACCCCGAAACGCCGGATGCCTCCGGTTGGGCCCGTTCCCGGGAGCATCACGCCGCGCGGCCTGCCGCGCCCGGCTTTGCCGAACAGGATGCGGGGAAGATCTACGATTCCGTACTGCAGCTGCTGGCGGAATTCCCCCGGAAGGAGCTGGCACGGGTCGAAGCGGTCGGGCTGACCGGCCAGATGCATTCCGTGCTGCTCGGCCGCGACGACGAGGTCTCCCCGATTGCAACCTGGCAGGACAAACGTGCCTCGATAGCCGGTCACCTGGAGGAGTTCCGCCAGAAAAGCGGCCTGCCGCTGGCCGACGGATTCGGCGCGGTTACGCTGGCGGAACTTGCACGGCAAGGCGAACTCGACCGCTGGGATTACGCCGCGACGCCCGCCGGATGGCTCGCCATGCGCCTGACCGGCAATCCGGCTGCCGCCGTAACCGATCCGACCTTCGCCGCCTCGTGGGGGATATTTTCGCAGGAAACGAATGACTGGGCATGGGAGAAAGCGGCCGCGCTCGGCATTCCGGCGCAGCTGCTTCCGAAGGTGGTTCCTTCCGGAAGCGTGGCAGGTTACACCCGCGCACTGCCCGGCATTCCGGAGGGAGTTCCGGTTCTTGCGCCGTTCGGTGACAATCAGGCCTCGGTGCTCGGAACGGCGCGGGAACTGGAACGGGAACTCTTTCTGACGCTCGGCACGGGCGCCCAGCTCTCCTTCGTGATCTCTCCGGAACAGGCGGCGACGTTGACGCTCCCGCCCGCGGCGGAGTTGCGCCCGTTCCTCGGCGGGAAAATGCTCGCGGTAACCGCGCCATTGTGCGGCGGCCGGGCATGGGCCTGGCTCGGGAACGTGGTCAATGGAATTCTGTGCTCGCTCGGGATTGAGCCTCTGCCGGAAAAGATGCTGCTCGACCGCCTCGACGAACTGGCATTCGATGCCGATCCGGCGGCGAATCTCGAAGTGGCGCCCCATTTTCTCGGCGAGCGCCACGCTCCGAGCGAATTCGGTTCGATTCGCGGGATCACCCTCGAAAACTTCACGCTGCCGAATCTCGCCGACGCCCTCGCCGCCGGAATCGTGCGCAACCTCGCCGACGTTTTCCCGCATGAATTATACCGGAACCATATCCGCGTGGTCGGATCGGGAAACTGCGTGCGTTACTGCCGCTCCATTCAGCGCGAAATCGAGCGGCAGTTCGAATTGCCGCTTGAGCTCCGCTCCGTCCGGGAAGAAGCGGCGGTCGGCGCGGCAAAACTTGCCCTTTCCTCCATTTCCCGGGCATCATGAATCATCGCGACGGAAACGGTTGCATGCCCTCTTCGCCGTGTTGCTTCCGAAGCGGCGTCCTCTTTCGTCGCAGCGCCGTTTCCACTTCTTTCGGTGTTTTTCCATCAGGAAGCGAACCCGGATTTCCCCGAAGGTCAAGCGCCTGCCGGTAACGGCGAACTCGTTTCCAGCCGGCGATTCATACTTCATCCCAACCAGGAGGCGAGACATTGCAGGTCACTTACACTGCCATGCACGATCTCCAGTACGATACAGCCGACCCCGGCATTGATTGCCGCGGCAACAAACTGCGGCAATCCCATCCGATTGGGATAGGTCAGCGGCAGATGACCGTCGCTCCAGTTTTCCAACGGGTAGGAATCATCATATTTCGATGCGTGCAAATGCAGCATTCGCACCATGCCGGAGGAGAAGAATTTCCGCGCCTCAGTCAGAAAATCCCGCCCGTAAAGACGACAACTCATCCAGAGATGCGACGAATCCACACAGAGCGGATGTTTCAATGCCACCGCCGTCTCCGACAGCGCATTACCGGCACCGTAGGCGGGAAAATCGTTTTCGATGCAGAACGTCACATCCGGATATTCCCGGGTTATCCATGCCAGATTCTCCCGCACCCGCGACCGCCGCTGGAGGAATTCCGGCAAGTCGAAAAAATTGCCGTTCAACCGGCATCCCGACTTCCACAAAAGTTCCGGACGTAAAATTTCCGACATACATTCATCGTAACTGCGCCCATGCCCGAATGCCGGCACCGGTTCGTCGGTCATGAAAAATCCGTGAAACACCGCCATATCGATTCCAAGACGGCGGAATAATTCGACATTCTCCGCAATCGACGCGCGCACCGCCTCCTGGTGTTCACCGGCAAGATTCCAGTTAAAGGGCGCATTGAGCGGCCCGTGCGCACTCAGGCGCACCCCGGTTTCCGCAAGGCGGGTGATTTCATCCGCCCGGGCGGTGTTATGCAGTTGAACGCCGAAATCCCAGTTGCACTGTTCCGCAAACGCCCGACACTCTTCCAGATTCCCTTCGCCCTCCTCCCCGCGGAAGGCGGTCGAAGTCATTTCCACCCGCAACATAATTGAATATCTTCACTCTCCGGTCGAATACCCCACCGCCTGAACGAAGAGCACTTTATTTCCCTCGTCCAGATCCAGAATCTTCTCGATCGCCGCCGCATCGAAACTGCCGCGGAAAACCGTCGCAAGCTGATTGGCCGCACAAAAGAGATAAATATTCTGCCCGATGAAACCGCTGTCCACCAGCGCATATTTTTCCGGCTGCTTGTTCAAATCCGCCGCGAAGATCACCGTGAGCGGTGCATCACCGAACTTTTCCGTACTTACTTCAATCAATTTATGCGCCGTCGCATCATACCGGTAAACCCCGGTCGGCAACGCCGCATAGAGCGTAATCTCCTGCCGGTTCAATGCCGACGGCGCCGTCCGCCGCCCGTCCGGACGCGACACGCCCCATGCCGACCAGAGCAGATTGGAGAGCAGCTCTGCCGATAATGGCTTCTCACTCCATTTCCGGATTGTCTTCCGCTGCGCCAATGCATCAGCCAACGGCATTCCGCCGCTCATCTGCGGCTTCGGCAACTCGATATCTCCTGCCGACAACGACAACCCCAGTCCGCATCCGGCAAC
>CALXNS010000004.1 GCA_944389815.1 uncultured Victivallis sp. | reverse complement strand
CGCCTCCCAATAATCTCGTCCTTCACGTCCCATGCCATCCTCCTTTCGTTCGGGGTTGCGCAAGAACATAGTACGCAAGTAACCTCAAATCCAGATGGGGCTGGCTGGGCGCTTACCGGAATAAAGCGGTTCTTCGGCGTAAATCGTGCCACATATCGTCAGAATCGCCAGAATACAATATTTCCGGAACATGATCTTCAGCTCCTCTGCTCTTTGAACTACTGATAGAGGTAATTGCAGAAATAGGTGTCTTTGTTCCCGAGATCATTCAATTCCGCGAACGCTACCGAACGCGCATGACCGTCAGCGAAAACGATGTTTGCCCGCCCGGTGTGACGGGCGGCGGGCTGTTCGGTGCCGGATTTGGGTCCGTTCCCGCCCGAAGGCATCTTCCAGTTGCAGGAGGCCTGCGCCCCCGTGGTCCAGGTCATCCAGGCGACGTAGGAAATCGGCTGTCCATCCACCACCGCGACGGGGCGGCCGGAGTCTCCGATCGCCGCCACAATGGATGGTTTCCGGATGCGTCCGACTTTGGTTGAACCTTCTTTCTGCATCGTTCCGTTTTTATAGGCATAACGCATCAAGGTACGGTTCGCTCCGTAACCGCCGCCCCAATACGTTCCCTGCATTTCACCGCCGTCGAGGCCCGGGCAGCGCCAGACGCCCTTCTCCGGACTGATGCGGTTGTTCGGATCCTTGTAGACCGACTCAGAGGCGATATAACCGGCCAACGCCTGATGCCAGGGATTGGTGAAATTCATCGGGTTGCTGCCGGGATTGCCGTCACTGAAATTCGGCAGATAATCGTTGCTGTCGATGGTGTATTCCTGAAGCGCAAGGCCGATCTGTTTCGCATTGCTCAAACAGGCGGTGCTGCGCCCCTGGGAACGGGCTTTGCCCAGTGCCGGCATCACGATGCCGGCAAGCAGGGCTATGATTGCAACAACAACCAGTAATTCGATTAATGTAAATTTTTTCATCTTGTTCTCCTTATTTGACTGCAGAAACGAATCACCTGATTCCTTTCTGATGCCGCATACTATATCTGCGGCTTGTTAGAACAAGATGAATGAAAGATTGTTGGTTAAATCAACATTTCCTGGTTGCCGTCATCGCGGGAAACCGCGGAGGATCGGATCTTCGAATTGATCGTTTCCCGCCGCGTCTCTGCATTACTCCTCCTTAATAAGTTCGTATCCGAAGACCACGGCGCCGTCACGCCCGAAGGTGTCGGCGTCGAACTGAATGATCCCCCCCTCTTTCCTGAACGGTTGCTCATACAGCCGTTTCCCATCCGGCGAAAGCGCGTAGAGCCGGAAATGTTCCGCCCGCTCCTCCGGGAGTTCGAGCCGCAGCTGCGCCCGGCCCCGGCGCGCCAGCAGGGTGCCGGTCGACGGAATCGCGCTGTAGAGACGGTTGCCGTTCGCGTTTTCCAGATAACGGGACTCTTCTAGCTGAACATCCGTGAGATGCAGCAGAAGCATGCGGCTGGATTCGGAGAGCGGCCTCCCGTCAACGGAGATCGCCGCGACAACACCGAACGTATCGCCGTTTTTCACGGTCAGAAGTTTTCCGGTCAGCGCATGTTCCGCCGGAAGCACCAATGCTTCGCTGCGCGGCGTCGCAACCTTGAAGGTTCGTTCGGCAAAATCAACCGCCCATTCCGGCGCGGAGTAACGCGTCGTCTTCTTCGTTGAAGCGGGATCGTCAAGCGTTTGAAGCTGCCGCGTCCCGGCGGGAAGCGCTGTGACCACCTCTCCTCGACGAGTCAAAACCGTCCCGACACGTCCGGAAAACATCAGCTCCTGGCACGCTTCCGGAAAATTCTCCCGGAATTCCGGAAGCTGTTCCTCCGGGACGGCAACCGGATACGCCTCCTGCGCCGCGGCCGCGTCGCCGCGGAGGAAAAGCGCCGCGATGATCCGTTCGCCAAGCGTCTGAATCGGATCGTTGGCGCCCTCGAAAATTTCGATTCCGCTCGGTTCGCCCCAGACGTTGCGCGCCGCCGTGCCGTAGGTGAAGCGGTAGAGGCCGTCCCACGACTGAAATGCCGCCATCGTTCCGAAAATCGGGCCGCATTCGGCACGGAACGCATTCGGAAAACAATAATTGTATTCCGTCACGGTGAAGGGCAAACCGAAAATGCGCGACGGGGCGATCTCGCGCGGATTGCGCATCCGTTCGCTCAAAACGCTCGTGTTGCGGATGTTGAACGGCAGCGCATAGTTCGACGGATGATCCCAGTAGAGATGATTGTCAACGTAATCGTACAGCGCACGCTGCGCGGCGAGGTTCGGCGCCGGGATGCAGTTCTGCTCGGTCAACGGCGCCTTCACGCCGAGTTCGCGCAGGAAGTGCTTCATATCCGCGTAATACTCCCGGTAAAGTTCATCGAGGAAACGCCGGAACTCTCCTCCCTGCGCGTCTCCAGAGGAGACGTCGACGCCCTTCTTTTCCGTCCATTGTGCGAACGCCGTCCGGTAACGTTCGGCCATTTCACTGCAGCTGGACAAATTCAGAATGTAAAAAAGCGGATTTTCGTTGACGATGCTGATCGAATTGAAGACCGGATCGTCGCACCAGCGAAGATTGGTATATTTGTTGACATGCGTCAACCATCTGCGGATGAACTCCTTGAACTCCGCACGCGCTTCGGGGATCAATATGACCGCAAGTTTATAATCGATTCCGCCGAGATTGTTCCATCCCGTGCGCAGCGTGTAGAGGTCAAGCGAAATATAAATTCCGTTTTTCTTGCATGCCGCCACCAGATATTCCAACCGGTCCAGCGCATCCGGAACCTCTTTGCTCTCTGGAAGATGCAAATCGAAATGATGCAGCCGGACCGCATTGTAACCGATGCGGCTCAAGCGTTCGGCAAGCACATCTGCTTCTTCGTGCGTCGGATAACACGATTCAAACGTCAGATTTCCACCGTGGAACCGGATCTCGTCCCCACTCTCTTCAAAGACGAAACGCTCTCCTTTAACCGTAACGAACCCATGTTTTCCCGCCGGCGCATCATTGAGAAAGGAGAAATCCATCGCCGATCCCGGTTCGACCGAGCGCTCATACCGAAAGGGACGCCATTCTTCATTGCGGCGCAGCGTTTGAACCGATTCGCGCCGGAAGGGAATGCGCTCCTCTCCGAGCGCGGCGGCGGCGACCATCCAGACCGCCCCGTTCCGGGCGCGAAACCGAAGCGCGGCAAGCGGTTCATCCGGCAGTTCGAACGCCGAAAGATAAAGTCCCACCGGCGTCCCGGAGCGCGTCGTTCCGCTCCAGGCGACCATTCCGTTCTCCAGATTCCCGGCCAGCCACCAGTCACCGACATCTTTCCCGCAGATCAACGGGATTGCCGTTTCCGTGCCGTCGGGATGAAGAAGTTCAATCCGGCCCGCCTCGCTGCCCGCTGCCGGAGCCCAGGCGACCGCGTGAAGCAGATAGAGAATTTTACCCGCCGCCGCCTTCGGCAGCGGAATCGCTTCCGGCTGCCACTCCCGGTTCGGCGCATCACCTGAAACCACACAACTTTTTCCCGGACGGCGGGCTTCATCAAGGATCGTCATGGAGAACGGCCCGACATTGAGCTTCCCGGCGGGCAATTGCGACAAATCCGTCTCCGGCCCCTGATCGTTCCAGCCGCCCTCGCCGTCATCCGCTTTCGCATCGGCAAAACCGCGGTTCGCCGCCGTGCTCAGATCCAGCGCGGTAACCGTGTAGGGCTGGAAACGCACCCGCACTTTCATGCTCGCCGAACGCAACGGGCTTTCGACTCCGGGAAAGCGAAGCCGGATCGAATAATTGTATTGCTGGAAATTCCGGTTGTCCATCACGCAGGCCGAAAACGGCTGTTTCGATTCCACGTTCAAAATCCCGTCGTCAAGAGCCAGTGTCAGCGTCCGGGAATTGTTTATCACCGCGAGCGTCGGCTCCTTCGGAGAGGTCAACGGCAATACGAGTTTCTCCGAATCGAACCGCACTTCGCGGCCGCCGAATTCCAGAGGAAGCGTGAAACTCAGCGCCAGTTCCGCAATCGGAATCGGTTCGGAAAAATTCACCCGGTATTCCAGATCCTTCGCACCGTTGCCCGCATCGTGCCACAGGAGCGTGACAAGCCCGCATTTTCCGGTGTGCAGCTTCCATTCGCCGGAAATCACCCCGGAACGCGCACCCGGCGCCGGCGCCGCCCGCAGCGCGCCGCGATATTCCGCAGGATACGAATAATTTTCACCGAAAAGCATCGGAGTTGCCGTCACTCCGCCGCCGAACGACACCCGTCCGTCGCCCTCGATGGATATCCCCCCGTAACAGCGGCATATCCCGAGAAGCAGAACACCAACCAGAACCTTCTTCCACAACATGATCCATCAATCCCGATCCAGTTTGTCCCAGATGGTCCAGCCGCCGTGCCACTCTCCGAAGTAACGCCCGAAAAGAATCGTCGCCGCGCTGCCGTCTCCGTAAACCGCGTTGGCTCCGGTCATGTGAGGCGCATTGGCGAAATAATTTCCATCCTTCTGAGCAAGACACATCACCAGCATTTTTCCGCCGAGCCTGCCGTATTTCTTTCCTTTCAGCAATCCGCCTTCATACAATCCAAACGGATTGGCGTCGGTCCCATCGCGCCAGTAGGTGTAATCGACACACCAGTGGGTATCCTGCGTGAAACAATCCACATTCTCCGGAATGCCTCCCGGACAATCGAAGATCTTCAACCGGTGTTTGTCCGCCGCCGCAGTGCTGTTGACGTCCAGATCCCCGCCGAGATACGGAACCAGCAGCCCCAGCCCCGACGGCCCATAGGAATCATCCCACTTGAGTTTACACGGATTGTTCGACACCACCGGAATATTGTCCGCATAATCGTCGGCATACATCGCAATCGCCGTGCCGAATTGTTTGTGATGGGATAAACACGAGGCACTCTGCGCTTTCATCCGCGCCTGATTCAACGCAGGAAGCAGCATCGAAGCAAGGATCGCAATAATTGCAATTACCACTAATAATTCAATCAATGTAAATTCATGTCTTTGTTTCATCACTTTCACTCCCAGGTTAAAATTATGCCAGCAGAGCGGCGCCGGCAGCGTCGGCTCCACTGGAAATTGTCGTGTAATCCCCCTCGTCAGCCCGCCAGAGATAGGGGATGGCGTACTCCATCGGTTCCGGCGTTTTGGAAGCCGTCACCAGCTGGAACACCAGCTCGGCGATTTTTTCGGAATTCTCCGCCAGACATCCGTAACGCGACAATGGAAATGACGGTTGAATTGCCGTATCGAATGTAATCATCCGCCGGATTCCAGGCAGAACACATTCTTTCTCCAGCCGCTCCCGCAGAAACGCAAAACGGTTGAAAAACTGCCGCAACTGGAAAATCCAGCCGTCGTATTCACCGTATTGCAGCATGTGCGCGACCTCCGCGACGTCGCCGAAAGCGTCGCCGACCATGTCGCGATGAAAATCAAACGCGGGGAATTCTTCGGTCAAACCGATCAGATATTCCGCCACCGGCGAACCGAGCTCCTCCCATTCCGTGCAATGCACCCGCAAGCCGAGCCCCCCGAAGAACGCCGGATGCTCGCAGCCCGCCTCACGCAATTTCCGTCCCGCCAGCCGCCCGGCATTCACATGATCGGAGTGAACGCGCGGGCAGATCGCTTCGCTCCACTCCGCATGGGCGATCACCACCCGGATTCCCGCCGCACACAATTTTTCAATCGCATCGCGCAACAGAAAATTGTTGCTGCTGAACACCACCACCGCCATCGGACGACGTTCCAGGCAATTGCGCATCACTTCCAGATTCCGCCCGTAATAGGTCGACGAAATAATGCCGCGTTCTTCAAATTTTTCGATCAACCGCGCCATCGTCAACTGCGTCGGATGCCCGCCGAAATTCGACAGCAGCCACGGATTGCCCACCAGAACCACTTCGGTTACGTTTCCGAAACGCCCGCCGAGACTGTTGCTCCGCCAGCCAAGTTCCTCGATCGTCTTGAGCACCAGTTCCCGCACACCAGGACGAATGCCCGGTTTGTTGTTGATGACCAGCGACACCGTGCTCACTGACACTCCGCAATGTTCGGCTATCGTCCGGATTGTGATTTTCTTCTGCGCCATGAAATACACCCTCGGTTGTTTGTTTTTTATTATACCAAATTTCTGCGATAATGTCAAGAGTAAATTAAAATATTTTAGAAGTTTTATTAAAATATTTTAGAAAACCTTTGAATCATTTCCATTATTTTTATCAATTTTTAATGAAACCCTATTGGGATTTTTATAGCAATGTGGTATAATATATAACAAACAGATAAAAATTTTTACTGAAAATTTCCCATGCGGCATACAACAACCAAATCTGATCGGATCCGGCAGCATCTGCTGCGACAGATCACCAACGGCAATTATCCGCGCGGTTCAGTGCTTCCGCCGGAACGGGAACTTGCGGAAGAGCTTCAGGTCAGTCACATGACGCTGCGGAAAGCCATCGGCGAACTGGTGAACGAGTGTTACCTCACCCGGGTGCCGCGCGTCGGAACTTTCGTCGCCAATGAGATTTCCTCCCAGAAGGTACAGCAGCAAGTCGGCGTCGTGATTCCCGCCTGGAGCGCGCCGGAAAATTATGACTTCCTCTCGTTTTTCTGCGAAGCGGCCGAAGAAAAAAATTTTCTGGTCAAACAGATTTTCGCCCGCTCCTGGGAGGATCGCGCCGTGCTTGACGCCTGGAATTCATGCGATGCGTTATGCTGTCTTGAGGTTCTCGCTTACGAAGAAATTCCGGAAGAGCTGATCCGGAAATTCAAATCCGGCGCCAAACCGGTCGTCCTGATCGGCGGTTCCCCGGGGCAACTCGGTTTCGACGGCGTGACTGGCGATCTCGAATTCTGCGGCGATATGATTCTCGGCCGCCTCGCACGGGCCGGGCACCGGAGAATCGCCTTCATCGATCAGGCATTCCGCACTCCGGAAAACACCCTGGTTCCATATTCAAGATGTCTCTACCGGCAATGGCGCGAACATATCATTTCCACGCTCGGCCCGGAGGCAGTTAAGGAATTGGAAATTCTGGTGGACGTCCCCCGTTTCCGCTCGCCGCTGCACCCCATTCATGACCGGCTGCTGGAGTTCTGCAATTGCCGGCCGCTGCCGTTCACCGCGGTCATCGTGAATTTATCCGCCGCGCTCGCGGTCACTTCCGCATTCGCCGATCTCGGAATACGCATTCCGGAAGAGGTCTCCATCGTCGCCAGCGGCGAGCGGCAGGATGCCGTCTTCTACCGACCGGAACTCTCTTACCGCTCCGTTTCGCTGCGGGAACATGCCAGAAAGGCGCTCGAATTGATTCAATGGCGCGCGGAACACCCCGATGAACCTCCCCGCCAGATTCTGGTTCGTTCCAGATTCATCACAGGAAAAACAATTTTCAACCGATCCGGAAATCAATCATAAAAGGAGGAAATCATGAAGAAGTTTTTTACATTGATTGAATTACTGGTCGTAATTGCGATCATCGCCATCCTCGCTTCCATGCTGCTTCCGGCCTTGAATCAGGCCCGGGAACGCGCCCGGACCACCAGTTGCATTTCCAACCTCAAGCAACTGGCGATGGCGGTGCAGTTCTACCGCGACGACAACGCCGATTTCTTCCCCG
>CALXNS010000003.1 GCA_944389815.1 uncultured Victivallis sp. | reverse complement strand
CTGATCGGATGCGCGGGAGCGCTTCCCGGAGCGATCACGGCCTGTGTGCAATATCATCTTGCGCTTCAACCGATGTACGGACCGATGATCATGCCGCGGTATTCGGTTCCGGCGATCTTTTTCCTCGGGGGGGTGACGGCACTGCTGCACGATCTCTGGCGGCGCAGACGCTGGAGCGTATTTTTCCTCTTCCCGGGGATGACGCTTGGAGGGACCGCGGCATTCTGCATCCGGAATATCCCCTATTTTCCCGTTATGGAATGGAATGTCTTCAGAATCATCATGGCGGGGATTTTCGCCTCGTTGCCGCTGGCGCTGGTTCTTTCGAGCGCTTCAATATTGTCATCCATGGAGGAGAAGCGGACGGCAAAACGCCGAACCGCAGGATCGATTTCGGTGCTGACGCTGTTGACGGGAATTTTGTGGTTCGGATTCTTTTTTTTGAGCGCAGACTACTTCGCGTCCTGCAACTATTTCTACTTGGAACATTTCCGCCGCGACCGGCAGCTTGCCGAATCGCTGCATGGCTATCTGCTCTGGAACGGCCGCGTTCAGTTCCATCTGACGCCGAATCGCGGATCCTCTTCCGGCGCGCTGACGTTTCGACAGGATTCCCCCGGAAAAGAACTTCCTGCGGGGTATTTCGTTGCGGATGGATTCATCCACTACCGGGATCCCGGCAGCGGCAGGGTGGAAAAATTCTGCCGGGGAACGGCGGTCTTTCCCCATCCGGACGGCGGGTTCCTCTATTTCCGGCATGAACGTTTTTATCATTACCGGGACGGCGTTTCGCAACTTTTTTACGTTCCGCAGCCGCTGTTGCCGGATGCGGTTCGGGGAATCGCGCTCGCTCCGGACGGGAAAAAACTCTTTTTTCTGGTGAAATGCGTCTTTTCTCTTGAACCGCGACTCAATTTGGTTGTGGCCGATCTCCCGACGGGCGAAGAATATCTCTCCGCTTCTCCCCTGTTGTACGGACACTCGGGAAGCGGCACGCTGCGTTACGATCCGGAAAAGGCGTTTTTCCCGACAGAAACTCAACATGAGGAGACTTGCAAATGAAAAAAATCGCCGTTCTCATCGCCGCATTCTTCCTTGCGATATGCTTCATCGGCTGCGGCCCGATCTGAAGCCGGCGGCGACGACGATGGGGAAACTCTTCAACTGCCTGAAACTGAATTGGCGCATGTTAAGCCACGTGCTCCGCGGCCGCTGGCTCGGCGCCGCCGATTACGAACAGGGCTACGACCGGCTCGCCGGCGAATACAACACCAACTGGCTCGACCGGCTGCGCCCGGTCACGGACCGGATGCTCGAACTCCTGCCGGAAGTGGATCAATTCCCGGAAGAGCGACTGCGGGGTAAAATTCTCGACCTCGGGTGCGGCACCGGTTACACCACGGCGTTTCTGGAGAAGCGTTACCCGGCAATGGAGATCACCGGCGTGGATCTCTCGCAAAGGATGCTGCGCGAAGCGCGGAAACTTTGCCGCCGCAGCCGGTTTCTGCATGGCGAAATGGCCGCGATTCTGCGCGAAATGCCGGAGATGGAATATGACTGGATCATTTCGGCCTGGGCCATGGGATACAGTTGCAGCACGCGGGTCATTCGCGAATGCGGCCGGGTGTTGAAACCGGAAGGGAAATTGTTGTTCGTCGTCAATTTGCGCGACACGTTACCCGCGGTCTTTTACGCCTACCGGCGGACGCTGGCGCAATTTCCGCACCGTGTGACGAAGGCGCTCCACCCGGAATTTCCGGTGAGCGCGGCGGAACTCGAAAAAACGTTGCGCCGGAACGATTTCGCCGTCGAATTCCTCGAAGAAGGCGCCGTCTCCGCCCGCCCGCCGGAATCCGGACAACTCGCGTGGCTGCTGAAAACAGGCATTCTGGCCGGATTCGATCAGGTGCTTCCGCTGGCGGATGATCCGGAGACGGCGGCGTTTTTCGAAGCGGAACTCATCCGGTGCAAGTTGCCGTTCGAACATCATTACGTCATGGCGCTGGGGAGGAAGAAGTGAAACTGCAGAAATATTGGAAGCTCATCCGCATTCTCGCCAATGGCGACGTGCGGCGCGCGCCGCTTCGCATGATGCGCGAACTTCGTCGGCGCGGCATCCGCCGCCTGCCGGGGAAAATCGGTTCGGAACTGGAAACGCGCGGCGCCGGAATCAACACCTTCCGTTTCGCCGCCCGATATCTGCGCAGCGAAAACCCCACCCGGCACCGGGGACGCTGGGTGCTCAACTCCTTCCTGCCGCCGTTCCCCTCCCCGGCGTATGACCGGATGTTCGACGCGATGCTCTCCGGGCGCCGCCTCAGCCCGGTGTCGGCGTTTTTCGCACTGACCGGAGCGTGTCCGTACCGCTGCCGCCATTGCAGCGCAAACGGTCGCCCGCGCGCCGAACTTCCCACCGGGCTCTGGCGAAAGGCGATCGAACAATCCACCGCACTCGGCGCGGCGCTCCTCGGGTTCACCGGAGGCGAACCGCTCCTGCGCGGCGATCTGGAGCAATTGATCGAACATGCCGTAAAACACGGCGCGGAAACGATGCTCTTCACCACCGGAATCCATCTGGACGAAGCCCGGGCCGAATCGCTGCGCCGGGCGGGACTCTGGGGCATTGCGATCAGTCTGGATCACACCGATCCCGTGCAGTTCAATGCCTTCCGCGGACGCGACGACGCATACGAAATCGCGCTCCGGGCGCTGAAACTGGCAAAGAAATACGATTTCTACACGATGAGCTGCTGTGTTGCGACGCCGGAAACGGTTGCGACGAAGGAGTACCGGAAAATCCACGCGCTCTCGGCCGAACTCGGCGTCGACGAATTGCGCATCGTCGAACCGATGCCGTGCGGGCGACTGCGTTCGGCTTCGGCAACGGAGTTCCTGACGCCGGAAGCGATCCGGGAACTGCGCGACTTTCACGTCGAAATCAATGAAAAAACGGGCCGCCCCAAGGTGTGCGCCTTCAATCAGATCGAGAGTCCGGAACTCTTCGGCTGCGGCGGCGGCACGATGCATTTGTACATCGACAGCGCGGGCAACGTCTGTCCGTGCGACTTCACGCCGCTGAGCTTCGGCAACATCGCCGACATGGAATTGAGCGACATCTGGACTCGAATGACCGATGCGCTGGGCGAACCGCGCCGTGCATGTTTCGTGCGAAGTCACGCCGGGTTGATCGCGCGTTACGTCGAGCAGACCGGCGGCGAATATCCGCTCCCGCCAGCCGCGAGCTGCGCCCTCTGCAAAGAGGCCGGATACGGCACGCTGCCCGATTATTTCCGTCTGGTGACGGGGAAGATCACCACCCTTCCGCGCGAAATGTGAAAATCCCGCCGGCGCGTTTGCAAATCCCCGCTCCCGTGCTATCTTAATTCCAGTTTGACTGACCAAACACCGGAAAGGAATTCTCCATGAAAAAATCGATTTTTCCGACACTGCTTTTTCTTGCCGCACTTCTCTTCGTTCTTCCCGCCGCGCGGGGCGAAACGAAGGAATCTGCCGGAAATGATCCATTGCCCTACCGCGAATTCGTCACCAACGCCGAACTGCCCGGCGAATACAAGCTCGTTCTCTTCCTGCACGGCGCCGGCGAGCGCGGCAACGACAACGCCGCGCAGCTCACCCACGGTTATCGCGAATTGCGCGCCTATTGCGAAAAGAACAAGATCAAGGCCGTATTGCTCTTCCCGCAGTGCCCGACAGGCAGACAGTGGGTCGATGAACCGTGGAGCGCATTGCGCCACACGATGCATGAATCGCCTTCCGAACCGCTCAGTGCGGCCATCGAACTTCTCGACCGGAAGATCGAGGAGTACAAAGCACAGCAGATTTACGTCACCGGCATATCGATGGGCGGTTACGGCACGTGGGATCTGATCTCGCGCCGACCGGAACAATTCGCGGCGGCGCTGCCGATCTGCGGCGGCGGCGACGTCGCTCAGGCGCCGAAACTGGTGAAACTGCCGATTCTCGTCGTCCACGGCAGCGTGGATTCGGTCGTGCCGGTCTCCCGGTCGCGCGACATGGTGCGGGCGATCTGGAACGCCGGAGGAACCAACGTCATCTATCAGGAGATGCCGGAAGTCGATCACGGCTCCTGGGGACCGGCGTTTGCGAATGCCAACACCTGGAAGTGGCTGTTCTCCTGCACGAAATAAAAAAATCCACCAGTAAAATTTCGGCATCCGGATGCATTGGAGCGCCTCCGCCGTACCGGTTCAAGATCGTCGAAATCAACGCCGGGCAGGCGGAATGGAGCAGAGCAGGAATCTTGTCGGGCGCCTCGCCTTTTACGCGCTGCGCCGGGACGTCGACGGACGGCTTGGAGCAGCCTGTGCGCGACCGGGCGACCGGCGCAAATCTGACGCTTGAGGTCTACAGCCGGCTGTTGGAACTGGCTCGGCCGCTGCTCAAATAATCGTCCCGGGACAATGACACGATCCCTTCCCGGCAGCTCCGGATGTGCAGTGCAGAGCCGCCGGGATCAATGTCGACAAGCCGGTTCGCCCAGCCGGGTTGAAGGCAGCGGCGAAAGGATCATGATTTCAATCGATGCTCCATTCCCTCCAGCATTTCCCTGCCGGGGAAGTTCGTATTGCTCCAGACTTGATCCCCCTTCCCGGAATGCGAACAGGAAGGATTTGATGTTCCATCCCCGTTGCGCCGTCCCTGCCGATTGGGCGGATCCTCATTCCCCGGACAACGGGAGCTCGGAAACGGCGGCATTCCCCGGTTTTTCGATCAGATCCATCTGACGCTTGTACGCCGCCGGAGGATAGTTGAATTCCGCCCGGAAAAGACGGCTGAAATGATAACGGTCGCAGAATCCGGTCTCCTGCGCAATCTCTTTGATGTTCCTGCCACTGAAATGCAACAGCATCGCAGCACGTTCCAGCCGGCGTCGCCGCAAGAAGCGCTGCGGGGTCATTCCCGTGACCCGCGTGAAACGACGAATCAAGGCTCCCCGGCAAATCGCCAGGCGCTCCGCAAGTTCACTGATGGAAATATCCGGAAACAGATCGGCAATTTCAATAGCCCGCTCCACAGTCGGATCCGCAAAACGCTCCTCCGGCAGACGATCCACCGGAACCGCCAGAAGAATTTCACAGATATAACGCCGGATTTTCAACATAGTACGCGCATTCGGTGCGGCTTTCTCCAGTTCCCTGGAAAGCTCGCGGGCAAATGCCACAATCCGACGATCCCGGGAAAACAGCCCCCCCGGCCGTACCGCATCAAAAGGTTCCCCCGCCGAAAAATGCAAATAAAAGTGATTCGTCTCCCTCTCCGCCCGGGTGGAATATTCCGTACGCGGCGGCAGAATCACCACTTCGTCGGGAACCAATTCGTGTCTCCCTTCGGCGGTGATGATACAAGCCCCCGGAGCGCTGTTCCAATACACCCGCCAATAAGGAACACAAAGTCTATCCTGACGCCATTCGATCCCGTTCGGCGCCCCGAGAAGCGCATTCAGACAAATGTGAATGTTGATCGTGACATCCTTCATGCCAGGACTCTCCACCGCCTCTTTTGAGTCTCCTTTTCACACCTGTCTATTATAATTCCTGATGAATTTTTTTCAAATCAAATGTCTTAAAATTCACTCAATTCCCATTCAACCAGCTCACCGAATGAACATCGAGCGACAAATTTACACAAATTTGTACGAAACATCCATTTACAAAGAAGAGATTTTCAATCATAATATTCCCATAATGAAAATTCAAACAAAGAGAGTGATGAAATGAAACGATTCTTTCTTCCGGAGTTGTCGCCGCGACTGCTGTTGCTGCTGTTTTTCACATGCATTTCCCTTCACATCTGCTCCGCCGCGGCGGCTCCGGCGGTAAACACGCAAACATTTATCCGGGCGCAGGATGGGCGTGCCTCCATGATTTTCCTGGAATCCGAACCGTTGCATTTCCAACTCCAGGAACCGCTGGATGAATTCACCGTAAGCGTAAGCGATTACCGCGACCGGGAAATCTGCACCGTCAATGGGAGCGGCACAAAATTTACTGTCCCGGCTCTGGAGTGCGGCTATTACCGGCTCCGGCTCTCCGGCCGGGACGGCGAACGCGGATTCGCCGTACTGAAACCGCGTACCGATTCCCGCCGGGAAAACCGGTCACCCTCCCCCTATGGGGTCGATCTCGCACTCTACAACCAATACGATCTCCAGGGCGATCCCATGGGCGGCGTCCGACTTCTGACGGAGATCTGCGGGCAACTCGGCGTGGGCATCGTCCGCAACCGGCTCGTCTGGAACCTGGTGGAAAACGATCCGGCGGGCAACATTCTCCACGGCACCGGAGAAGTGGCTGGCATTCTTCACGCGGCAGGAATTGAATCAACGCTGACGTTTCACGACGCGCCGGCTCGGTTCAAACGCACGTCGGATGCGCCGTTCCCGGACGACCTCGGCGCCGTTTATGAATTCTGCCGACAGCTTGCCGCATCGATGCCGGAAATTTCCGTGTGGGAATTCTGGAATGAACAGGATATGCTCAACGGCCGGGAATTCGCCGCCGCACAGAAGGCCGCTTATCTCGGATTCAAGGCGGGCAATCCGGCGGCACGGGTGACGCCCGGTTCCTTTTTCGTCTATCCCTTCACCGCCGATGTGGAGCTCATGTTCCGCAATGGAATCAAAGACTACTGCGACATCATCAACTGCCACTTGTATCTGCCGCTGCCCGAATATCCGACCGTGTTCCGGCAGATCGATGAATTATTCGATCGTTATTCTCTCCACGGGAAAGCGCTCTGGATTACGGAGAACGGCATCTACGGTGACGGCGACGCGGAAATCGACCCCGGCATCCAATCCGAGGCTCCGGAGCAGAGCCCCCGGCAGGAAATGCTCTGGGCGGAGTTCGTTCCGAAGGGCCACATCCTCTCCCAGGCCGGCGGAGTTGAGCGTTCGTTCACCTTCAATTTGCGGCGCATTCAGGAGGGACGCAGGCAATGGGGTCTCCTGCGTCCGGATTTTTCCGTCAAACCGGCGGCGGTAACCCTGGCTGTGTTGAACCGGGAACTCGGCGATGCCAGCTACCTCGGAGAACTCGCCGCACCGGAAGGGGTTCGGGCGTTCCTCTTCGCCCAGAGGGATGGTTCTCAAAGCATTGCGCTCTGGCTGGAGGGGACACTGGATAAATCCATGGAAAAATTCTTTCCGAAAGAAAAGGTCGGTGAAATTCTCTCCGAAACGTTGATTCTTGACGGCTCCCGCCTGCTTCGAGCTTCTTCCGCCGCCGCCGCGAACGCTGAAAACGCGCCACAAACCGCAATCGTATCCCCAGCCGCCCCGATTTCAATTTGCAACGCATTCGGCAGCGCGCTTCCGTTTGAAACGAAAGGCGGAGCGCTTTATTTCGAAGCGAGCAATTTCGTCATCTATCTGCACGGCCTTTCCGGTCTGCAGCCAGAGACGGTACGCCGGCACTCCGCCGCCTCGACCGATGCATCAGCCGGAGCACGGGAGGCGGATGCGGCAACGGATCTGAATAAAAACGTGATTTTGCAGGCGACTCCCGGCGACTCGGCGGGTGTCATGACCCTCTCCGTGTGGAACCTTTCACCCGAACCGGTAACTGGAATGGTCGAATGTTCCGCACCGCAGATCGGACTGCCGCAAAAGATCGAAGTACCGGCAATGGG
This sequence comes from uncultured Victivallis sp., assembly GCA_944389815.1. GTDB lineage: Bacteria > Verrucomicrobiota > Lentisphaeria > Victivallales > Victivallaceae > Victivallis. The sequence goes on along the minus strand of CALXNS010000003.1, from coordinate 11,629 downwards.
AAAATATTCCGTCGAAACGAAAGTGGAACGCAACGCGGAAGAACGGGAGATCACTTTTCACGGTGTATTCAACGGCAGGAAGTGTTCCACCCTTGCAGTACCGTATCCGGAGCTGAAACTCTATCAGCCGGAACCGGCGCCGGTGTTTCTTCAGCAGAATGCCTGGAAACCGAACAGCTCCGGTGCCATGAAGATCGAATTCGATCACGCCGAACAATCGATGGTTTTTCATACCGAATTCACCCCGGGAAGCGACCGCTGGAGTTATCCGTATTTCGAACCGGCCACGGCCGCGGCAGCGCTGGATGGAGCATTCGGCATTGCATTTGAAATGAAGGAAGACGCCCCCACGGAAGAAGTGGAACGCAGTACCACCTATCTTTGCTGGATCGACGGGAAACGTTATCCGATTGAACCGTCATTCGGCCAATGGACGCAGTGCGTGCTGTTCTTCCCGGAACATCCGGAAAAGATCGAGAAAATTTCGTTCGGTCTCAACCCGCGCTATGACAATCTCACGTTCCGGTTGCGTAACTTCCGGCTGCTGCGGTAAAACAGATGAGAGAAAATAACTGGACGCTCCGCGGAGACGGGAGCGTCTCCCCGATGCCAGAACGGAACGAAGGTCTTGAATTATCAGATTTCAACCAGGGAGAATTTCAAAGATGAAACAACGATTCTTTACCTTGATCGAACTCCTCATGAGGACTACTTGTTAAATAGACATCCCATATAAATATAATATATCATTGCATTCCAGTAAATTCAAGTTTTAGCAATGAAAGAAGAGGGCGGAAAAATAAGAAAGTAAAGTCTCACATAAAACAGCACGCAATCTTAATTGCCGGAGCAATATCAGTCATTTTGTATTTTCCCGTTGTTTTTTTGTCTTCTCATTTTCAGCATTAGACGTTTCTATCCGATTGTCATCCGGAAAATCTTCTGATTTCTCAGTCATCACCTCGGCGATATTCCAGAATCGTTCAAAGAATGCCGTCAGTTTTTCCAGCACGGTCGTCCGTTTCTTTGTTCTGTCTCCGGTCTTGGTAAAGCGGGAAACAGGGGGAAGAACTTTTGTTATTGCCGTACCGTTGGTCTGCACATATCCGTCCCGGAAAGCATTCTCCATGAATTTTTGCGTTTCCTCCGGATTCAGACTTTCTTCTTCAATAATCCGGTCCAATTCTTCCTTCCGTTTACCGGCAATAAAAAGATTCCAGTCATCATCCACATCGCTTTCCGGAGTCAGGGATGCAATGAAGGATTCGATCAAATCCTTCTTTTTCCGCAGTTCAACACTGGCATCAATGGATTTCTGGATTCTGACCACAATTTCCTTGTCCTCCATGTGGCCGGCATGATATTTCCGGATCAGGGAAAGGATGAAATCAATGTTGATCTCCACTTGCTTGATCAGTTCCAGCTCAAAGACGATATCATCATTGATGTCTTCTTTGGTTCCTTTATGCTTGTTGCGGAAATAGTTGTATGCATCAATATACATACTGCGGTAATCCTGATCGTCCCGTTCCGTCAGCAGGATCAGATCATCAAAGGCATCGAAGCAGGAAAGAATGTTGTTCAGCTTCAGAATCGCTCCGAACAGCAGGACAAATTCTTTCATGTCGGCTTCTGTCTCAAGCCGTTGTCCGGGGCGGAACAGCTTTTTCAACCGTTCCACCAGCTCTTTGTACCCCTTGACCTTCTTTCCGTCAGGATCGGTGTAGCCATCGTAGTAATCCTTGAAGGGACGCAAAAGGACCTGACCGGCGGCATCTTTATCGCCGAAGAGAGCAATACTGCGGTTCGTGGCTTTTTCCAGATTGCGGAAACAGACGATATTACCGAAGGTCTTGATGGAGTTCAGAATCCGGTTCGTTCTGGAATACGCCTGCAAGAGACCGTGAAGCCGGAGGTTCTTATCTACCCACAGAGTGTTCAGCGTAGTCGCGTCAAAGCCGGTCAGGAACATATTGACCACGATCAGGAGATCGATCTCCCGGTATTTCATCCGCAGAGAAACGTCTTTGTAGTAGTTCTGAAACTTCTCGCTGGAGGTGTCGTAGTTCGTTTTGAACATCTTGTTATAGTCGGTAATGGCATGGTCCAGAAACTCCCGGCTCGTGGCATCCAGACCGCTGGTGTCCTCCGAATTTTCTTCCCCCACGCCGGAAGCATCTTCATCATCTTTGTTGATCCCGAAACTGTAGATCAGCGCCACTTTCAGCTGCTTGGAGGGATCATCCTTCATCTGCCGCATGAATTCCAGATAGTAGGCTTTGGCGGCATCAATGGAGGCAACGGCGAAAATCGAGTTGAACCCGGTCATGCGGATTTTCTGTTTGATTTCCTCCACTTTGGCCCGGTTCTTGGCTTTGGCGACCTCCGAAATGTTGGCGAGCGTACTGAATTGGAACGATTTGTCGTTCCGCTTGGTCTTCTGGTTGAAATGCTCCAAGATGTATTTCACCACATTGCTGATGCGTTTGGGTGCAAGCAGAGCTTTTTCCCGGTCAATGTCCCAGACCTTCTCATCTTCGGAAATCTCTTCTTTTTTCCGCATGGTGCTGATGTATTCGGTACGGAACGGAAGCACGTTTTTATCCGCAATGGCGTTGATGATCGTGTAAATGTGAAGCCTGTCGCCAAATGCCTGTTCTGTTGTCTTCAAGTCGGCTTTGCCGCTGGCACTGGCGTTTTCCGCAAAGATCGGAGTTCCCGTAAAGCCGAAAATGTGATATTTTTTGAAGGTCTTCGTGATCTCCCGGTGCATATCGCCGAACTGGGAGCGGTGGCACTCGTCGAAAATGATAACAAAATGTTGATTATACGCAGCATGGCCTTTGTTTTTCTTGATGAAAACCGTCAGTTTCTGAATGGTCGTGATGATGATTTTTGCATCGGGGTCTTCCATTTGCCGAGTCAGAATCGCCGTATTGGTATTGCTGTTTGCTGCGCCTTTCTCAAATTTGTCGTATTCCTTCATCGTCTGGTAGTCCAGATCCTTGCGGTCAACGACAAACAGGACTTTGTCAATGTACGGGAGTTTGCAGGCAAGCTGTGCGGTCTTGAACGAGGTCAAGGTCTTGCCGGAACCGGTGGTGTGCCAGACGTAGCCGCCGCCCTGCAGCGTCCCGTACTGTTTGTAATTGGTGGAAACGTTGATCCGGGTCATGATCGCTTCCGTTGCCGCGATCTGATACGGACGCATGACCAGAAGCAAACGGTCCGAGGTGAAGACGCAGTATTTCACCAGAATGTTCAGGAGCGTATGCTTGGCAAAGAACGTGCGCCCGAAATCCATCAAATCGGTGATCGGCTTGTTCTGTGCATCTGCCCACCATGAAGTGAATTCAAAACTGTTGCTGGTGCGTTTGCTTCTGCTGCCGGAAGAGCCGGTTTTCGTTTCCTTGATATGAGATTCACGGGTTGTATTGCTGTAATATTTGGTGAACGTGCCGTTGGAAATCACAAAAACCTGCACGTACTCAAAGAGACCGCTTCCCGACCAGAACGACTCCCGCTGATAGCGGTTGATCTGATTGAACGCCTCTTTGATGTCCACGCCCCGGCGCTTCAATTCGATATGCACAAAGGGAAGACCGTTGACCAGGATGGTAACGTCATAACGGTTGTCATGTACTCCGGCATCGGTGGCATACTGATTGATGACCTGTAGCTTGTTGTTGTGGATATGTTCCTTGTCGATCAGCCGGATATTTTTGATGGAACCGTCATCCCGTGCGATGACCTGAATGTGATCCTCCTGAATTATATGGGATTTTTCCGCAATCCCCTGATTCGGATTGGCAAGCACTTTTTTGAAGAAGTTATCCCATTCGGAATCCGTAAAGGTCAATTCATTCAGTTCTTCCAGTTTCCGGCGCAGATTGGTGATCAGGTCAGATTCCGTGTGAATGGGCAAATACTCATACGCCTGCAGTTTCAAGAGATCAATGAAAGCCGCTTCCAGTGCAGCTTCCGACTGATAGGATTCCGCCCGTTTGGCTTCCGGGGCAACGTAGGCAGAAACAACGGTGCTTTCCGGGTTTTCGGCGATGATATTGAAGTTTGACATTTTTTTAATCCTTAGTTGGAGGGGGGGGCGTGGTCACGACATTCAAATTCGGTTTTATCTTAAAATGGTAGGTTTCTCTTAAAAAGTTGATAATATCAAACAGCATAGCTTTCTCTTCAGCTTTCACAAAAGGAACTTCTTCCCAAGAAATTTTTGAATGACTGCATAAGTTAATCATTCGACTTTGATATTCTCTATTACATTCATCCAATAATATTCCCCAATTGTGATACCCAAGAAAAGAGGATGTTTTTTCCAATATGTTACGTAAAGAATTAAAGTGGTATTTTTGTATGCAATCATTATTAATGGCATCATTTAGCTCTGACAATAAAAAAAGATGATACGAAAATGGAACGTCAGAATCCAAATCATCAAAATCAAATTCTCCATTATCTGTTTTTTTTAACATACTTTTTTTCATCTGTCTGGGTCGGTATCCGGAAGTTTCATCCTTTATGCTTAATTCACTACACAATACATTATAAAAAAGAGGGCTATGGGTTGTGATGATAAATTTCAATTCTGATTTACTACCTTTAACCAAGTTTGCCAAATCAACGGCCAATTCAATAAGATGATTCTCGTCCAATGAACTTACCGGATCGTCAATGAAAATGTATTTTAGTTCATCAAAGCGATTCGTGCTGCGATTATCTTGCGGCTCGTTCAATTCGCCAATAACAGACTCAAGCATTGAGTAGAAAACGCACCATATAAAATTACTTTCCTCCCCTTTGGAGATTTTTATTTTATTTGTTTCTGGATCGCTTTGTCCGGGAACATAAAAAGTTACTTCAGAAAAGTCTGGAGAATATTGGGGCGTTGTTTTGCTGTTGGTATAGTGTGCAAAATGCGCAACAATGTCTCCTTCTTTTCCCTCTTCTTTCAGAATCCAATCCGTAAATGAATTCGGTTGAATCACCAGTTTGCGATTAACGTCATTCTCTAAATCATTATCCCAGTAGAAAAGGTCTTCTGTAAAAGCATTATAATACAGAACTTTGTTTTTTGAATCGCCATCCTCCTCTGATTCTGTTTTTGGGGAAATCAATTCCTTAAATTCTCGTGAAAGACGAGTTTTTCCCACGCCGTTAAAAGCGTAGATTAACTGCACTTTCTTTTCAGAATCTTGAAGCTGCTGTGCTATTTCAGATAATGTTTTTCCCATAATGCCTTATCCTTGCAACGGTGAAAACGTAAACAGTTTATCTCGGTAATACTCGTACTGTTGCCGTCTGGCTTTGATTTCGGCAGGAAGTCCTCCGGTAAGGTCATTTACCAAAGCATCAAATCTGTCAAGAATGGAGATGATTTCTTTTTGCTTTTGCAATGAAGGAACCGGAATAGTATAGGATTTCAATTTTTGATTTGAAATAGATGGATAATTCCCGGGTTGCTGATTCGCCGAAAGATAATCTCTAAATTTATCTGTACAAAGATTATAAAGGATCCAATTCGGCAGAATATGATTTCTTTCAATTCTTAATACACAAAAACCAGTACTGCATATTTGACCATGATATCGTGAAGGAACTTTACATACTCTCATTTGAGTTGGTCTGGTTGTCGCAAATAAAATATCATCCTTATAGATAACCTGCTGAGCCCGACTTGGTGCATTTGCATGGTTTATGGTCTGGGTGCTGATAATTGAGTGCGTTCCAATATCAACAGATGACAAATCAATGTATTGATAAACTCGTTTTTCGGCACAAGACCAAGAAATATTGGAGACTGAACATGTGATTTCACCGAGCGCCATAAGTTTTACCCCCCCATTTTAGTCTTATCTAAGTCATTGAAATTCAACAACTTATCACGATAATATTCATATTGGCGACGGCGCGCCTCCAGCTCCGCCTCCAGCTCCGCCTCCAGCTCCGCCTCCAGCTTGGTAAAGCTGTCGAGGATTCTGACAATCTCCTCCTGCACCGGCAACGGCGGGACGGGGAAGGATAATTGAGAATAAAAACTAATCCACAGGCGTTTGTGTTCACTTGAGGAAAAATTTATATGTCCCATTATATGAAATACATATCGCAGTATTATACCCTCACGAGGTGATAAAATTTTCATGGCTGATGATTTCACTTTGAAAGGGAAATCCACCCATTTGAACGCCCCCGTAAAATCGTCAAAAATAATCACAGGATTCTTTGTTGACGCAGGATATATATTGTCTTTTTCTGAAGAATATCCCAAAATAAAGGTTTGTCCCGCAGTTAGAACGGGAGTATCATAGTTGTTATTATAGTCCTCCTTATGAACAATATATCGTGTCGGTTGTTCATAGTCTATGTACTCTTCAAATTTTAGAAATTTAACGCCGTTGGGGCAGAACTTTTTTATCAGATCATCCAGTTTACTCATGGTCATTGCCCTCCTTCAGCACCTGACGGGCAGGAATATCTTCCAATATCTGCATTTGATGGATCGCTATTTGGTTCAGTTTCTTCAGTCGCTCACTTTGCGGAGTCTGTTCCCCAATCATCACGGAATTCAAGTTTTCCATATTGGCAAGACAGATCAGTTCATTGATGGAGGCATAATCCCGGATGTTGCCCTTTTTGTCCGGATTGGACTCACGCCACTCCTGCGCCGTCATACCGAACATCGCCACATTGAGAACGTCCGCCTCATCCGCGTAAATCAAAGAGGCTTTCCGGCTGTTCAGTTTCGGTGGAATCAGATTCTGCTTAATGGCATCAGTATGGATGCGATAATTCATTTTGGCAAGTTCCCGCTTCGCCGACCACCCCAGCTGTTTCTGTTCTTCAGCCTTAAGACGCTGGAATTCTTTGATAAGGTAAATCTTGAATTCCGGATTGATCCACATCCCAAATTCCAAGGCAATGTCTCTATGGGCATACGTTCCGCCATAACGTCCGGCAGATGCCATGATACCGATGGCATGAGTGCTTTCGACCCATTCCTTGACGCTGATCTTGAAACTGTTCAGTCCGGCATGACTTTTAATTATGGCGAATTCGCCACAATTAAAATCCGGATTGAATACCTGTTCCCAGATACCAAGGTATTCCAGTGTATTTCGGTTGCGAAGCCAATCTGTGATGAAAAAATCACCATCCTTGGCTTTCAGCATATCGGAAATACAGATGTAGTCTTCGGAATTGATCTTTTTTGTCCTGATTTCAATGCCTTTTACAAGCAGTGTGCCTTGCCCTTTCATGCCATCGCTCCTTCCAAATCCGCCACAATTGCATCAATCGCCTTGCGCAGTTCATCTTCCCGTTTCACGATTTCCGCAATCTTCTTATTGAGTGCATGAATGTCAATTGCTTCCCGCGTGTCCGCCTGTTCCACGTAACTGGAAACGCTGATGTTGTAATCATTGGCTTCAATGGCATCACGGGAAACAAGCCGGGTGAAATGTTCTTCATCCTTCCGGGCAATATAGGCATTCAGAATCCGGCTGATGTTGTCTGGACTGAGTTTGTTTTTATTTCCCTCGTGGACGAATTCCGGTGTGGCATCAATGAACAGGATGCAGTTGTCCTTCTTGCTCTTTTTCAACACGATGATACAGGTGGCAATCGTTGTCCCGAAGAACAGATTGTCCGGCAGCTGGATCACCGCATCCACGTAGTTATTGTCCACAAGATATTTCCGGATTTTCTGTTCTGCACCTCCACGATAGAGGACACCGGGAAATTCAACGATTGCCGCCGTTCCCGACGTGGAAAGCCAGTGCAGCATGTGCATGGTGAACGCAAGGTCAGCTTTGGACTTGGGTGCAAGTACTCCTGCGGGGGAGTAACGGGGATCATTGATGAGAAGCGGATTGGCATCACCATCCCAGCGAATGGAATACGGCGGATTGGAAACGATGGCATCAAATGGCTCATCATCCCAATGTTTCGGATCAGTCAGCGTATCGCCGTGAGCGATGTCGAATTTTTCATAATTGACATTATGCAGGAACATATTGATCCGGCAGAGGTTGTAGGTCGTGATATTGATTTCCTGCCCGAAGAATCCCTGCCGAACCTTGTCCCGTCCCAGCACTTTGGCAAATTTGAGCAGCAGCGAGCCGGAACCGCAAGCCGGATCATAGACCTTGTTAACCTCGGTGCGCCCGACAACAGTGATCCGTGCCAACAGTTCGGAAACTTCCTGCGGCGTAAAGAACTCGCCTCCGGATTTTCCAGCGTTGCTGGCATACATGGTCATTAGGAACTCGTAAGCATCGCCAAAGGTATCAATCGAATTGTCGGTAAAATTGCCCAGCTGGAACCCGGCAATGGAATCAAGGATTTTGACCAGCGTTTCGTTCCGCTTGGTGACAGTCGGACCCAGTTTGTTGCTGTTTACGTCCAAATCATCGAACAGACCTTTGAAATCATCTTCGCTCTCTGCGCCCTTTGCCGAATTTTCGATGTTTTTGAAAATCTTACTGAGTGTTTCATTCAGGTTCTCATCGTTTCTTGCACGAGACCGGACATTGGCAAAAAGTTCGGAGGGCAGAATATAAAAGCCTTTGTCCTTGACTGTCTCTTCCCGTCCGTATTCGGCTTCATCATCTAAAAGTTTGGCGTAATCAAAGGTTTTGTTGCCGGTTCGCCATTCTTCATTGTTGATGTACGCAGTAAGATTTTCCGAAATAAAACGATAAAAAAGCATTCCAAGAACATATGCCTTGAAATCCCATCCGTCCACGCTGCCACGCAGATCATTGGCAATCTGCCAGATGGTCCGGTGCAATTCGTTGCGTTCCTGTTCTTTACCCATATTTTTTATCCTCAATGGTTTCTCTTGAACCATATTCTCAAGTAATATACAGCCGAAATAAAACAAGTCAACCAAGTTTGGAAACTGTCGTAACAGACTTACAGTTATTGCAAAAAATACAGGCAGGATATGATATGGTTCATCATCATTTTCTTTTTCGTTCCAACGCTTCGTCCGCCATTCTGCCGAGTTCCTGCGCGGATGTGTTCCTCAACATTTGAATGATATTTCGCTTATCCGCCAGAACCTGTTTGCCGCAAGATTCCTGACTGCTCTTTACAGAAACTGACGGATAAGGCAACTCCTGCATGATATTTCTTTGCTGCAAATGTACTGGTCTTTCATGCGGATCTGTCTTCCGTGAACGGACTTTGATAAAACGGGTGATCGTTGACCAGTGGACTTCAAGTCCGACCTGTTCCGCCAGCAATGCTTGTATTTCTCTGGCACTTTTGCGGTCATCAAACCACCATGTGAAAATCTGGTCCTTGTAAGGAATCAGACAACTCCGGAAAGCGCCCGGACTGTTTCGTTTATTCTGTACTCCCGCCATATTTCCCTCTATGCAGTTTGTTGCGTAATATAGCGTAATTTTACGACATTGTCAAGTTTGTTTCAAAATTACGCAACAAAACGCAACAAAAACTGCCGAAAACAAGCCTATCGTTTACGATAGGAAATTGCGTCAGCAAAAATCTATTTTTGCGGCTCTTTTCCCTCTTTTTCCGGAAAACTTTGTTTTTCCGGTTTGCATTTTTCCGGAGGGAGTGATATTCTGTATGCGGGGTGTGTGGAAAGGTATTTTGTTTACAGCGGCAAGTATCAAAGCCACACGTGGCAGAGGTGCGGATTTCTATCGTCAGCACCTTGCCAATAATGATTACTACAGCGAGGACGGCAGAGTCGAAGGAGTCTGGCGGGGCAGTCTGGCATCCGCGTTTCATCTTGACGGCACTATCGTTCAGCCGGAGGCTTTTTCGCTTTTCCAGCAGAATCTCCATCCGGAAAGCCGGGGTAAACTGACGCCGCGAAACAATCCTCACGCGGTGCGGTTCTATGATTTCCAATGCTCGGCGCAGAAGTCCGTTTCGGTGATGTCATTGTTCGATTCGCGTCTGGTCGAAGCGCACCGGAAAGCGGTTGAAGTCGGGATGCGGGAGCTGGAGCGGTTTGCGGCCGTCCGCATCCGCAAAGGCGAATCGTATGCGACGAAGAATTTCGAGTTCACCGGGAAGTTCATCTATGCGCAGTATCATCATGACAACAGCCGGATGCTGGATCCGCAGCTTCACACGCACAACGTGATCGTGAATGTGACGCAGGAGGGGAACGGGTCGTTCAAGGCACTGGATCCGTCGCAGATGTTCAAGGCGATCCGTTATGCGGGTAAATCCTACCAGAATGAGCTTGCCTGCGAGTGCCGCCGCCTCGGTTACGCGCTTGAAATGAAACGAAATGGCAAAGGTGAAATTACTGGTTTTGAAATTGCCGGAGTTCCGGAAGAGGTTCTGATACGCTGTTCTCAGCGCCGTCAGCAGATCGAAAAAGGGATTGCCGAGTTTTACGAAAAGAATCAGCGGTATCCGACAGCGAAGGAGATCAAGGCGATTACGCTGAAGACCCGTTCCCGGAAAATGCTGGAACGGACAGAACAGCAGGTTCGTGAACATAAGTTGTCGCTTATGACCGATGAGGAACGGAGCCGCTTTACGGATATGGCGTATGAGGCGGAACAGATGAGTTTTCTTCTGCCGTCGCGTCCGGTTCAGGAAACACCGGAACAGCAGATTCAAAAAGTCGCTGAGCAGCTTTTCGAGCGGAGCGCCGTGCTGAGCGAAGACGCATTGCTGGCGGAAATCCAGAATCAGAATCTCGGTAACTGCAATCTGGATGAACTGCGAAAAACGCTTGATTGCGTTCCGGGACTGGTGAATCTTTCCCGTCCATCCGGAAATCCGTATTTCACCACGGAAACGAATCTGAAGCAGGAGAACTATGTCATCGAAACAGTCAATGCGTTCCGTGATCTTCTGCCGGAGATCAGGAGTGAACGAAAGCCGTTCTCCAAACCACCATTCTTGTCGGGCAATCATACTGCACAGCGCGAAGCGATTGAAACGATTTTGGGTTCAAAGTCTCCATTTGTTCTGTTTCGCGGTGTTGCCGGAGCGGGCAAGACTTCGACTTTGAAGGAGCTTTGCGAATGCTTGAAATCCGGCGGCGTGGAAAATATTCAGCTGATCGCTCCGACCAATTCGGCGGTGGATGTTCTGAAAAAGGAGAGATTTACAAACGCGCAGACTGTTGCAAGTTTTTTGCAGAATCCGCAGGCATTGCCGCCGAAGGGGTCGTATCTGATTATCGACGAATCCGGATTGAATTCGTTGTCGCAGGGGGCGGGGATCATCAAGCTCGTTTTGCAGAATGACTACCGGGTGTTGTTCGTTGGCGATGCCAGACAACATAACTCCGTGGAAAGCGGCGACTTTTTCCGGCTGCTGGAGGAACATACACAGATTCCGAAAGCGACGCTTACACAGATTCATCGTCAGCAGACAGCGGAATACCGTAGGGGGATTGAGCTGGTTTCGGCAGGACTGGCTCTGGAAGGTTTCGAGACATTGGATCAAGGTGGTTTTGTGCGGGAGGGCAAGGGCAGATACCTGGAGGAAGCGGCAGAGAGTTTTATGGAATTGACGGATCAGGGGAAAAATCCGCTGAACTGTATTGCGGTCAGCCCGACGCATCGGGAATGCGACGCGCTGACTGCGATTTTGCGCGAAAAGCTCAAGGCTGCCG
>CALXNS010000002.1 GCA_944389815.1 uncultured Victivallis sp. | reverse complement strand
TACAATAAGTTTTGATTTTGGCAACAAACGACACCTATGGCTACATAGGTAAGGAGAATTGCGCTTCAAATATAAGAAAAACAGGAAAAAGTTGCAAAAGTAGCTTGACAAAACCTAACATGGAAGGACAGGTGTGATATAATTTGAATTTAATATAAAGCAATGATATATTATTTTTATCGAGTCAAATGTATATTTAACAAGCAATCCTTACGAGGAGCTCGATCAAGGTGAAGTACGTTCGTTTCATTTTTGAAATTCCTCCTGAGTGTTGGTTATTTACGCAATAAAATGGAGTTCCTGCGCATGAGCCGCCCGGCAATGCGGATGGTACGTTCTTGCGGTGGCAGAGTTTCATGGAGCAGTTTGAGCAACGTTTCCGCGGCGATTTCACCCATTTTGCGGGCGGATACCGAGAGCGCCGCCACCGGCGTCGGAAGTTCGTCGAGCGGATATTCGTCGTCGAGCGAAAGGATGCTCAAATCTTCCGGGATTCTCACCCCGGTTTCGGCCGCCGCGCGCAGGAGCTTCAAGACACGGGTGTGATCGTAACAGAGTACCGCGTCGGCGGCGAATTCCCGGATAACGGTTCGCAGAAATGTCGCAGGTTCGAGCGTATCCCATTCTTCCCTGGGCGCATCGAAATTCAACCGGCGGAGATTTTCGAGGAATCCGTTCGCCCGAAGGGCGGCGGAAAAATGACGATGGCTCGGCGCCTCCGTCCGCGGCGCGTAGTAATAAACCATGCGCCGGTGGCCGGTCGCGGCAAGATAATCGGTTGCATTCCTGAGATTTTTCGCTTCATCGTGCTGAATGGCCGCCCCGCGTTCGCCGGCGATGCCGTTGATGACGACGTATGGGATCTCCCGACGCTCCAGAAACGTCAGAAACGATACGTCGCTGATGTCGAAAAGCAGCGCCGCCGCCACCGGAAACGGCAGTGAATACGACTCCTGATGATACAGCGAAACGTATTTTCCGGTATCGAGATATCCCGCCTGACGAATCTGATTGATGAAAGCAGCCTTCGCTTCGTGGAGCGTTTCGGAAGTATTGGTTGCCGGATCGAAGATTGCGACGATCTTCGAATCGTTGGCGCGCATCACCCGCAGGAACGGATTGGGATGATAATCGAATGCCGCCGCTTCGGCGAGAATTCGTTCTTCAAGTTCGCGCTTGACGGAAAACCCCTTCCGGCAGCCGTTCAGAACCCGGCTGACGGTGGATGGGGAACATCCCGCCCGGGCGGCGATGTTCTGCAACATTCCCTTGGGGCGTGCCGCGCTCATTCTGCGTCCTCGATCGAATAATGCATGGCGTGATGTTCGGGCAGAATCCGGAACTGGAGCGAACCGGCCTGGAATTTCGCCGGAAGTTCTGCGATGCGTTCGCCGGTGTTGTCGAGCGCATAAACCTTGCGCGGTCCGTCGGCCGGAATGGTGACGGCGACGTCGAGCGCGGTTGCGAGTACGGGCGGAACGCCCCAGGTTTTGGATTCATTGAGGGTCGAATTGCGTTCTTCGTTCCAGATCAAACCGGAATTTTCGAACCTTCCGCCGATCGTCAGCAGCAGATCGTTCGACTGCGCGAGACTCTTTCCGTCGCGGGCGACCAGAACCGCCGCGCCGAAGTTGCCGGGGAAAGGTTTCGCATCGAGCTTGAATCCGCCGATTTCGATCGGGTGTCCGCCCCAGTGACCGGTGATGACCGCGCAGCGGTCGGCGAATGCGGTGAAGAAATTGCGTTCGCCCTCGTTCCAGACGCGCATCGGGCGCGGCGCATCTTCGACGGCGTTCACGGTGACTTTGACGACTCCGTCGGTGGTGTCGAGCGGCGTCGGCGAAATCGAACTTCTGCTGTCGAGCAGGTCGCGGCGGACGCCGGCGAGGCTCCATGCGCGGTCGAAGCGGTTGTTGAAGTGGAACCACGGTTCGCGCGGCAGCGACAATTCGAGCGTACGTTCGGCCGGTTCGAACATTCCCTGCCGGAAGATCAGCGCCGCCGCCGGGAAGAACCCGATTTTGCCGGGATGGTTGGTCTGGTCGAACATGTGACTGATCCCGGCGGAGTCGCCGCGGGTCTTGAAGGTGCCGTGAATGAACAAGTGAAGCATATCCCATCCCTGACGCAGCGCGACGCAGGTGAGCAGCGGCATCATTTCGACCGCATATTCATTGGGGCAGGGGTAGTCGTGTTCGGAGATCGAGAGCGGTTTGTTGCTCTGCTTGTACCGGCTGAATTGTTCGAGCGGGCACCACGCGCCGGAGATGAGGCGCGGAGCCTGAGGTTCGTTGATGATCTTCCATTTCCCCGGTTTGAACTCCCACGAACCGCCGATGAACTCCGGATGCCCCCAGTAGGCGTGGACGTCGACGTAATCCATGCGTTCTTCGCGCTTGAGTCCGGCCAGTCCGCCCCAGTCGATCTGGGTGTCGATCACCAGCGATTGAAGTTTGAGTTCGTCGCGGAGGAAGTCGAGCATGATGTCGGCGTAGCGGCGGTCAAGATCGACCATGAATTCGAACCGGTCGCGAATCTGAGCGGTGTTGCCGGAGAGCGGCAGCGGAACGTCGCCGTTCTGAAGCGATTTGCCCTGAAGTCCCTCGTATTTCATTCCGGGGCGGAGCGTAATGTCGCTGATGCGGATTTTCCCGGGAGCGTGACCGGCGCAGAAGGCGATCCGCACGTGACCGCGTTCGGTGGCGTTCGCCTTGAAGCTGAAGCGGTAACGGCGGGGTTCGGGGCCGACGGCGAACGGCTGATCGAGTCCGCAGTTGTGCCAGTCGTTTTTGTCCAGCGTGCAGACGACGCGGGCATTGGCGTCTTTTTCGGCGGAAATTTCGAATTCGAGCGTATAATCGCGATCTTCTTCGAGGGTGAGTTCCGGCAGTTGGAGCTGGGTGGCCCAATCCTGATTGTTGCGGGCTTTGACGTTCACTTCGAGGGAGGCGCCGTCGCCGGGGAGGTGGTTGCGCTGAATGTCGTTGAGATTGTCCTTGTGTTCGAACCACCATTTGCTGCCGGAGTTGAGCAGGGAATCGCCCGGCAGTTCGGTGCCCTGACGCCAGGCGGCGTCGAGTTCGGAATCGGAGTTGTATTTCTGTTTGAGCCATTGATTCCAGAGGGAAGTCAATTCGCTCATCATGTCGGGATGGAGATTGGCGATCCAGTTCAAATTCTCGAAGAGCAGCGAGCTTTCGTTGTTGAGTTCGACGCTGACGACGGCGGGATCTTCGGCGAGGGTGGTTCCGGTATAGGGGTTGACATGGGTGAGCAGCTGCCGTGCCCACTCCTTCTGGGATTCGATCCAGGCGTGACTGAAGCGGTCGGTGCGTTTGGAAAGTTTCGTTCCCTCCGGTGCGCCGTCGGCGGGCAGGAGCGTGCGGTTGACCTTGAGACCCATCACGATGTAGATGCCCTGCTTCTTGAGCTGGGCGATGAAATAATCGAGAATGTCGAGATGTTCGGCGTCGAAATGGCAGCTTCCGGGCTGTTTGAAGTCGATCAGCGAATCGCGCGCATAATCTCCGTCGAGATTGTGGAACCGGACGACGTTGACGCCGTTCTTGGCCAGCCGGGCGGCGACTTTTTCCGCTGCGTCGTGATCGAGTTCGAAAACGCCGTCGCCGCCGATGCCGATGCCGATGAAGCGGATCACTTCGTCATTGTCCGAGGTGCGGAATTTCCCGTCGCGGACGACGACGCGCCCGTGGGCGCCGGCCGGTTTATGGTTGAGAAACGAAACGTCGGTCGGCGTTCCGAACTTATCGTCGTCCCACTTGAGCGGAAAGGGGTAAAACCCCTCCGGCACCGGCGGGGCGGCATTCAACGTCAATTGTACGGCAGCAAGCATCGCAACCGCATATCCGGCAAATGATTTCATCGGGACGACCTCCATGGGGTTCTTTCGTTTAGCAAATATTTGCTAAGAATATTATATGACATTTTTCCGGAAAAAGCAAGGGGGAAGACGAAAAAAATAGCAAATAATTGCTAAAAATCGCCCTGCAAGAAAATTCTCCGGAGTGACGTCATTGATTTTCCGTTTGCCGGGCGGTCTGCTTCAGGATGGAGACGAGCAGTTCGGCGCGTTCGAGTTCGGACATGGCGCTGATCAGTTCGATGAGCCGGATCATATCCGGATTTTGTCCGGTCAGGCGACAGTGGTTGTCCTGTCGGAAGGGACAGTTGGAGATTTCACCGATGTAGGGAGAAAGCACCGGTGAAATCCGGCGCCAGGTGGCGTCGTCGAAGTAGCCGGTCGCGCCGGAAAGATATTTGCCGATCTGGGCGCGGCTCACACCGAGGCGGCGACCCATTTCTGCATTGCTGCGGCAGACGGCCTTCAATTTCCGCAAAGCGGCTTGAATTTGGAAATCAATGATTTTCATAGTGCTTTCTTCTCAATATTGCCTTTCATCTCCGTTTTTTCAAGCCGGAAAAAGAAAATTGTCTTTTTTTCAGACGGAGTTACTTGATTTTGTAAACCAAGTGAGATACAATTAATGATGATAATATTTACTTCAGGGGGGAATGCGGGAATTATGAGCACGAACAAAGCTGGTTTGATCTACATCAATTTGTATACCATGCGTGAGCTTTCTCGTCGTGCCATCCGTGCGGGGCGTCAGGTCGATCGTGACCTTGCCGATGATATCATCATCATGGGATTGGAGATGTATGATCGGCTGGTTTCGGATCAGCTTGCAGCGCAGATGGCGGAAAGACTTCCTGAAGAAGAGTTATGCTGTCGGGAAAAAGGCGCCGACCATCAGCATCCGGCGCGGTGAGCGGCGAATGGCGTTTTTCGCTTCCTGAACCGGGAGGGGCGCTTCGAAGCCGGGGACGGGCTTCGGGAGAATTCCGGTGATCGCATTGCGACGGGGGAGGGGAGGTGGGGAGGGGGAGTGGGTGGAGTGAGGGAGGGGAGAAGAATTAAGGAAAGGAAAAAAGAAGAGAAGAGGATATTGCGAACTTTATCGGAGTTTGGAGAAGAAGTGATTTGTAATTAATGAATATCATGATATTATAACTCCTCAGAGGAATTTTTTTATTCGGGAGGGGTTGTTGCAGTGAGAAATCATGTTGCCGCGTTATTGTCCGCAGTTTCCGTTGTCGCATCCGCCGTTCTTTTCCACGCCGGCGCGGCGGAGGTAAGTTACACAGGCATAGTGCGTTATTCGAATGCGTCGGTGGTTTCCTTTGATGCGGCGGGGCGGCTTGTTTATGTTGCTCCGACCGGTCGCGTGGCGCAGGGCAGCGTCTATGGACAGGACGGGCGGATGGTCCGCGCCGGAACGTTGCTGGTTCGGCGCGACACGGAAATTCCGCTCGGAAACGTGAAGCTTGCCGAGGCGAAACTTGAAGAAGCCCAGGCCGTTCTGGCGGAGAAGGAGATTGCATTCACCCGCGACAAGGATCTGTACGAGAAAAACGCCGTCAGTCAGAAAGATTTTCTCGCCTCCCAACTGGCGTTCGATACTGCCCGGATCGCCGTTCGGCGGGCGGAACTCGATTTGGAACAGGCGCGTGAAGTACTGGCCGATTGCAGTATTTACGCGCCATTCGACGGTGTGGTCGATGAGGTCTTTCAAAGTACCGGCGCTTCGGCGGACGTTGCAACGCCGATATTGAAATTGAGCGCGCCCAATCCGGCTTTGATCGAGGTGGAGCTGCCTCAGACTCTGACGCGCCAACTGGATCTGACCGATCAAGTGCTGGTTTATCCGGTCGGAGAATCCGAACCCGTCTCCGGTTGGTTTGACAACGGAACAATTTCATCGAAATGGATCGAAGTTTATGTCGCCAATCCGCTCGTTCCGGTCGGGACTTTGACTGAAGATGAGCAAAAACTGCCCCGCATTGAAAATATCTCCCAGGTTTATTATGCGCCTGCGAAGACGGATTCGACGCCGTGGTGGATCGTTTCTTCCGCGCTTCTGACCGGCTCCGACGGCAAAAATTTCGTCTGGAAGGTGGAGAGCGACGGCGCGCGTCCGCCCTTCCGCCGTCAGGTCACTTTGCGCCGGGTCGAAGTGGAGGCGCTCGACCTTGAAATTCAAGTCGGCGGTTACTGGCTCAAGGGAATTGCGCCGAATCCTGCTCTCGTTGCCGGAGATCTGCTGGCGGCTTCGGTGCCGCCGGGCTGTGCTGACGGCGACCGGGCCGTTTATCAGGCGCGCCGGTACCGTTTCCGTCCCGGAGAAACGGTGCGCGTGAAAATCAAGGGAGAGTTCACGTCCGCGCCGGAAGCGGAGGAGTCCAGATAATTCAGATTACTTTCGGCGTTCGTTCCGCCGGAGCAATGAGAGAGAGGAGAGGGCGCGAATGGGTTCAATGCTTGAATTCGCTTCGGAGTGTCCGCACGCGTTCCTCAATGTCGGGAGCCTGTGTCACTTCGGTGACCATCGCAATGTGTTTCGCGCCGGCGGCGAGGAGTTCCGGGAAGTGGCGCTGTTTGATGCCGCCCATCACCGAGAAGGGGAGTCCGACTTCGGGGGCGATCCGCCGGATTGCTTCGACGCCAAGCGCACCGCAGGAGACGCTCTTGGTCTGCGTTGGATAAATCGGCCCGATGTTGATGCAGTCGGCGCTGGCGTCCCGCGCGGCAAGCGCTTCGGTCAGATTGTGCGTGGAACAGCCGATCCAGAGCTCCGGCGCGATCCGGCGGGCAACTTCCGGCGGCAGATCCTCCAATCCAAGGTGAACTCCGTCGGCATTGGCTGCAAGGGCGACGTCGACATGGTCGTCGATAATCAGGAGAATGCCGTATTCATTGGCAATCGGGCGGCAGGCGACGGCAAGCTCGTAGAGGAATTTCAGCCCCTTGTTCTTCTCGCGCAACTGAATGATTTTCGCTCCGCCGCGGGCGGCGGCCAGGAACACGTCGAGCACCGGCCGGCCGAGGGTGAATTCCGACGATATGACTGGATAAAGATCCGCCGCTTCATACGCGGCGGCGCGTTCGGCATGGGTTTTGAAACACGATTCGACAAGCTGTTGCATTATTCCGTTTCCTTTCGCAATTCAAACTGGCCGCATTCGCCCATCGGATCGGCGTCCTGCCCGGTCCGGCCGCAACGCGACTGGAAGGGATGGACGATGAAATGGCGGCAATTCCGGCAGAATCTGCCGTATTCTTCGGTTTTTTCGAGGCGGAGTTCCGGGCCGGCGTCGACTTCACCAAGCAGAGCGGCGAGCTTCTCCGCCCCGGCGGCGCGGGAAGAGTTTCCGCCTGGTTTCTCCGGGGTGCCGAGTTCGCCGCCGCAGAGCGGGCAGACCAGGACGGTTCCGGTGACCTTCCAGCCGGAGAGGATGTTCTTCTCCCTGGCGACGGTTGGTTCGGAACAGTGCGGGCAGCGCAATTTTTCTCCGGCTTTCATCTGCAAATTCTCCTTCGTGTCATTTTGTCGCATTTCCTGTGTCATTTTGTCCCGGCTCTTCCGCGGCGCGGATGGTGAGAACTCCGATTTCCGGCGGACAGTTCCAGCGAATCGGCAATGGACTTGTACCAATGCCGCTGGAGAGAAAGAGCAAAATTCCATTGGCGGTGCGATGCAATCCGGGTTCGTGGCGCGGTCGAACCGACACCGGGAGAAAGTCGCTGCCGATCCATGGCAGCCGGATCTGCCCGCCGTGCGTGTGGCCGGCGAAGGCGACCGTCACGCACCCCGGTTCGAGGCGATCGACAAGCTGCGGATTGTGGGTGAGAAAGAGAACATTTTCTCCAGCAGGAATATCCGAGAAGATACGTTCGAGGTCGACTTCGCCGGTGAAGAGATCATCCGCGCCGCAGACATGAATCGTCTCCTCCCGGCAACGGATCGGAACGACGCGATTTTCCACCACGGTGATTCCAGCGTCCTCCACCGCCTTGCGAATCCGGGTGTAACCGTACCAGAATTCATGGTTTCCGAGCACGGCATAAACCCCGAGCGGAGCGCGGAACTGCTTCAGAAACGCGGTAAGTTCCGCTTCCGAAAGATTGCTTCCGGTCCCTCCGGTGCCGTTGATGAAGTCGCCGAGAAAGAAGATCAGATCCGGCGCTTCGGCATTGACCGCTCGAACGATGCGCTCAAGATGCGCTCCGCGCCAGGCGGGGCGGAGGTGCAGATCGCTCAGCGCGACGATTTTCATTCCGTCGAAACTCCGCGGCCATCCGGCGATTTGCGCTTCGACGCGGCGAAGGGTCAACCGATTTGGTTCGATGAAGAGCGCCCACAGCAGACAGCCGCCGACCAGAAGAATCAGGACGGCGACGACGGCGGACGATTTGTTTTTCCATGGAATTTTCATGCCATAAAGTACACCCGGAAGCGGAATTTTCAAATATTCTGGCACGCGTTCTGCTACTCCATCCCTAAAAATATTGTGTAAGGAGGATCGAATGATGAATCTTGAAAAACTGACCAACAAAAGCCGCGAAGCGTTGATGGCCGCGCGGGATCTCGCCATTGCCAATTCCAATACAGAATTGCGCAATCTGCATCTGCTCGCCGCGCTCGTCCGGCAGGAGGATGGCCTGGTGCCGTCGCTGCTGGAAAAACTCGGCATCAACCGCCGGCTCTTCGATACGCAGATCGACCAGGCGCTCGGGCAGCTGCCGCGGGTAGAAGGGGGCAATCAGGAACTTTACCAGTCGCGGGAATTCAGTACGTTGCTGATCGACGCCGGCAAACAGGCCGAGGCCATGCAGGATGAATACATCAGCGTGGAACATTTGTTTCTCGCGCTCTTCGAGGCGCCCGGCACCGCCGCCGCGGAGTTGCTCACCAAGGCGGGGTTGACCGCCGACAAGGTGTTGCAGGCGCTGCAATCCGTCCGCGGCAATCAGCGTGTGACGTCGGCCGATCCCGAGGCGACGTTTGAAGCGCTCAAGAAGTATTCCCGCGATTTGACATTGATGGCCATGCAGGATAAACTCGACCCGGTGATCGGTCGTGACGAGGAGATCCGCCGTGTCATCCAGATTTTGTCGCGCCGGACCAAGAACAACCCGGTACTGATCGGTGAGCCCGGTGTCGGTAAGACCGCCATCGTCGAAGGTCTCGCCCGCCGTGTGGTGCGCGGCGACGTGCCGGAAAACCTCAAGAACCGTCAGGTCGTCGCACTCGATATGGGTGCGCTGATCGCGGGCGCAAAATACCGCGGCGAATTCGAGGAACGGTTGAAGGCGGTGTTGAAGGAGGTGACCGCTTCCGAGGGGAAGGTGATCCTCTTCATCGACGAGCTGCACACCGTTGTCGGCGCCGGCGCTTCCGAAGGAGCGATGGACGCGGGCAATCTCCTCAAGCCGATGCTGGCGCGAGGTGAACTGCACTGCATCGGCGCGACCACCCTGGACGAATATCGCAAATACATCGAAAAGGATGCCGCACTGGAACGGCGTTTCCAGTCGGTGCTGGTCAATCCGCCGAGCGTGGAGGATACGATTTCGATTCTGCGTGGTTTGAAGGAGCGCTATGAGATCCATCACGGGATCAAGCTGCGGGACAGCGCGCTGGTCGCCGCCGCGGTGCTGTCGGACAAATACATCGCCGACCGGTTCCTGCCGGACAAGGCGATCGACCTCGTGGATGAGGCCGCCGCCGCGCTCCGCACGGAGATCGACAGTTCGCCGGTCGAACTCGACGAGAATGAGCGTCGGGTGATGCAGCTTGAAATCGAAATTACCGGACTGCGCAACGAAAAGGATCCGGCCTCCGTCAAACGGCGGGAAACGCTGGAGGCGGAAGTCGCCGAACTCAAGGCCGAAGGCAAAACGCTTCGCGCCCGTTATGAGAACGAGAAGAAGGCGATCACCGATCTGCGGCAGTATCGCGAATCGCTCGACCTGGCGAAATTGCAGTTGGAGAAAGCCGAGCGCGATTACAATCTGGAGAAGGCCGCCGAACTCCGGCACGGTACGATTCCGGGGATCGAACATCAGATTGCAGCCGCCGAGAAGGCGTTGCGCGAATATGAGGGCAGCCGCCTTCTGAAAGAGGAAGTGGACGAGGAGGACATCGCCGCGATCATCAGCCGCTGGACGCACATTCCGGTGAGCAAGCTTGTCCAGAGCGAGAAGGAAAAGCTCCTCAAACTCAACGACCGGCTCCACGAGCGGGTCGTCGGGCAGGGCGAGGCGGTGATGGCCGTCGCCGACGCGGTGCTTCGCGCCCGTGCCGGGCTGCAGGATCCGAACCGGCCGATCGCAAGTTTCATCTTCCTCGGGCCGACCGGGGTGGGCAAAACCGAACTGGCCCGGGCACTGGCCGCGGATCTTTTCGACGACGAACGGGCGATGGTGCGGATCGACATGTCCGAATATATGGAAAAATTCAGCGTGTCGCGGTTGATCGGCGCGCCTCCGGGATACGTCGGCTACGAAGAGGGCGGACAGT
The DNA here is from genome assembly GCA_944389815.1 of uncultured Victivallis sp. Classification (GTDB taxonomy): domain Bacteria; phylum Verrucomicrobiota; class Lentisphaeria; order Victivallales; family Victivallaceae; genus Victivallis. Next base: position 6,250 of record CALXNS010000002.1, on the reverse strand, counting down.
TGTCGGAGGCGGTGCGCCGCCGGCCTTATTCGGTGGTGCTCTTCGATGAGATCGAAAAGGCGCATCCGGATGTCTTCAACATCCTGCTTCAGGTGCTTGAAGACGGCATCGTCACCGATTCGCAGGGACGCACGGTCAGCTTCAAGAACACGATCATCATCATGACCAGCAACATCGGCAGCGACCTGATCCTCGCTCACAAGGGCAACGCCGATGCGTTGAAGGATCAGCTGATGGTGGAGTTGCGCCGTCATTTCCGGCCGGAGTTCCTGAACCGGGTGGACGAGACGCTGATCTTCCATGCGCTCGACCGCACGCAGATCCGCGACATCGTCGGCATTCAGCTGCGGCGGCTGGAGAAACGGTTGCGCGATCAGGACATCACGTTGCGCGTCACCGAGGCGGCGATGGACTTCATCGCCGAAGAGGGATACGATCCGGCATTCGGCGCCCGGCCGTTGAAGCGGGCGATCATCCGGCTGGTCGAAACTCCGGTGTCTCGCCAGATCATCGAGGGCAAGGTGCCGCCGAATTCGACCTTGACCATCGACAGGGGGGCCGACGGGTTGAACTTCAACGTCGAATCCTGACGCTGTTGAGAAACGGAACCGGCGGTGCGGCATGAATGATGCCGCACCGCCGGTTTTTTGTTCCTGTCACAAGTTTGCGTGTCCGTCGTTTTTTCCCGGCAGCGGCAGCCGCAGCAATGCCGTACCATGCAGCGGCAAGCCGAGCAGCGTGGCATCATCGTGCCGGACGCATTCCGGAGTCATGTAGAGCACTTCGGCGCCGGAAACGTCGGTTTCGGTGAATTCGCCGACGTTGAAGAGAAAACGGTATTCGTACGCTTCCGAGTAGCGCGAATATCGCCACAGCAACGAGTCGCGCATCTCCAGCCCGGCTGCGTTGAGCGCGGCGCGATAGACCTCCGGCACGCCCGCGGTCGCCGGTTCATGGAATGTTTCCATTGCGAAATTGCCGCCGGAAACGATCACTCTGCCCCGGCCGCAGGCATGTTCCGCCACCGCGGGCGATCCATCCCCCCAGCGGCCGATCACCTTGACGGAATCCTCCACCGGTTCCAGCACGACCCGCCAGCCGGCGGCAGTCTGTTTGAGTTCCTTGTCGAAGAACACCGTCCCCGGGACTTCCGGCGAAAGCACCGTGCGGGATTTCTCCCGGCAGCCGGTGAGTTTTTCCAGATGGTTCGACGGGCGGCGCGGCGTCACCCAGGTGCGTTCGTCCCGGCAGGCGAAGGGGTATTCCACCAGCAATGTACCGCCGTTTTCGACAAAACATCTCAACCACCGGGCGGCCGCTTCGTCGATCAATTCGACCGCGCTTACGACCAGCAGCCGGTAACCGGAAAGATCATCGTCCCGTACGGCGAAATCCGCGGTGTAACCGAGTTTGCGAAGCAGCAGATGAGCGCCGGTGACGGCGTTCTTGTAACTGTAATTGTTCGTGCCGTGAACGGATTCAATATCCGCAAGATCACACCGCATCTCCTGAATGCGCATGAGTAGATCGTTATCCACATCGAACCAGACCGCCACCTGCGAGCGGCCCGGCGAACTGGAGGCGAAATCGCTTCCGAGCTTCGCAAGTACATTCGACACGCGGTCACAGACCTCGCTGCGCCGGGTCGGCGACCCGGCGATCTCGCGCATGCCCCAGCCGTTGGACTCCTCGCCGAAGCGTTCCGAACGGTATTGCCAGAAGGTCAATCCGCGGCACCCGGAGGCGATGGCCATCCAGAGAGATTGTTCGATGAACTGCGGTTCGGCTTCGCGGCACCAGTTGGAATAATTGGTGTAGAACTCCTGGCACCAGTAATTCGAATCCACCCGCCGCAGCCACGAAGATTGGAAGAGCGGCATGTTGTGATCGATCAGCGTCCTGGCCTGCAGTTCGATCGGGAACGAACATCCGTACCAGTCCACTTCGCGGGCGTTGAGCAGGTCGTTGCTGGTATCGCAGGCGGGATCCTGCACCACGCTGGAGCATCCGACGTGACACATGATCTTCGCATCGGGATCACCGGAACGGATTCCCCGCACCGAGAGCGCGACCTGTTCGGCGACCGATTCCGCCGCCCAGCGCCGCCAGAGGAACAATTCGGTGTAGTCCGAAAACGAATGCGGCGGCATGACCGTTTCAAACGCGGTCCACGCCTTGCCGTAGGCGTCGTTGAGCGCTTCGATCGAACCGAAATTGCGGCGCAGATACTCCTGATATTTGCGGATCGAATGTTCGCACATGCATTGTCCGAGCGGCCGGCTGCGCGGTTCGTTCCACGCATTGTAGAACCAGAGCGCCTCGTGATCCTTGTAGCGCGCCGCAAGCTGCCGCGTGAACTCCTCCGCCGCCGCCGCAACCTCCGGGTTGTCGTAACACGGCCACCAGCCGCCGACGTAGAACGCCGCATGGGCGATCGGATCGAGCCGTCTGCCGTGAAATCCGATCCGGGTGCCGCCCAGTTCGGTGAATACCCAGTCGGGAGCGTTTTCAAGCTGGGGTTTGAGGATCACGCGCAGATGGTGTTTCGCTGCGAGGTCGAAGAGGCGGTCGAGATCATCCCAGACCAGTTTCCCGCGCAATCTCTCATGGCAGCGCCACTGCGGGCGGAACTGGACATGAGTGTAGTGATTGCGGGCGATTTCGGCCAGATCGCCGTCCCACTCCTCCGGCAACGGCGTCGGCGCGCGGTGATATTGGCAGCCGAATGGAAAAAATTCGGTGAATTGATTTTTCATTTGTTGCAACCTCTGAAAAAAAAGACAATGTTTTTTTAATTTCAATGTTTCAGGCGGGAATTTCCCGCAGGGTTTCTTTCTGCGCCCTGAATTGTTCTCTTCTTTTTGTTCAAAAAATTTCTGAAAAATACTCGAAAAAATCCTGATTTCGTGTTATGATAAAGCCGGACACCAGATCCGGTCATTCAGCCAGATTTGCCGGACGACAGCGTTTTATTTCAACGAGGAGAGCTTGATTCCATGTTCGAAACCTTTCATCCCGTGCTGACGGACGACAAATCCTATCCCAAATACATCCAGTTGCGCGATCAGCTCGAAGAATACATCAAGTCGAACTCCATTCAGTCCGGCGAACAGCTCCCGGATATCGTGAGCATGTGCCGGATCGCCGGATTGAGCAACCGTTCCGTCGAACGCGCGTATATTCTGCTCATCAACGACGGCATCTGTTTCCGTCGCCCCAAAAAGGGAACGTTCGTCCGGGGGGAGGCGCCGGTGCGGGGGGATTCGAAACCGCGTATCTGCGCCATTTTCGACCCCAGCGACCCGATGCGGCTCGAAAAAGACGTCATCGACGGACGCATTTACGCGGGAATCCAGCGGGAGGCGCATCGCGCGAACATCGATCTTCTGATTCTTTCCGAACGGAGCATGCCCGCCTACCTCGGCAATTCCGGATTTGATTTCATCGGCGTAATCATGCTCTCCTGGGACAACGTCGAAGAAGCGCGCCGGGTAGTGCGGAAATATCCCGATGTGCGGTTCCTTTTCCTCAATTATCACTTCCCCGGGTTCGAAGAGATGCCTTCGAATGCCCACGGCATCTTCAACGACGACTTCGCCGGCGGTTTCGAAGCCACCGATTACCTGATCGGCCGGAAGCGGCGGAACTTGTGCGCATTCGCGCTCAAGCTTCCGTCCGACAACTACGACCGCCGCCTCGAAGGATTCCTTCAGGCCGCGAAACTGAACGGCATCGCGCCGGATGACGCGCGGATCTACCGCTGGAGCCGTACCGGTTCGCCGCGTCAGGATGAACAATTCGCCATCGGCCGCGAACTTCTTCAGGAAGCGTTGGAGGAGAATCCGGAAATCGACGGAATTTTCTGCACCAACGATCTGCTGGCCGCCGGCGTTTCCGCCGCGCTCGACAAACTTCATCTGAGGCCGAAAATCGAAGTGGTCGGTTACGACAACCTCCTGCCCTATCTCAGCGCGAACGGGCAATTCTCGACCGTTGCAATCAACCTCGAACTCATCGGCGAACGGGCGATCAAACAACTGATCGCCGCGGACGCTTCCGAATTCCCGCGCATCATCAACGTCGCGCCGCGTCTAATGCCCCGTCATTGGACGGAGCCGCTGCCGGATGCGGCGCAAATCTGATTCAAAAATAAATCCATGCCGCCGCGGTGTGGCGGAACGTCTCCCGCACGCCGCCCGCAGCGAGCACAATCTCCTCCACCGGCGCATCGGCGGAGAATTCCAGTTTCCCGTCGTCAAGCCGGAATGACCCGTGAACTTCAACTTCGTCACGCACCCCGAGCGACCGGTTCCGCACTTCGAATGATCCGTATCCGGCGAGGAACGGCGCAACTTCCACCCGGCGCCAATCCCCCCGGAATCCGATGATCTCATTGGAAAAATGAGCCAGATACACCGAACACTGTTCGCAGTTGCCGCTGTCCACGGTGTAGTCGCCGTCCGGATCGTCGGTGAAACTTGTCCACACCCCGCGGAATTCGTCGAAGAACCAGTCCATGTAAGGGGATTGCCCGCGCTCCGGCAGATGATGGAGCCAGTATTCCGGGTAGAGGTTGTCGGGCTTGCGGACGGTTTCCTCCAGAAAACGCAGCAACGTCTCCACTCGGTCGGCGCGTCGTTCGCGCGCGGCGAAGCCGAGAAGTTGACCGATCACTTTCCCCATCGTCCGGAAGGTCATGAAATTGCTCTCGCCGCTTGGAATTTCCCTGCTGTACCACTGATTGAGACCGTGCGTCCAGAGATATTCCGATACGTTCCGCCATGCATCGATCCGCCCCGGATACCAGCGCGCCGGGTAGAGGTTGATCCAGTTGACCGGCCGGGGACATTCCGTCCCGTCGGCGTGAAGCGCGGCACGGTAGAAATGGTGTTCGGGATCGTAGAGATGGAGTTCGATTCCGTCGGTGAGGCGCGCCGCCGCGGCACGGTAGGTGTCGCCCGGGTGGTGCAGCAGTTCAGCTGAACGGGCCATCGCGAGAAGTCCGGCATACATTGCACCGTTGGTGAACATGTCGAGCAACGGTTCATTGCCGCCGCCGAGCTGCTCATTGAAGTTGCCGGAGTCGTAAAGATTGCATTCACTGTGAAAATGGTGTTCGTGCGCCGCCTGGAAAAAGGCTTCGAGCCGGCGGAAAAGTTCTTCTGCGCCGGCCGGATCGGCGCCCATTTCAAGCGCGCGCGCCAGGGCCCGCGCCGGATGGGCCGGCGTATCGATCTGAATGTGATTGTGCAGCGGCGTGCCGTCCGGCCGGAAGGCGTGGACGATGTAATATTGATTTTGCGGCGTATTCCGGAGCGTGTATTGCAGAATTTTCATCGCCGTATCCGTACAGCCCTGATCGGCGAGAACCCATGCCGCTTCGCAGGCGTCGCGGGAATAATGGCATTCGGTGTAACACTTCACGCCGTTGAGCTCGCCGTAACTGGTCCGGCAGAAACCGTCCTCACGCGTCCGGTCGATCAGCGACTGCATGGTGTTGCAATATAATTCGTCCAGAAACGCACTGGAACTTACTGGAGTCATGAACTGGTTGTGCATCTTCTGCATCGTCGTGAATCTTTACAAATTGCCGGAGGGCGTCCAGCATTGGCCGGCGTAAAATGCGTGCCTGGAATTCGCTTCTTCCGCGAGGACTGAACGAACACCGCCGTCGGCGAAACAGATGTTCGCCCGTTTCGAATGGCTGAAACGCCCCATGCAGCCGGAACCGCTCCAGGTGCGCGCCCGGACGTAATAGACCTGAACCATGCCGCCGCCGATGATCGAAATCGAATCCATGAACAACGCGTAATCCGCGGGGGAAAGTTTGCCGAGATGTTTTTTATTGGCGATGTCGACGTATCCGCCGCCGGCGAGTTCCCCCGGATCGCCGCCGCCCATGTCATACGAGAGATGATATTGAACCAGTCCGTAGCTGTAGGCAATGTCGAGCCGCTTCGAAGAGGGGCCGAACCCGGGGCAGAGCGTGATTTGTTCATTCTTCAAATAATCGAGCTGATGCAGCCGCTGCCACCAGATGTTGTTGCCGGTGGCGGGGTCGTATGCGTGCAGAATCCGGCCGTAGTCGCCGTAATAAAGCAATGCGCAAGTTCCGATTTGTTTTAAATTATTGACGCAGGAGACCGCCTTGGCGCGGTCCCGTGCCTGATTCAGAGCCGGCAGCAACATGGATGCAAGAATGGCGATGATCGCAATTACGACGAGGAGCTCGATCAATGTGAATCTTTTT
>CALXNS010000001.1 GCA_944389815.1 uncultured Victivallis sp. | reverse complement strand
CGAAAGAAGCGACCAGATGTCTTATTATTTCCGGCAGAAGGTAAATGCATCATAGTAGAGTTTAAGAATCCAAGTGTCAATGTGTCTGATTATTTATCTCAAATTAACAAGTATGCAACATGGCTAGTGACAGTTGCGCCTCCCAATAATCTCGTCCTTCCCGTCCCATGCCGTCCTCCCATTATTCCGGTTTGTGGCAGAACATACCACGCTGTCTGCCTCAAATCCAGATGGGGCTGGCTGGGCACTTACGTTTTCGCAGCGCCCCCCGATCAACAGCCGCAGCGAAAGTTCGGACAATGCGAGCGTGATGGAGCGCTTCGGCCTGACCGAGCGTGACGCCGCACATCTCTCGCGGATGGACAACGTCGACGAAATCACCGCGTTGTTCGATGCCCGCAAGAAGGTGCTCAAGGGCCTGCAGCGCACCGATCTCAAGCTGATCGGCTGCGACTACCGTTTTCTGGAGGACTCTTCCGCAAAGCTCGAAAAGGGCCGCTGGTTTTCCCCGGCGGACTTCAGGAACAACGCGAATGTCTGCGTGATCGGCAGGAATGTGAAACGCAAGCTTTTCGCCCTCGGCAACACCGACGTCGTCGGCAGCACGCTCCGCATCGAGGACGAAGTTTACAGAATCGTCGGCATCCTCAACAACGAATACGGCACCCAGTACCCGGAAATCGGCGGTCAGAACGACATGATCCTGATCCCGATGAGCACGGCCAAGGCGAAATTCAAGGATTACACCTTCTACCGGGAGGGGCGGCAGTACAAGATCACGCGGGTCGAATACGACCTGTTCCTGATCCGGGTGGCCGACACCCAGTATATCGACAATACCGCCAAGCGTGTCTCCAGCTATCTGGAAAAGCTCCACTCCGACACCAAAGACTGGGGCATGGTGGTTCCGTTCGAACTGCTGAAACAGCGCGAGCAGACCCAGAACATCTTCACGATCGTAATGGGTTCGATCGCCAGCATTTCGCTGGTGGTCGGCGGCATCGGCATCATGAACATCATGCTCGCAAGCGTGTTCGAACGTCGCAAGGAGATCGGGACCCGGCGCGTGCTCGGCGCGCAGAAGTCGGACATCCTGCTCCAGTTCCTGATTGAGACCGTGTTCCTGACCACGTCGGGCGGAGTGCTCGGCATCCTGACCGGCATCGGAATCGCGCGGACGATCACCTATTACAGCGGCATGCCGACCGTCTATTCGCTCTGGAGCATCGCGCTGTCGCTGGTCATCTCGTGTCTGGTCGGCGTGATTTTCGGAACCTATCCGGCTTACAAGGCAGCCCAGCAGAATCCGATCACGGTTCTGCGCTCGGAATAACGGAGTACGGAATGCGCAAGACGATATGGATCACACTGCTGACGCTGGCAGCCGTCACCGGCTGGTTCGCCCCCGCTCCGGAAGCGCATGCGATCGACCCGGTGACCATCGCGATCCTCGCGCCCGCCGCCATGCGTATGGCGGAAACGGCGCAGCCCTATGTGATTCAGGGCATGCTCGGCGGCGCCCGCGGCCTTGCCCAGATAGGCATGGCCGCCTTCAAAATCCTGTATATTCCGTGGGGAGTGGTCGAATGTACCCTCGGTCTGCCGTTCGGCGGGCTGTCCCCCGGAATCGCGAACATCTGCGAGGGAAGCATGGCGCCGTTTGAACTGGTGTTTCATACGATCATGTTTCCGGCCCGCTGTTTCGGAGTCGACGTATAACCCGGTTCCTCCCGGAGACCTTTTCCTTTTCCACGCTCAAAAATGGTTGGTGGCATCCTGCTGCTGCAGAACCGGGCGAGGCGGCTCCTGCGGCATATAACAGTCAAATTCAATCGCCTCCACTTCAATCCTGCCGTCCCATACCGCATTGCGCAGCCGTTGCGGAGTCGGGTTCAGTGAAAAGCCGAGAAAGCGGATCGGATACGTTATGCTTTCCGGATCACCGCCTCCCCACTGCGAATGGCGGTGCGCCTGTGTTACAGGACTGTCCAGAAAAGACTCACGCATGAGCAGCTCCCCGGAATCCGAGGCCGACAAAAACGGAACCACCCCGTATTGAAATATTTTTCCACGGGCATCTTCAAACCGGAATAAAACTCCCGCGCCACTCGGCAGCATCTCCGTATCCGCCCGGTACTTCAGACGCATAGTCACGGGGATCCCCGGCAAGACGAGCGGTTGACGTGCAAAAAACATTCCGAGCCATTCGGCCTCCGGCCGGGGAGCAAAAACAGCACGGAACTCACCGCAGCTCCGGCCATCCTTTTTCCGAACGGCCCGGAATCCGGAATGTGCGGATGGCACGGCGGCTCCTGCAAGCGCCTCATGGCGAAACTCTCCCGGAGTCTGTTCCCAGCACCCGGAAGCGGCGGAAAATCCTCCCGCATCAACAGTCAGCAGTTTCGCCGGATCAAAATACTGGCCATGGCCGATTATGATTTTCCGGCCGTTCCATTCCGCCGTGATCGATCTCCGGCGGAAATCACACTGTCCGCGACGCGGCCGGACAGTGAACACCTGTTCCCGGCGTTCGCCCGGTTCCAGTTTCAGAATCGTTTCTTCCGGTTTGATCTCTGCAAATTCATCATTGAAGCAAACTTTCCCGGAAACCGGAGCATTGGAGGGATTGAAGAACGTCAGTCGGACAGGCTGAACCAGATCGGCATCCAGTCGCAGAGTTTCCGGACGCAGCTGCATGAAAAGTTCCCCGCCGATTCCGTTTACGGGATTTTCAAGATAGACGACCTCCCTGCCCAACTGGAATGTTCCATTCTCAAGCAGGTTCCCATAACGATCAAAAATTTTTGTTTCATCGTTCCAGAAAACAGCGGGAGTTCCATTTCCCATGCCGTTTTTCCAGGCGATGGCGCATAACCGGTTCTCCCTGCGATAAAAATGCAGTACTGCGCCTCCGGGAAACTCACGTTTTCCGATATAATCGGCATTTCTGGTTTGCGCCAGCAGGGTCTGAAAAACTCCGATACCGCCGGACGGCTGAAAATCAGCGGTCAGATAATTGGAGTCCGGTCCATCAGGAACACGCGGGTGCCGAAACAGACAATGATAAAAGCGGCGGCAAATCCCCTCTCCCCACTGTTCAACGGCGAACTGCAATGCAGCAAGCTGCCGTTCTTCACCTTCCGGGGAGGCCATTGCGAACGACTCGGCTTCGTCACAATACTGAGGCAGCAGGCGGTCCGCATAACGCAGAATGTCGCGCCGGATCCGCTGGTTGGTGCTCCGCGGCGTATTCGGCCATTTCGGATAATGATAAGAAATCGCATTGAAGTGCGTACCATAACGGCGTAGCAGAATCGCAGTCCACTCCGGTACGCCGGAAGAAGAAGCCGGTCCCATGAAAACGGCCCCCGGCGCATTTCTTTTGACGGCAGCTTCGGTCAGAAGCATATAACGGGAAATCACTTCGGCGATTCCGCCGGGATACTTTCCCTCAATCCGGTCAATCGACATCCAGCTCGCCGGTTCGCACCAGATCTGATAGGAGGCGCGGCTGCCGAGAGCGGCAGTGAGAGCATTGATGTACTTCGCATAGAAGTCCCAGTTGCGCGGCGGGTATTTCCAACGGTTGATTCCGTCAGCCGGAGCATCGGAAGCCCATGCCGGCGCAGCTTGAATATCCTCAATCCAGCGAATTCCTTCCTGCGCAAAACGGTCGGCAGCCTTCCGCTTTTCCGCCAGCACCGGTTCCCGATCTTCTTCCGGATGATACCAACTCCACGGAGACCAGACCCGGATATGCTGAACCCCCAGCAGTTTGAGAATCGCCAGATCCTTTTCGAACGTCTCCGAAGACGGATGCATCTCCATCGTACACATTCCCAGAAATTCATTTTCAGGTTCCTCCGCCGGCTCCGGCGAAGGGGAGAGAACGGCAAAGGAGTATTCCTTTTCCAGCAACTTCCTGTCGTTCTGTTTCAGGAAAAGGCGAAGCCGGTAACTCTGTTTCGGCAAGTCATCCGGCAACTGAATGACCGCGCCGCCGGTACTGTCCGGAATAAACATATCGGAGGCTTTTACCGTTCCGGCCTGATAATAAGGAGATACACTCCAGCCTGCCGTCATCCCGGAATCAGGAACGCAGCCTGATAACTGAAGTCTGAAGCGCACCGCGGAACCGGATACGAAGCAGAACCCCAGATTTCCATTCAAAGGTTCCAGGCGGACAGCCGCTTGCGGCAATGTCCCCGCAAGCGGAACCAGTTCAAATTGATCGAGCAGAATTTTTCTTCCGCCGTCTCCGGAAGTACAGGCGCGAATTTCAACTCCGTCAATGAACTGCGGAACTTCAGCGGCCAGCGGAACTCTCTGCAGCAGCACGTTCTTACTGCTCCCCAAAGAATAGGACGGCTCCTCCCCGGCATGAAATTCAATCCAAACCGGAGTCCATTTTCCGACCGGTAATTTGAACTGGTCGGAGGGAACCGGCCGTACAGGAGTCCTGCCGTCAAATCCGGCAATCGTACCGGTCGCACCAATGCTCACTCCGGGCAGCGCCTTCTCTCCGGCCATCGTTGTCACCGCCACTTCCCCGGCGGCTTCGGTCTGCACACATACCAGGAACGAAAGCCGCCAGGAGCCGGCCTGCGCTTTCCGGCAGCGGTAACGTGACCGATGTCCTTTCCACACAGTGGTTATGCCGCCTTCTTCCGCAACCCGGCATGGCCAGGGGCTCGGAAGCCATTTCCCAGACTCCCGTTCCATATTCCGCAAAGCGGTTCCGGCTTGCAGCTCCTCCGCCCCGAAACGGCACAGGCCGGACAGAGTTTCCGCTGCCGGCGCCCTGAACGCGGCCAGACATAAAATTCCGAGAAAAAAAGCACGCATTCTCACCACCCCATGACCTGCTCATTGATTTTCAACCGCAGATTGTCCCGCGCGACCGTGTACATAGTCCATCCCCAGCCGGAACAGTTTACTTTTCCTGCCGGATCCGAAATCCAGCGAACTGAGTTATCAATAAAGCCGACATTGAATCCTTTGTCGTGATTTTGAACAGCCCGTGCGGTACTGTAGTCGGTATAGCGATCCCAGAGTATCGAGGAATCGTGTTTGAACAGTGAACTTTTATGAAAACCCAGCTGCGGCAGATTATAACTGATTGAAGCGTTCCGAAGTGCCTCAGTATCAGCAGGACAATAGAAAATTCTGGTTTTGTCCCGGTCAGCACTGAGATATTCCCCATAGTAACTGACAGGGCTTGACGCATTGTAGAATGAGTAATCCGGAGAAAGGTAGATCCAGTCCTGATAATCTCCCCGATACAATGAAATCGCCAGCAGATATTGCTTTTCATTGTTCACACAACTGATCTGCCGGGCCTTGTCACGCGCCTTGTTCAGCGCCGGCAGCAGCATGCTGACCAGAACGGCGATGATTGCAATTACAATTAGAAGTTCAATCAATGTAAAATATCTGCAGCCATTTCCAGACTTTCTATTGCCGACCGAAGTAAAATACATTCTCATAATCGTAATTTCCCCATTGTTCTGATTTCGGTGAAATATCCTGTAATTTTCAACGCTGACGGCAATCCGCCGGTCATATTCACATCTTTTTGCCGGAAGTCCTCCCATGCTCCGGCATGATAAACCATCTTCTGTATGATTTTCACAACTTTCGTTGCTTTGGAACTATCCGCCCGGTTGCTTCGCAGCTGTTTTGGGCTCTATGCGTCATTTCCTTCAGCGGCAGCGACAGCAGGCGGAACCGACGCTGTGACGCATCATCAGTCGCGGCGCCGCCAGATAACTCATCGGTCCGTTCTCCCGGTTCCGGCCGGGATTTTCAACGGCATCCAGAACAAATTGAACCAGATGATCGACGTATGCATCCAAATCAAAACCGATGCTTGTAATATCAGGAGTCGCCAATTGCGCCACCGGCTGATCGTCAAAACCGATAATGGAAATATCCTGCGGCACCCGTAAACCATGTTCGGAAAGCACCTTGATCGCCAACAAAGCGAAATTGTCGGAATGACAGAAAAATGCGCTCGGCAAGGGGTGTCCGGAAGCAATCAACGCACTCAATTCATCTTTTGAATTCTCTGCGAAAATGCTCCATTCCAGGCAGAATTCCATACCGGCTTGACGCGCCAGCTGCTGTATGCGGCAGTAACGTGTATTCTCCGACGGACACTTCTCCTCAAACCAGTTGCGGCCGATATAGCCGATGCTGCGATGTCCGTTTTCCTGCAGCAGGCTGACTGCCAGACGGCATCCTTCGGCCAGATCCAGTCTCAGATGCGTAATCGGCAGTGTATCAAGAGAATCAAATGCAATCACATGGCAGTGTTTGCGCAACGCATCAGAAAGAGAGGAAAAGCGCACCAGATCCAGCGGTCCGATCAGAACAGCGCCGGTTTTGATGCCGGCAAAGAAATCCAGCGCCCATTTTTCCCGTTTCATCTGTTCCATTTCCGACAATCCGGCAGACGGGGTCACGATGGTGTTCAGATACAGGTCGTTTTCATAAAGCCGGGCCTGAATCTTCTGAATCAGCATCCCGCTCCACGGGTCGGATGGCATCTCCCGCAGGCAAAGCCCCACCGTGCGAGAGCGGCCATTCTGAAGCGAACGCGCCAGATAGGAGGGCTGATATCCCATTTTTGCCGCATATTCCCGAATCAATTCAGCTTTGCCGCGGGCCACGCCGGGCTTACTGTTCAGCGCATTGCTGACAGTCATCGGCGACACGTTGAAAACCTTGGCGATTTCGCAGATGGTCATAGAAGATACAAGCCTTTTTTTCAGTCTCAACCACAACAACTATAACGTTAAATATAATTATACCATAATTCCATTGAAATGTCAAGAACCGCTCATTCAAAAAGTGTCAAATTCTTCAACTTGAGAATTGAAAAAGTAAACGCCTCCCTTTTCTTCGGCAAACTGAATACAACAGGTCCGACTCAAGGGGGGTGTTTATTTTTTCAATTGACCACAGGGATAAAAAAATTATTTTTTCTCTTTCCCCTATTGCTTTTTTGAGAAGAATGTAGTATAATTATAGAAGATGTCCGATAATGTCCGATCAACAGGAATTTGAAAATGCTGAAACAACCAGACGGCACTCAGCTTCACAAAAGCACTATGCTGCGTCATTATATTGTCAGTTTACGCTATCAGCATCCGGGAGAAGCATTTCCCGTTCCGTCTTCCAGGAAATTGGCCGAAATGTTCGGAATCGCCCGGAGCACAGTGACCCTGGAGCTGAAGGCGATGACGGAAGACGGCATCATCATCGGGAAACGCGGCATAGGCACCTTCACGAATCCGGCGCTCGAATATATCTTTCTGCAAGGCCAGAAGGCTCTGCCGCTGATCGGTCTGCTCTGCGGGGACGGCAGAGTGTTCTTTCATGACAGTTACAGTTGGAGTCTGATAGCGCAGATCGGCCAGGAATTAACGCTGCATCAATGCAATATCAACTACATCACCGGCTCGTTTGAACGCTCGTCCGAAGAAGAAATCGTCACGAATTTCAAACGGCTCGGACTCAATGCGGTCATCTGGATTCACCCGCCGCCGCTGATCGGCGAAATCGCAAAGCGCCTGAAAGCCGCCGGAATCGCCCTGTTGACCGGAGAAAAGCAGCTGCCGGGGTTTTCCGGCGCGGGTTACGATATCGCGCAATACTCCCGGCGGCTCGCGGAACATCTGCTGAAAGAAAAACGGCATTCCATCGCGATTCTGCCGAGCCACGATTTCACGCAGGAAATAGAATGTACGATCAGCGATGTTTACCGGGCGACCGGAGAAGAACTTGAACTTCAGCGCTATCTGCGTTTTCCTCAGAAACCGAATATGGAGGATTTCATCCGGAATCTTCATGAAGGCAAAATTCCGGATGCCGTATATGCGCATGGCTTCTGTTCGGTTCAAGTGTACCAGGCGCTTGCCGCCAACGGGATCTCACCGGAGCAATGCCGGTTGATTGTCACCCATCACTGCTGGCCGGGCGCCGGATTCCGGGGACTCGTCGTCGCGTATACCTGGGAACAATATGCCAAGACCCTGGCGGCATTGACCCTTATGGAACTGAAAGCCTCCGGCGGGGCAACACCGCAATATCGCCGCATCCCGTGCGATGTCGTGGCTGTGGAAACTGCCGAGGATGAGCTGCGCGTTATGCCGCCTCCCCTGCCGGATCTGTCACTTTGATACTTGGGAACTGATTCTTTACGGAAAATAATTTAATGAAAACGAAAGCGGAATGCCGATCCCGTCAAAAGACGGGGTCTGTGTCGATGTCAATCACAACATTACAACACAAACAGGAGAACACAGAGATGAAAAAGAAATTTGCACTTATTGAACTGTTTATCGTGATAGCAATCATCGACATGTTTTCTTTTCCCGGTGAAAAAAGGTTTGGAAAAGGTAGAGCGCGAGAAGGAAAGGACCTTTCCTCAAAAGGTTTTTCCTTCTCGCATCTGGCTTTTGCATAATCGACTATTTATCATTCAGTTCCGATCACTATGACAGAGAGGCTTCGCTCTCTCCGCTCGGCATTGTCAAATAGGTTCCTCACTGCTTTGCAGAAAAGCAAAACAGGCGTTTCGCGTACATTCGCGGCACTAACCACGCTAATGTCCATGTCCTGATTAGTTTCAATAGTTAACCAGAAAACAGCCCCGATCCCCAAGGCACACACTCTCAAAATGTACGCACTTTTTCGGATGTTCCCGACCTATTTCATACTCATCAAATTCATAACTACCGTTGCGCTACGATGCGAAGGCAGTTCAAACGTATACTCTTGCTGGGTTTCTGGAATAGATACATCCAGATTCAATATTTCCTGAAAATAAACCAAGAACATTTCTTGACTTTTATTGACAATAATATTAGTCATATATTTTTCTGAAGTGCTAATGGATGTTTTTTCCTGCAACTTCTCCCAAAATAATGAAGGAAGGGTATATTCATTCTTATATAATTTTTCATTTACAAAAAAAGCACCCGTCAGAGAGGCTGTTAAGCCGTCTTCCCGCAAAACAAATGGAGGCGAAATCTGTAGTTGATGCCATCGTTTATGGGAAATTTGACATTTATATTCAATGTCGTCTACAGAAAAATTAAACACGATATTTTTTGATTTGATTCTATTGTCAGTTACAACAATTTGTGTCGAATTATATAATTGTTCTGCAATTGCGGTTGAGCTTCCGTATAAAATAAAAAGAATGATTATTAGAAAAAACGATTTTTGCATATTTATTCCTTGTATTCCCAAGTTGAAGTGACGGTACCTGTTCTTGTACTTCCTATTGAAGAATAAGATTGCAAAATTGTCATATCTTCATATGTTTGCGGAGAACCA
Source organism: uncultured Victivallis sp. (assembly GCA_944389815.1). Lineage (GTDB taxonomy): Bacteria > Verrucomicrobiota > Lentisphaeria > Victivallales > Victivallaceae > Victivallis. The sequence goes on along the minus strand of CALXNS010000001.1, from coordinate 842 downwards.
ACATAGTACCAATAGGTTCGATATTCAATATTAACAATTTCTTGATACAAAGCAATACTTGATCCATGTCCTGCCGAGTTATTGATAACGCTACCAGAGCCTAGAGTAGCTGAGTGATTGATTCCGATACCTGCCGTAAAGGAAGCCTGGACTCCTGCCTCAAAAATCCCCAAGAAACTTGTCTTAACTTCCGATGACAATGTACTTTCAAATGTTGCAGATTGTGTTTGTGCGTTTGTGTGCTCTACCATCGTTGTTGTTGCTGCTGTGGCAGAACCATGAGAATGTTCTCCCAGCAACAACCAATCCACATGGCTGATTTTTCGTTCTACGACTTGTACCCAATCTCCCCAAAAACCACTTTGTACTGATGAAGTATATACTGTTTCCCACTGTCCTGGGCTATTTTTCCTGTTATCCGTCGTCACTATACTAGATTCATCAATTACGTAATTAGTTTCACCCCCTAGCCAATCAATATATTGAGTCACGCCATTATTGACATACGCGAGGTTGTTCCATCCGTCGGGGTAGCCGAGGGGGTCGGTGGTCTGCCATTTGCCCTGTTCCGGTCGGTAGTTGCGGAAGAGGAAGGTATAGCCAAGCTCACCAACCAGCGGCTTGCCGGTGAAGAAAGCGTCCGCGTTATCACTCTCGCCGAAGGCGGTCATCCGAACCGGCGTATATCCCTCGTCGGAATGACTCCCCAGCGTACTGCCCAGCATGTCGTTGAACAGAACTTTGTCTTCCGCAAGGATCGGATTGCCGCCGGTGACGTACGGCTCGTTGATATAACTGGTTCCGCCGCGGTGAATCAATGCAAGTCCATCCCAGAGAAATGA